>JBFJVD010000197.1:0-5562 GCA_041624375.1 Anaerolineales bacterium
AGCCCGGTGAGCTGCGGGCTGAGGATCGGGAGCTGCTTGAGAAGGTGGAGGCCGGCTTCGAGCGAGTCGGCGAGCACCTGGAGGCTGTGCGGCTGCGCGCCGCGCTCCAGGAGGCGATGGGGCTGGCACGTGAGGTGAATGGCTACCTCGACCGGGCGCCCTGGTTTGGCGTCATCAAGCAAGACAAGCAGGCCGCGGCCACAACAGTCTACACGGCGCTGCGGGCGATTGATTCGCTCAAGGTGCTGCTGTCCCCATTTCTTCCGTTTAGCGCCGAGCGCCTGCACCGTACGCTTGGCTACACCGAGCCGCTCTTCGGTGAGCTCACGATCGAGAGAGTCGAGGAGTCGGAGCGGACACACGAGGTACTGATGTACGATGGCTCGGCGGCTACCGGCCGCTGGGCGCCCAGCCAGCTGGAGGGTGGCCGCAAGCTGCTTGAGCCCGAGCCACTCTACAAGAAGCTTGAGCCGGAGATCGTGGAGACCGAGCGCCAGCGCCTCGGCACCTGAGGTAGGCCGAACTGCTTTCTCACCTTCCCGGAAGCTTTAAGCTTCCGGGAAGGTTTCTCTTATCCGCGTCCCTCACCCTACCCTCTCCCTTTCGGGGAGAAGTGTGATTCGATCGAACGCATCGCCCTGACAGGAAACTACCCGCTGGAAATCCGCCTCAATTCCCCCCTCCCCACGGCTGCTCCAGGCAATCCAAACACAGGTTCTCGTGGGGAGGGGATAATAAAATCGGGGAAGGGACGCACCCCTCAGGTCCGGCGGCGTCGCAGACGCCTGAAGCCCATCACGAGCAAGACCAGGATCCACCACGTGACCACAAGCGGCGACAGGACGCTCAGCCAATCACCGCTGTCGAAAAGGTAGTACAGATCTTCCTCGGCAAGCACATAGCGCCCATCCACAAAGGTCACATGGCGCATCAGCCGGGTGCTGCGATCTTCAGCAATGTAGATGTAGTTCAGGTAATCGCCATCCTGGCTGCGCAGGTCATAGAGCAGCATCTCAGGGCGGGGCCGAACGGGCTGCGCCGCCTTGCGCGTGGCGACAAGCTCCTGCATCAAGGCCATATCCCCTGTCCGCATCACCTCTTCATAGCCAAGCGCAACTTCGCCCGATGTGTCGTAGCGCTCGAGATGGGCCGGGCTGAAGTAAGCGGGATCGTAACGGTCGGAGCGCTGGAATTGCACGACGGCGAAGACCGCCGCGATCACGATGAGCGGCAGGAGCACCACTGCACCGAACCAGCGCCACGAGAACCCCCGCGTTGGGGTTGCGTTCTCACCTTCTTCCACTAGAGACCTCCAGGGAGGGTACCGGCGCGGCCTCCATGAGTCCCCGATGAGCTTCGGGACTCACGGAAAGGTTCATCCCCGACGCCGGGAGTCAATCAGCTGCCGGTGTATTCGGGCGTGCGTTTGTCCAGGAACGCCTGCAAGCCTTCATGGTGATCATGGCTGTGGCCGGCGATCTCTTGCAGGTGGGCTTCATAGTCCAGAGCCGCCTCGAAGCCGCCGAGCAAGCCCCGGTTGAACGCCCGCTTCGTCAGCGCGAACGCCAGCGACGGGCCGGCAGCCAGCCTGACGGCCAGTTCCATCGTGGCGGCCTGCAGCTCGTCATCGGGGACCACCCGGTTGACCAGGCCAACCTCGAGCGCTTGCGCCGCAGAGAGCGGATCGTTGGTGAAGGCAAACTCGGAGGCGCGCGCCAGCCCCATCAGCAGCGGCAGCATGAGCGAGGTGCCCGAGTCGGTGGTCAGGCCGATGCCCGTGAAGCCAAAGACGAAGCGAGCGCTCTCGGCTGCGATGCGGATGTCGGTCGCCAATGCCACCCCGAGCCCCGCTCCGGCCACCGGCCCATTTATCGCCCCGATGATGGGCTTCTCCAGGCGGCGCATGCGCAGCACCAGCGGGTTGTAGGTCCGCTGTAGATGCTTGCGGAACGAGACCTCACCATCGACCTGCGCAAAGGCGTTCACGTCCTGGCCGGCGCTGAACATGCGACCTTCGCCGGTGAGCACCAGACAGCGCACCGAGTTATCCCGGCCGGCGGCCTTCAGCGCGTCCGACAGCTCGTCAATCATCTGGTTATTAAACGCGTTGGCTTTCGGCCGGTTCAGCCGTATGCTGAAGACACCGTCCTGGTGGTCAACGAGCAGCGTATCGTACGCATCCATCGATGCCGTCCTTTGCAGAGTCGTCGAAGCGGGTCCTGGGTGCCTCGATTGTAGCAGGGCGCGGAAGCAAAACGGCCAGACACAGGAAGCGTCCGGCCGTAGCATTTGCCTCGCGGGATACGCGCGATCGGGCTAGATATCCTCGTCGAAAGCGCTCCAATCGTCGTCGAGATCGTCCTCGCCGAAATCCAGCTCGATCTCGATCTCGACATCGTCCAGCCGCACCCAGAGGAAAAGCACCTGTCCTTCGTCCATCTCAGCCCAGCGGGTAGCAACGATCGGCGCTTCCTGGGTGAGACCTTCATCGGATCGGAATTCCAGGCTGATCTGCTGGCCATCGCGCCAAGCGCGGTAGCAGCGCTCAACCAGCGCCGGTCCGTTGAAGGTGCGAAGATGACAGACAGCAATTTGCGTGGGGATTGGGCCTTCCACCAGGCCCATGAGACCGGGATCGCCTACCAGCTCAAATGTGGGTGGCGGACCTTCGATGATCGTGATCTTTTCGGACTGGTCCATGGTCACCTCAACCGCTCAATCTCGGTAATCGGGCGGTATCATACCATAGTTCGATCCGCAGGCCGAGTAGGTGGGGCTACCGAGGCGAGTGTAAGTCGGGCTACCCCATACCGGATGGCCGGAACGTAGAATGCCCTCATATGACCGCAGCAGAGACCGGCACAATGACGGGCGAAGAAGCGCCCCAGAAATTGCGTGAGCGCCTGGCCTCACGCTGGATTCGCGGCGCCTCCTGGGCGGTGGACTTCGCGCTCAGAGTCGACCGGCGGCAAGTGCTCAACCCGGGGGGCGGCATCAAGCCATCCGAACCGATTGGCCCCGCGTTGAAGCGGCTCGCCAATCAGATGCGGGCCGAGGCGCTGAAAGCCGGCGGGGTGGATTACCGCGGATTGGGGGCAAGCACAGCCTACGAACAGTTTCGTGAATTGACGAGGTCCCTACCGCACTGCACCTCCGAGGACCTCGGCGACCGCGACCACCAGCTGGCCTTCTGGATCAACCTGTACAATGTGCTGATTCTGGACGCAGTGATCCACTACCAGGTGCGCGGCTCACTGCTGAGACGGCCCGGCTTCTTCCGCCAGGCCGCCTACAACGTCGGCGGCCAGCGCTTTTCCGCAGACGACATCGAGCACGGGGTGCTGCGGGGCAATCGTCCGCATCCGACACTTCGGCTGCGCCCCTTCGCGCCCGATGATATGCGGCGCCAACTTTCACTGGACCCGCCGGATCCGAGAATCCATTTCGCCCTGAACTGCGGGGCCCGTTCCTGCCCGCCGATCGCCTTCTACGATGGGGAACAGATTGATTGCCAGCTTGACCAGGCCGCCAGCGCCTTTCTCAACTCGGGCGGCGCGCGCTACGATCCCGAGCACCGGGTCCTGTGGCTCTCAAAGCTGCTCGACTCGTACAGCATCGACTTCGGAGGGGAACAGGGCGTGTTTGCACTGCTGGAACGCTACAGCCAGGATGAAGCGCTCCGGGACGCGCTGGCGCGCGGCGACGTGCGGTTGCGGTTCCAGCCGTACGACTGGTCGGTCAACGCCGTGCTCTAGGCTCAGCCCGACTCGATCTTGGCGCGACTCAAGCCCAGATCACTGTTTCTCCCCGACCTACCAAAACCCAATCAGCCTGCCAGCGTAGAGCGCCAGGGACACAACCAGCAGAACCGTCGCGCCGACGAAGACATATGGCAGCATCCGCTCGCCGACTGTCTCGGCCGGCGCCTGCTCGAACGGACGGAGGGGCCGGCTCAAGTCGGATTCGGTTTCTTCGGATTCGCGCTTCAGCCGGCGGCCGGAGGCCAGTGCCCCAATCCCCAGGATGACGCCGAGCGTGGCCAGGATGCGCAAGAGGAGTGAGTCGGAGAAGAAGGCTGAGAACAGCAGCAGGACGATGAAGACGAAGAGCAGCCAGCCGGGTGTGCCGGATGGACCCCTCATCGGCGGCTCCAACAGGCTGGCGGCACCAGGCGACCACAGGGGTCATGCATCATAGTCGAACGTGACCTTAATGGAGCCCGTGCGTTTGTCCGTCGCTGTCTCGATCGCCTCACGGTAGGCTTCAAAGGGGAAGCGGTGTGTGATCAGACCCTCGTCGGTGAGCACGCCTTCCTGCAGCATCTCGATCACCAGATCGAACGTGTGCGCCTGACGGCCGCGCCAGTCTTCGGTTCCAAAGGCAATCGACCCGAGCAGGTCGACCTCCTGATGCCAGACAGGGGTCAGGTCAGTTGTCATCCGGTTGAAGCTCGTGCCAATCATAACCAGCGTGCCTTGAGCACGCGCCCAGCGCAGCCCGTCCAGCACCGTCTGCCCGCTGCCGATGCAGTCGTAGACCACCTCGAATCCGCCGAGTAGCATCCCGCGGTTCATGGGAAACCGGTAGTGCTGCGCGCCGGTGATGCGGGCCGCGTCGGCATAGGGATCGTCCTCGGAGAGGATCTCATCGGCGCCCAGGCGTTTGGCCGCCTCAATCTGATGCGGGTGGCGGGCCATCACCGTGAGATGACAGCCCGGCTCGACGACCTTCACGGCCTGGCTGGTCAGCAGGCCGATGATGCCGGCCCCGATGACCAGGACTCGATCGCCCGGATTCGGCGGGCGGCGCAGGACGCCGTGCAGGGCCACCGCCATCGGCTCGATTAAGGAGGCTTGATCGTTGCTGAGATCGTCGGGAACCGGCCAGACCTCGGTTTCATGGGCAATATAGCCATCGCCCCAGCCGCCGCCCCCACCGAGCGGTGCCAATCCGCGCGAGCCGTTTTCGCAGTAGTGGTAATGGCCGGCGGCGCAGTGTTTGCAGGGCGGGTCGAGGTGCTGGGTTAGGCAGTTGGGGCTGCCGAATGGACGCGCCTCCATCACCACCCGGTCGCCCACATGGAAGCGCTGGACCTCCGGTCCGACCTCGACCACCTCGCCGACCACCTCGTGACCGAGGTAGATGCGCTGGATGCCGGGAAGGGCGGCAGCGGAGATGGCCGGCTCAGCCTGGACGAAGAGAAGGTTGAGGTCCGTCGTGCAAATGCCGCATTGGATATTGCGCACCCGCAGCCAGTCCGCAGCCGGCAGGGGCGGGTCGGGCATCTCGACCACCCGGGTGGGTGAGATCGGGCTCCAGATGACACCCGGCCAAAAGCGGCGCAGGGCTTTCACCGCCAGGACGCGGGGGACGTCCTTCTCGAAATAGATTGCGCGCATGCCGCCTCCTCCAGCCGGTCTAGTTCTCAACGCGCGGGTCGTCTGGGTCGGACGCCCGCTTCACCATCACCAGGCAGTTGACGGCCTCGTCTTCGCGCCGGTAGCGGACTTCATCCATCATCCGCCGCATGAGGAACACCCCGGCGCCAGAGTCGGGCAAATC
>JBFJVD010000198.1:0-5542 GCA_041624375.1 Anaerolineales bacterium
CCATTCTCCAATCCAAACGTTTGGACCGCATTCGCCTCGATGGGGTAGCGGGAAAGGATCGCGAGCCCTTCTTCAAAGCCGAGCGCGTCCCGGTGGCCATTGGCGGGTGCGTAAACGTACGCCATGTCGAGGCGGCGAGCCAGCCAGGCGGCCGCGCAGAAGTCGGCCCGGCGCATCACTTCCTGCAGCAGCAGGATGGAGGCTCCCTCCTGCTCTGCCAGTTCGGCGAAGAGCTCGAGCCGCTCCGTCAGCCGCCGATGTCGCGGCCAGTCGTGGTGCAGGTTCGCCGTAAGGGCGACCAGACCCTCAGCGGGCTGCGGGGGTCGGCTCGCCTGGCCGCCGGCAGAGACCGGATGTCTCCGCGTAGCGAGCGCTGCCAGGGCCCCAAGCGGCGCGACCAGCCAACGGAGCAGCGCCGGGTTCGAAAGACTGTCAACGATCGGGGCCGCGTGCTCCATTAGCCTCGCGGCCCAATGCAGATGATCCGATGATGACACAGGAATCCTTGGTGTTGGCAACCTGGGCAGTTATATCACAATTGCCGAAGCTGGGCGGTGGCCTCGACTGTGTCGGGTGGGCGGCAGAGATCTGTGGGGAGAACTTCAGTGGAGGATCAGTGCCTTCGTACCGTCCGCTCGCTCCACGATGTGCGGAGTCCGTCCAGGAAGCCGGGAACAACCTCCTGAGGAAATCTTGGCCAGGTGATCGTGATCACCACCAGGATCCAGACCACGAGCCATAACCCGGCGGCAGGGGCCAGGCGAAGCGCCAGCAGCAGGAACCAGCCGTAGATCGGGGCTTGGATCAGCAATCCGAGCGACCGTGGGATCCCCCAATTGAAGAAGACGATCGCCCAGCAGGTCAGATACCCCCAGGTGATCAATGGATTGACGAAGCCGGCGATCCACATGTGAAGCAGCAGCCCGATCGAAACCAGGATATCGATCTCCAGGTCGTGTTCGCCAGGCCAGGTCGCATGCTGTACCCGACTGCGGCGGGCGATCGGACCATCAAGTAGATCTGTCGTCCAGGAGAAGAGCAGAAGCCAGGCCGCGAGCGGCAGGGATTCGGCATGCCACAGAAGTCCGCTGACCACCAGGAGGATCGCCGCCCCCAGCCGGGTGAGCGTGAGCAGATCGGCGATGAGCTTTGCCGGCGTCATCGATGGTGCCTCCAGGCACCCACGTGTGTTCGCCCTGGCACCCTCGCAACACCAGCCTAGCATGCCCCCTGCTGTCGAGCTACGAACGAACATCGTCGCCCCCGAGGATGTTGCTCCTCATGCGGGCCGCGCCCTTCACCTAGAAAGCAACCTTCCTCCAGATGCGTTTCCACCCGGGCACCGGTGGCCAAGCGGCGCGCATAAGGCCGAAAGTCACCTTGTCAAGCCGCAGCCGCAAGTGTAGGCTTGTCCCTCGAAGGGCAGGTAGAGGGCCGCAGTGGCAGGACTCGTTGGTAAGAAGCTAGACCATTACCGCCTCCTCGATCAGATCGGGGTCGGCGGCATGGCGACTGTGTACCGGGCAGTCGACGAGCGGCAAGCCCAAAAGGTCGCCATCAAGGTTCTCTCTCCTACCATTAGCAGTGATCGCCGCTTTGTCCGCCGCTTCCGGCGCGAGGGCGGCCTGGTTTCCCGCTTGAAGCACAATTCCATTGTTCCCGTCATCGACTACGGCGAGTTCGACGGGCTGGTTTATCTGGTGATGCCCTTTGTGGAGGGCGAATCGCTCCACGAGCGCATGGTTCGGGCGCCGATTCGCGCCGAAGAATCGGCGCGCTGGATTGGCCAGGTGGTGCAGGCGCTGACATTCGCACATCGCAATGGAGTCATTCATCGCGACATCAAGCCGTCCAATATCCTGATCACGAAAGCCGGGGACGCCCTGCTCACCGACTTCGGGCTGGCCCGGCTGGTTGAGGGGACAAACTCGCTGACCGGCTCAGCGCTTCTTGGCACCCCCGCTTATGTGTCACCGGAACAGGCGCGCGGGCAGAAACTGGATGAACGCTCGGACCAATACTCCCTGGCAGTCGTCCTGTACCAGTTGAGCACAGGCAGATTGCCATTTGAAGCGGACACGCCGATGGCGACCGCGATCATGCACATCCAGGATCCGGTGCCGCCGCCGACACGCTACAACCCTCAGCTGCCTGAGCCACTGGAAAGGGTGATCCTAACGGCGCTCGCGAAAGATCCCAAGGATCGGTTCGAATCGGTTGAGGCCATGTACGCGGCCTATCAGGCGGGGCTGCAGGGAGACCCCCTTCGCTGGCTGAATCCGACGGTCCAGGATTTCCGTGCGGAGGCGCTCCCTTATGCCCGGCCTGATTCCCTGCCGCCTCCCCGCCGTCTCTCCCCACTGCTGCTCTACGGAGTGGGTCTTCTCGCCATCCTTGCGGTAGCTTCTGTCGTAGTGGGAATGGTTCGAAACGGCGCAGCGGGAAATCCGCTGCCGTCTGCATCGAATGGGGCAGCGACGGCGACCCTCGGCGCTACGGACTTCGCCATTCCGACGGCGACGATCCCTCCGACGCCGGCCCCGCCCATCGTCTCGGAGCTCTGCCCGGGACTAAGCTTGATCGGATTCACGCGACAGGGGAACGATATTTCCGTTAGCTTATCAAACGCAACTGGCGGTCCGGTCCGTGTCCTTGAATTAAATCCGGCCTTTGAATGGGGCAACCCGCCGATTGAGGTCGAGTGGGGCGGTGATTCGGTCTGGGCCCTTCCGGAAGAGGCGCTGGTGGACGAGAGCAGCCTTCAGATTCTGAGCGAAGGGGATCCTTGGGTCTTGGCAGACGGTGAAATCCGTCAACTTGATGTCCGCTATAAGTGGCCACATGAAGTCGAGTTCGTCAACCTGCTTGCGCTGACCTTCGATGCAGGTTGCACCCTGGAGTTGAATTGGTAGCTGAACGTAAGGGATCCGGAAGCAGCGGCGGCCTAAGATGGGATTATCTCAACCTGCACTTGACGCCTTGCGCGGGCTTGTGGCTCCGCTGGCGCGTGCCTGTATACGGACGCGATAGGACTCGTTGATCATGAAGTTGGATTTCCTTGCGCGAGAAGGCCGTGCTTCATTTGGCCTGCGCTGGAAGATCACACTCCCCTTCTTTCTGCTCACGCTGCTATTGGCTGCCGCAGGGGCGGCCTTCGTCATCCGGCTGCTCTCGGAAACGGCCGAGGATCGCTTTCTTCGCCAGCTCGCCGATAGCGGACGCCAGGCTGCCGACGCGGTGGTTCGCAGCGAGGAGGACCTGCTGGCGCTGGAGCGCCTCATCGCGAACACCGATGGGATTCTCGAAGCGGTGGTAGGCGGAGATGCCGAATCCGCCAGGGCGCGTGTCCTGCCGCTGGTGATCAACGCGGAACCCGACTGGGTCGCGCTGATCGACTCGCGCGGCATCAGCGTTCTCACGGTGCGCCGCAGGCCGGATGCCCCTGCAGGGACCTACGAAACACTCCGCGGCGAGGGCTACTACTTCGAGTGGCCTTTCGTCCAGCAGATCCTTCAGAGCCGTGGCGGGGACGATCTGGGCGACAAACGGGCTGGGGTGGTGACGCTTCCCCTCAGTGACCGCCCGGTCTCTGTCCTCTTCGTTGCCGGACCGCTGGAAGACCTCGCCGGGCGCGTGCAGGGCGCGGTCCTGGTGGGCAGATATGCCGATCGTCTCGCGGCGAACCTGGCAGCCGAGTCGGGGGCCAATATCAGCCTCTACGCGTTTCCAGACGGGGAGCTGATGGGGACGACCCTCACATTCTCTTCGCCGGAGGCAGCTCGAATTCCGGCTGATCTTATTGGCGCCACATTGTTGCCCGGGTCGGAGGTGGACCCGATACGCCGGCTCGATATCGGCGGCTCCCCCTACCGAGAGGTGATGACACCCCTAGAGGTCCGACAGGGCACTGAATCGCTGGGGATCATTGGAATCTCGCTCTTCGACAGTCTGGCCGCCGGGGGCGATCAGCCCCTGCCAATTCAGGATTCGGATACCGTCCTGCTCGTTGTTGCGGCCGCAGTCGGGGTGATGTCGCTCATCCTGCTAGTGGGTTTGGCCGTCGCCGGGTCGATCACCCGTCCGCTTCAAACGCTGGCTCAGGCAACCCAGCAGGTCGCGACCGGGAACCTGGATGTTGAAATTCCCGACCTGGGCAACGATGAGCTCGGCCGGCTTGCCCGCGGCTTCCGGCAGATGCTGGACGCCCTCCATCGCCGGCCGGCGCCCAAACAAATCCCGCCAGAGATGTCGAACGGTCACCCGCGGGCCGAACCCCCTACGCTTCCGCCAGTTCCTGTGCAGGTGAGCGGCCTGCATCGGGGGGCTTTCTTGAGCCTCGAAGTGATCGAGCCATCCATTCAATCCGGCCAGGTATCGGAGGCTGTATCGGAGTTGCTTGACGGCGTCCTCTCGGCGGTGGCGACGGTGATTGCCAAACATCGAGGAGGGGTGATCAGCTTCGACGGCGCGGTTCTCCAGGCCACTTTCGGAGTCTGGCCGCGGCCCCTTCCCGCCTCCGTGTGCGCCCTTCAGGCCGTCCATGCGGCGATGGAAGTGGTTGACGTGATTCAGGCCCACAATGCGGGGCTCGACTCTCCCGAGGATCTTCGGTTGGCCATCGTCGGTGGCATCGCCAGCGGCGAAATCGCCAGTGGGTTGATAGGACCGAAGGACCATAGGCTGAAGGTGGCGTTTGGCCCTACGGTTGAGAGAGCGAAGGCCCTGAGAATCTTTGCCCGTGGGGAGATGGGATTCGGACTGGTGCTCGGGGCCGAAACGTGGGAATCGCTCGGCGCAGCGCAAGATCAGTTTGAGATGGTCGAGTTGGGCCGACAGCGGCTGCCTGTGCTCGGTCGAGATTGGCAACTCCTGCGTGTGCGCAGCCGGCGGGTGCGTCTGGTAAACACCAGTCCGATGGTGAATGGTTTGACATGAGCCGAGGCTGGATTCTCGTCACCCTGATCGTCGTGGCAGTGCTCGGCGGCTTGGCGCTCTACCAGCTCGGTCCGGCGTCGGCCGGATCGCTGCGCTTCGGCGTCAATATGCGCTCCAACATGGCCGCCGACTACAGCGGTCGAGACGCCGACCAGGTTGGCTTCCTTCGTCTGACGATCTTTCAGGAGTTCTTTCGCGATCTCGGTCTTAATCCGCTCGAAGCGGAGGAACAGGCCAGGCAGATCGAGGCGACGCTGGACGGAGTTGTCCCGACGGCCACCGCCCTGAACTTCGATGGCGATGCTCCTTTGACGGCGACGCCGACGGCCACACCTATTCCGACGGACACACCAACGCCGCTCCCGACGGCAACCACTCGGCCCTCGAGCACGCCGAGCCGCACACCCACCACCAAACCGACCGACTCCCCGCCGACCCCCACCAAGACCCCAGGCGCCCTTCCGACCGCCACAAAGACTCCGGGCGCGACGGCGACATCCGGCGCAGATAATCTCAATCCGGAAATCAAAAGCGGCTGGACCCTGGTCCCGCCCCCGGGCACGCTGACGCAATGCTCCATCCAGGTCATCGACCTGCGGGTGAAGGA
>JBFJVD010000199.1:0-5541 GCA_041624375.1 Anaerolineales bacterium
AAAACCGCCTGCACGCGCAGGGTTTCGTGCCAGGGCGCGCGCTCATAGGTGGCCGTCATGCCCGATGTCGGCAGGACCAAGAATTTTGCCGCGCCTTTCTCGTCCAGACGAAAGCCAACCCGGCCGGGACCGTCGCCGATCTGAAAGAGCGGTGGTGAGTCGTCCAGCAAGCCGAGCGGTCGTTCAGCGCCGCCGAAGTAGACAAGGCTTAGCTCACCTTCGGAGCCGCGCCGGATCCGGAGTTGACCCCGCAGTGAGAGCAGCTTCTCGATCGAGGTGCGCGCCAATCGGGTCGAACGGTAATCGCCCTCGAAGGCCTGCGCGGGCAGCGTGAGGGGAGATTTCCCGGGAGAGGGTTTGGCTTTGGGCCGCCGGACCAGCTGGCGGTTCAGGTTGGCGGCGAGCTCGCCGAAAAGGGATTCGGCGAAGGCGTTCGCTGCGAAGAAAACGCCAACGCCCTCATCCGGGTAGATCTGCAGCAGGCTGCTGAAGCCTCGAGCACCGCCGGTGTGGGAAAGCGATCGGATCTCCCCATCTAGCGACTCGAACCATCCATAGCCCACGCCGGGCAAGGCGGGGTGATCCGCATGCTGGCGCTGCTGCATGGCCGCCAGCGTTGCGCCGGCGAGCACCCGCTTGCCGTCGAGCTCACCGCCATTCAAATGCATGCCGGCAAAACGGGCCATATCCGCCGCAGTCGCAAGCAGCCCTCCAGCCGGGGGGATATGCGTATAGTCGTCGATTGGCAGGCGAATCAGGCTCTTCTTGCGCCGTTCATAGGCGGGTGAGAGAGCCGACCCGACTTGGTCTAGATGGAACGTCGACTGCCGCATGCGGAGCGGGGTGAGGATCTGGTCGTGAATATACTCGGCGAACTCATGCTCACTGAGGACTTCGATGAGAAGTCCCAGCAAGGCCATACCATGGTTGGAGTAGGCGACAACATCTCCTGGGGCGAATATTCGCGCAGGGAGGCGGCTTGCCAGGTAGCGCCTTAAGCCCAGCTGCTCAGATAGAAGGTGGTAGGACACACCCAGCAGGCGCTCTTCGTAGCCCGGGGTGTGGGTGAGGAGATGCGCCGCGGTGATCTCGCCGAGGGCAGCGAAGGGGATGCCGGTACCTTGCAGATAGGACGCGAGGGGGCGATGGAGATCGAGTTGACCGCGTTCATGCAATTGCATAGCGGCCGTGGCAGTAAAGAGTTTGGTGAGCGAGGCGATTCGAAAGCAGGTCCGCCCTGGATCCGGCGGCAGTTCCTGCTCGAGATCGGAGAGCCCATAGCCAGCGAGGTGACGCACCGTGGGACCTTCGACAACGGCGACCACTGCACCCGGGACGTCGTGTCGGTCAAGGAGGCCCGGTAAGAAGCGATCCAGGAACACCGCCAGCGGAGCGGAGCTCATTGGGGGCACCGCACGCGCCAGGGCGCCAGGCTTCGAATCCTCTCAATTCGCACGGTTGAAGATCTCATGATAGCCGCGATCGAGCTCTTCGTCCGCCAGGTGTGCGTAGCGCTGGGTGACGGCGATGTTGCGGTGGCGGGCCAGCTCCTGCGCCATGCGGAGATTTCCTCCGGAGGCCCGCAGCACCGTGGTCACGAAATAGTGACGCAGAGAATGGGGCGTGATCGGGTCACTCGCGGCGCTCCCCAACGCCTGGCGGCTGCGCGCAGCGACAATTGCGCGGCCGGTGGTGGTGGACATCGGCAGGACGCGTGCACCGGCGCGCCGGTCGTGCCGGGCGAAGAGAGGTAGCGACCCGAGCGGGCGACCAGAGGCGCCATCGACTGCTGCGCGCGCATGCAAATAATCCCGCAGGGCGGACAGGGCGCGCTCCGAGAAGCGCACCAGCGACTGTCGATCGCCTTTGCCGATCAAGAGTGCATGACCTTCGATCCAGTCGACCTGCCCGCGGAGCAAGCCGCAGGCTTCGTGAACCCTGAGGCCAGTGTCGGCAAGCGTAATCAGGAAGGCGCGATCGCGCAAGAGCCGCAGGCGGTGCCGGGGATTGCGGCTGGGCTGCTCACTGAGCCGAAGGGCATAATCAAGCAATTTGTCGATATTTTGTCTAGGAAATTGCGGCAATCGCTGGCCCGGACGTCGGGCGCGGCGCTTGATCAGCAGACGCAGGCGAGGCAGGTTCACAGCGGCCAGGCGTTCGGCGGCCAGGAACTCGTACCAGCCGGCGATGGCGGTGAGGTACAGGCGCTCGGTAGTCGGGGCATAGGTCTTCAGCTGCTGGACGAAATCGGCGATCCAGTCTTCAGAGGCCTGTTCTGCGGGATAGGAGGTGGGATCAAGGCCGACGGCGTTCTCCAGCGCCGCCAGGAAGGCCTGCAGGGCATTCCGGTATGTGCGGGCGGTATTGGGGCTGCGTGAGAGCGACACGCTGTCCAGGTAGGCGGACACGCTGGCCTGGATGGTGACTGCTTGTGGCATGTGGAGCGCCTCCGGGCGGCTGGTGTGGAACAAGCGCTTCCTGACTATTACTTATGATAATGATACTTATCGTAAGTAATTAGATCCTAAAAGAAAACCGGACCCCTGTCAAGCCCCTCCCCCACGAACCACGACTCCCCAACGGTCCTGCGCGGTGCGGCCCGCAGGTTGCCGCTGCGCGCCGGGCACCGATCAACGCGGTCCCAATGCCTCGGAACAGCGCACGCGCCGCGCGCTCCCCTGCTCCGGGATCCAGTCTCCCCGCGAACCGGCAGGCTACGCGTAGCCCCGTTCCCTGGAGCTGCTCCGGAGCCAGGCAAGCGCAGCGCCGCGGACGGCGCCCACAATCGACCCGGCCAGCTCCAAACGACCCCGGCGAAGATCAGCGGCAACCCCAACGATCAGGCCACCGCATTCGCCGCCAGCCAGATCCAGGCGCCGCATGCGATTCGTGAAAATGCAGACCACAAGACGCTCCACTGCAGCAGCCCGACCACCGTCCCCTCGATCGCGCCAGACAGGGTCCTCAGGAGGAGGGTCAGGGGCGACGCCAGACTCCCGGATCATTCGCCCAGCGCGGAGATGACCAGGGCACCCACCCCGAATGTCGCGCCCAACCCCACGACTTCCGCAAGAGCGTTGGCCGCCACCCACCGGATCGATAGATCCACGCCTGCGCGCATGCTTCTGCCAACCAGTTTCTGTCCTTGTGTTTCTGTGGTGTCTGACACCCTCTTATGCGGCTCCCGCAGTTTCACGCCTGCGGCGCTTTCCGCGCCGCACCAGCAGCCAGAAGAGGAGCAGCGTCGAGAGCGGCCAGACCCAGGCGAGATCGCCTGGTCCGTCTGGCCCCGTTGCCGGAGCCGTCTTCCGAACGCAGAGCAGGCGGTAGGTTTCAAGCATCTCGTCGAAATCTTCATCAGACATATGCCGGGGGTTAAACCCGAATAGCGGTCCGGCAAATCCGCTGGCGACGATCACCTGGCGCAGGATTTGAGCCCGTCCTTTCATTTGGGTCACGTCTTCAACAACCCCGGCCCAGCGGCCGTCTGCCAGCCAGAGCTCGACCTCCGGGTTTGCGATCAGGTTGCGGTACCAGTCCGATCGGTCCCCCATCGCCGAGACGCAGTAGATCCGGTCATCGATCTCCGCGTAGTTGACAGGAGCCAGGCGCTTCTTGCCAGTCTTCCGCCCGCGGTGCTTGATGACCATGATGTAGCCCCCGTACTTCGTCCCATTTCCCCACGATCCGAAGCCGAGGCGCCACATGAACAGCATGAAGCGGTTGAAGATTTTGAAGATCTTCCGAAGGCTCTCATCCGACATTTCATGTCCTCTTTTCTTGAAGTGACCCAACCAGGCACCCGTGTCTCATTCACCCACCCCGTCAGCCCTGGAGTCTTCGCAAATCCGCTCCTCAACCCCTAGACGAGGCGACTTCGGCCCAACCGCTCGCTGCCCGCCGGCGGCTCCCGGCGCAGCAGGTCGCCCCGCGAATTTACCGGGTTGAATGCGTGGTTAGAAGCATCCAAACCATGGCTCTAGCGGGCCGGCAGCAGCCCGCCCAGAGGTGTGGCCAGCAATAGGATCACGAGCAGGTCGAAGGCCGCGCCAAGCCGAGCTCCAGGGGGAACGGTGTTCCACCAGGGCAAGATCACCAGCAGCGAGACCAGCGAGCCGGCAAGGGCTGCGCTGGCCCACCATCCGAGGCCCAGCATCAGCCCGACCCCAGCCGCCAGGTGACTTATGGCGGCCGCAAGCCACAATAGCCCAAAGCCTCGCCCGATCAGGCTCCGGTAACCGACACTCGGCGAGAGGATCCAGGCCGATCCCGAGAAACCGACCTCAAGCACGGTCCAGGAAGCTAAGAATCCAGAGACATGAGCAGCCCCGTGGACCAAGAATGGGAGCGCAAGTAGATACCGCCACATCGGATTTCCTCCTGAATTCGAGAACCCAGCCCAACATACGCAGCGTGCAAATCACAAATGAGGCTTGCTCTGTCCGGCACCGCCCTCCTCCGAAGCACTCTGCGAGAAGCGGTCTACGCATGAGCCGTTGGTCACCTGGCTGATCATGCCCGCGGCTCTGCAAGCCGGCGTATACGGGGGATGAGAAAGGGAACTTCACGCTTGTACGCCACATAGGCGTCCCCAAAGCGCGCCTGAAGTTCTTGCTCCTCGATCAGCTTGTTGTAGAGAAGCACGACAGCCGCAAATAGGGCGACCAGAATGGCGGTGCCGGCGGAGGCAGCGAATACTGCAACACCGAGGTAGGCCGAAACCGAGCCGAGCGTCATGGGATTTCGACAGAGCGCAAATGGGCCGCCGACAAGCAGCTTTTGAGTCGCCATCAGCGGTACGGGCGTCCCTCGGCCCTGCTGGAACTGCACCACAATGGCCCACATCGCCAGCGGCCAGCCAGCGAGGATCAGCACTGCCCCCAGGAGCGTGTTCAATGCCCCCCAACGAAGGTCGGGCAGGCCAATGACCCTATCTAGCCAGCTCCCCGCGAAGATAAGCCCGCCGGGGAACAGAAGGAGGAAGAAGACCCCCTCAAAGAAGAGCGCGATCAGCCGGCTGCGCGGGCTGAATTCGCGCTCGAAGAGTTTCAGGTAGCGATTCATGTTCTTCCCCCGCCCTGTCTCAGGCGGGATCCAGTATGCGGGTTGGCCCGCCTATCTCACGGCGAGTCGACCCGCCCATAAATATGTGGTTCGCCCTCAAGGACCCAGCGTCGGGTGCCAATGTCCATTGAATTGTTCATACATTCGTCGCGCGAGGCATCGAACTGCACCTCACGCTCCGAGACTGCAACCACCTCATAGATGCCAACTTCATCGGCCTCGCAGATATCCCATGCTCGCATCGGAACAATCTCGACGTCCAGAATGTGAAACAAGCCATCGTCAAACCAGAATTCTCCCCACACAGTTCGGCTATCGATCACTTGCTGCGCGTTGAGGTCCTTGGTGCCATGTGCCCTCTGCGCCTCCTGATCCGTCACCCCGTAATAGGAGAACGTGCCGTCTTCATGGAAGTAGAAAAAGGAAGTCTTGTTTGCTGTCCGCGCAGTCCACAACCCATGGAGTGGCTCGGCCGAA
>JBFJVD010000200.1:0-5431 GCA_041624375.1 Anaerolineales bacterium
CAGCCGGCGATATCGGTGCGCTTGGATATGTAACGGATGCCCGCATGCTCGACACGGTTGGGCTCATCACCCCTGTTGCTGTGGGCTACTATCCCCTGCAAGCCTCCGCCTACAGCATCAACTATGCCATGTCCTCCGACCTGATCCTGGATGAAGCGCCGGACTATGTCGTCTTGCTCGAAGTTTACGGCCGCAACACCTTGCTGCAAGACCAGCGTATTGACGATGCCTATGCGCAGTACCGCGTGTTCGATACCGACATCTACGGCAGTGACGGGATGATCGTCCTCCAGCGCAAAGAAGCCCGATGATGTCCACACAGCGCGAAGCCCTGTTGGTCGCCTTGTTGATCGCTGCGCTCACTGCCCTGCAGCTGTGGGGGATCGACGAAGTCCCCTTCCACCCTGATGAGACCTCGCTGCTGTTCCAGAGCCGCGATCTGGAACTGATCGTGGAAGATCCAGGCGGGATGGCCTGGAGGGCTGAGGCCGCCCTCGATCGCCAACTGCAGTATCGGCTCCTGAACCCACCCCTGCCGAAGTACATCCTCGGCGTCGGCCGCCGTCTGGCGGGCTATGGCCCTGACGCAGTTTCGACCGACTGGGATTGGGGCGGCTCCTGGGAGCTCAACGTTCAGTCTGGGGCGCTTCCAACGATAGAGTTGTTGCGGGGCGCCCGGCTGGCCTCCACTGTGCTGCTGCCCTTGACACTCCTGGCGATTTACCTTGTCGGTCGAAGGCTCCAGGGCCCCACCGCCGGGATCGCTGCCGTCCTGCTTCTAGGAACCAGCGCGCTGCTCATGCTGCATGGCAGGCGAGCCATGTCGGAGGGAGCCCTTGTATCGGGCGTCTGTGTTGCGGCATATGGAATCGTCACCGCAGGGCGCCGGCCCTGGCTCGCGGGGTTGGGGGCTGCGCTGGCCTTCTCCGCGAAGTATTCAGCGGCGCCGCTGCTTCTGGCCGGCGCCGTAGCAGCCTTCCTGCCGGAGCGTGCGGCGGAGACGATTCGTGGGCGGCTGAGGCGCGTGCTGATCTTTGGTTTGAGCGCGGCCTTTGTCATCGCCCTTCTTCACCCGGTCTTATGGGCGCAACCCATCGGCGCCGGGAAAGCCATGTGGCAGGAGCGCCAGACCCTGCTCAATGGACAGGTGGAGACGGCGCTGGCCTTCACGCCAGAAGCCGTCATGGATACGGCTGGGAAGCGCGTGCTCGTCTTCGTCGTCCACCTCTTCAGCCTGCCACTGCAGTACTTTGAGGTCGGGAACTACGTCGAGGCACAGTCGGCCGAGATCCAGCGCTATGACGCCGACGTGCTCCGTCACCTGATGCGCGCCTCGATCGGAGGATCGATCTATCTCGCGCTCACGCTCGCCGGTCTGCTGCTCTCGCTGCGCATCCCACCTGAGCGTCCCGTGCAACGCCGGACAGGGCGCTTGCTCGCTATGGCAGGCGGGCTTCAGGCGTTGGCGCTATTGGTGGTGATCCCCCTCCCCTTTCAGCGCTTCTATCTCCCCATGATTCCGTTTATTTCGCTTTGGTCGGGCTACGCAATCGGTCATGCGCTCGATCAATGGAAGACCCATCGCGCACGACAAACAGACGCGTAGGCGGCCGGGCACCGCCGTCGAGGCCGGGCCTGGCCAGATGGAATCTCGATCGATGACCTAGGGGGTTGTGGCCGGCTCGGGGGTGCCTTCAGGGACGGCAGTTTCGGTTGGTGTCGCCGTCGGGGTTGCGATCGGGGGCGTCTCAAGCATTCCGGTGACTTCTTCGATTCCGAATGGGCTGAAGAGAAGGATGCTCTCCGAACCCGGGATGAGGGCGTAGACTGCATTCCCGGTCGGCGCCTCCCGCCCCACGAGCAGCACTCGTTCACTGCCATCGGCGAGCCGCACCCTAATGGTCGCCTGTGGCGGATCGAGGCCGAAATCCGCCAGGTTGCCCGGGTCGAAAATCTCGCCACGCGGCTGCGGCGCCTGAAGCCAGGTCACCGCCCGTTCGATGCGCGCCACATCCGCCAACGGCGCCTCCGGGGAGATCAGCACCCAGAGCGCTTCCTCATCCCGCTCGGCTTCAACCACCTCGCCGTTCTCCGCCGATTCGATGCGAATGCCGACAATCTGCTCGGGGGCCAGCTCCCAGAGAAGAGCCGGCGGCGGGGTGACATCAGCGGTTGGCTCGAAGCCCAGCGGTTCTTCGCGGCTGCGAACCCACCAGATTGCGAAGATCAGGCTGAGACCGAAGATCGCTAGAAGCACCCAGGTTGGCCGGCGGATCATTGCAGGGCCTCAGATGCGCCGGCGACGCCGCCACCAGACGAACACGCCATATCCAACCACGCCGCCGGGAATCAGAACCAATGTCACGAGGAAGATCACGCCGATCGCCTGAACGGAGGGTGGGAGCACGAACCGGGAGGTCGCCGGTTTGGGGGTCAGATTGATCAGTTCCTCCTGACCGGCCGCCCAATCGACGCTGTTGATCGCCAGGTCACCGTTCCCACGCCCGAAGAAATCGGCGTTGGCGGCGAAATCCGAGTCGGAGAAGACGACGATGCGAGCACCATTGGAGAGGTTCTCTCCGGCGACGGCGAGCGTGAGCGGCCCGATCGTGTCGACTTCTTCGTTGTACTCGATCTCACTGCGGTCAAGGAAAGCCTGAAGATCAGTTTCTCCCCACGAATTGCTGCTGGTCTCAACGAGTGCCATCACGATCGTGTCGGTCTGTTCTTCAATTGGCGGCGGCGAGAGGCTGCGCGCCGAAGGGAAGTAGGTGGCGAGATTGCCCAGGCGCTCCGTGATGGGATGGACCGCATATTGGCTGGCGATGCCGGTCAGTGGCAGGGTCGAGCTCAGGTCGACCACCAGGTCGTCCCTAACCTGGACGCCCCACGTTTCTTGCACATAGCCGATCAACGGATCCGGCTCGGCGCCTTCCTGTCGGGCCGCGCTCGGATCCAGAAAGACGATCATCGCCCCACCGGCTTCCTGGTAGGCCTTGAGGGCGGCAGTTTCCGACTCGGCAAGAGCGACGGTCGGACCGGCGACGATCACAGCCAGGATGTCCGAACCGATCTCCGGATCGGCTTCAAGATTGCGGGGCTCGAGCGTGTAATTCTTCGCCTGCAGCGCCTGTTCAAACTGCGAGAAGCTGGCCTCATCCGCCGCGTCCAGCGTCCGTTCACCGTGTCCGACCAGGTACAGAAGCTTGCGCTCGCCGGGGTTGGTCAGGCGCAGGATGGCGGAGGTGATCTCACGCTCGGTGACGACGGTGACCACTTCCGACTCTTCCCCGATCGTGATCACCAGCGACCGGTCCCGGGTGACCCCGAGCTGCTCGGTGATCACCGGATTTTCCAGCGGGTTGATGAACTCATAGCTGAGCTTGCCGCCGCTGACTGCCACATACTCATCCAGCAGCGGACGGAGGTTGTCACGCGAGGGGGCGGCGTCCGGGGTGAAGAAGCCGCGGATGCGCACCGGCGCCTGGAGGTTCTCGAGCAGTTCAGCGCTCTCAGGCGCCAGGGTGTATTGCTGATCTTCCGTGAGATCGATCCGCTGCGGATTGGTGTAGGCGAGGTAGTTGGCTACGGAGAGGATGCCGGCAAAGGCGATCACAAGCAGCAACGCGTTGCTGCCATAACGAGCCTGCCGTCCAGTGAGCGCCATCTGCACGCGCTCGGGATCAATCAACACCGCCGCGGCGGAGGCGAGGATGGCCAGCGCAAGCGCGATCTGCACGCCGAGGTCAAACTGTCGATTGATCACATACCATGCGCCTGCGACAAGAAGCGCGACGATCGAGCCGCCGTAAAGGTAAGGGATGTAGCGTCGAAGATCCTGCTGCCTCACCGCCACCTCCGCGCCTGAACGATCAGGCTGCCGACGAACAGTGAAAGCGCCGTGAGGCTCAAGTAGTAGACGATGTCGGTGAGATCAAGCACGCCGCGATATAGGTTGGCATAGAAGTGATCAACCAGGCTCAAATAATTGGCGATCTGGCTCCCCGTGCTGGCCCCTGATCCAAGCCCACCAAGGATCCACAGTCCAAGCAGCACGGCCAGTGTCGTAAAGAGGGCGGCGATAGGGTTTTCAAACAGACCCGAGATCATCACGCCGATCGCCAGCATTGCAGCGACCAACAACACAAGCCCCAGGTAGGCAGCAACCAGGATTCCCTGATCGATGCCCGGCGTCGTGAGCTGATGCAGAATGAGGGGATATACCCAGGTGACTGCCAGCAGGGCCAGCATGTACAGAAAAGACCCCAACCACTTGCCGATCACCAACTCCCAATCTCGCACCGGCGCAGTCAGCATGAGTTCCATCGTCCCCATCCGCTGCTCGTCGGCCAGCAGGCGCATGGTGATCGCCGGGATCACAAAGACCAGGATTGTAACCAGGGGGCCGATCACGATGCGCCCGTCCGGGTTGATCTGGCCGGTCTGGGCGCCGAAGTAGAGGTTAATGAAGAAGATCCCGCCGAGGATCAGAAAGACCATGGCGGCGATCACGTAGGCCAGCGGCGAGATAAAGTACTGGCGGAATTCGCGGGCGGCGATGATCCAGACATTCCGCATGGGATTAGCGCTCTCCGCCATTGGACTCGCTCGCTTCAGCCTCGCGAGTGAGCTGCAAGAAAATATCTTCCAGGCTGACCCCCACCGGCCGCATTTCGAGCAGGTCGAGACCCGCATGGACGATGGCACGGGCCACCTCAGGCCGAACATCCTGCCCGGGTGTCCCGTCCACTTCGACGGCACCCTCTTCCCCGGTGCCAGTCACCCGGACAATTCCAGGCTGCTGTTCAAGCAGTTCCTTGAGCGAGCCGGTCTCGGCAGCCGCTCGCACCAACAAGCGGTCGGCGCCGGCCAGCTGTGCCTGCAGATTCTCGGGGGTATCTCCAGCGACAATTCGGCCCTTGTTGATGATCAACACTCGATCGCAGATCTGTTGAGCTTCCGAGAGAATATGCGTTGAGAGTAGCACGGTCCTTTGGCGCCCCAGATCCTTGATCATTTTGCGAACTTCGATGATCTGGGCCGGATCGAGGCCAATCGTCGGCTCGTCCAGGATGAGCACTTCCGGCTGATGCAGGAGCGCCTGGGCCAGACCCACCCTCTGGCGCATCCCTTTTGAAAGACTCCCGATGTAGCTGTGGGTTCGATCGGTAAGCTGTACCTCTTCCAGCGCCTCATCGATTCGGTCTTCCAGGTCGGGGGTGCGATGAAGCGCCCCGAGATAGGCGAGAAATTCGTGGACGGTCATTTCCGGATAAAGAGGAACGGTCTCCGGCATGTAGCCAACTCGCCGGCGAACCTCAAGTGAGTCTTCGACGACATCGTAGCCCGCGATACTGGCCGACCCGCTTGTTGGCGGCATGTAGCCAGAGAGAATCCGCATGGCAGTTGTCTTGCCCGCGCCATTGGGGCC
>JBFJVD010000201.1:0-5404 GCA_041624375.1 Anaerolineales bacterium
CGCCCGGTAGCGTCGGCCAACCCAGATAAGGCCGATCCAGCCAAGCGGTAGAAACGCTAGAAAACCGGCCACAGCCACCAGAGAGAAGATCCAATTTGCATTCAACCCAATCGAGGTCCCAATCTCAGCGACCGCCAATCGGAGTGCGTCGATGCTCAGCCCACCCAGCGTGAAGAGGGAAATACCGGTGATCCCCGCGATCATGAATGCCAGCACAATCGGACCGATCGCCCGAACGCTTCGCCGTAAGAAGGCCGCCAGCAGAATCGTTGCCGGTGCATTCATCACAGCCCAGAGCACGAAGGAGTCAAACAGCGACACCCCAGATTGCAGCAGCGCGATCCAGCCGGCCACGACGCCCAACACGGCGAAGTAGGCAAGCGATATCGCAAGCGTTTGCGCCCGATTGCCTGAAGCGACGATGATAAACGAAACGACGGTCGGCCAGGAAAAAACCAGGAAGAGTACGAGGAACCTGCTGACCGCCAAATCCCCTCCGGCGGCCAACATCCAGGCGAACGTGACCACAAGGGCATACGCCACGCCGGCTACGCCGAGGACGGACCCGGAGGCCGCCATCGAGGTCAACATGCGCTGGTAGCCGGCGGAGCTGCGGGCAAGGGCTTCGGGTTCAGATCCAGCCTCCCAATACCGGATCCTCAGCCCATCGCCAGGCTCGTGCGCTACCTCCGTGTCGTCTGCCGGTGGTGGAGATTGTGCTTGTGCCGCCTGGCGCATGCTCCGGAGCACTGCCCGCCGGTAGAGCCAGAGGACCAGGATGGAGACCAGTGAGGTCAGCACCACGCCGCCGATGAGCATCAGGGGGATCAGGCCAGTGAGTACGATCGTCGGATTCATCATCCGCATCCGGCAGGGGCTGGACGGACCAATGAACTCCGCACCCCGGACCCCTTCTTTCTCATGGCGGTGTACTCAGGAACTGCTCGGCAGGGGCTTCCACCACTGAAGTGTTGCGTTCGTCGGACGCGATTCCCGCCCAGATGAAGGTGTCGACGAGAAGCGGCTCAGCGCCCAGGAAGTTGGAGAGTTCCACCTGGGTCGAACCGAGGTGGCCGCGTTCGATGGCGAAGACGATCGTGCCGTCGAGATCCAGATCGGAGAGCAGCACGTCCAGGACAACCTGCACACTCCCACCCGCCTCTGCCCGGGCCAGCGGCTGAATCAGCTCGATGCGATCGCCCTCCAAACGAGCTTCGATCGCTTCCTCGCTGGCCGACACCAGGACGGGACGGAGCCAGGTGCCTCCGCTCACCAGACCAAAGGTGGTCCAGTCGGACGTGGTCGAGACCCGGATGCGGGCCCGGTAGGTGGCCGGCCAGGTCAATGCCAGGAAGCGCTGCACCCACCGCTGCGTCTGCCGAAGGTAGCCTTCCTCAGACAGCGGGTCATAATCCTCGTAGGTGTAGCCCCGCCCATTCTCAGCTCCAACCGCGGCGGGCTCGATCTGGGTGCCCTCGTGCCATTCGTTAAAGGAGGTAATCGTCACCATTGCCGGCTCGACCGCGAGCCCGAGCGCCGCTTCCCACTGCGCATCGTAGGTTACGCCGTCATTGCGAGGAACATACGTGTCCGCCGCATACCCGATCCGGCGGGCAGAAAAGCCGGGCAGGACACTGGGGACATACCAGGCCTCCGGGGGGAGAGACTGCGCCCAGGAGAACCCGCGGCTTCGTTCGAGATCCAAGGTGGCGTAGTTATAGAGCCCGTCGAAGTGACCTGCATCAACCCAACCGCCCTGCGTTGTGTTGGCGATGATCAGTCCGCCATCGGGCAGGCTGTGAATGGCATCCATGGCCGATTGCCAATAGCTGGCCTCCACCCGCGGCCCGTCGGCCTGCGTGAATTCGATCAGCCAGACGAAGAACAGCCCCTTGGGGCGATCGTCGGGACTCCAACGGCTGGAGGCGTTGGTCCGGAAGAAGGCGGGGGCCGCGCCGTAGCGGTCGTACAGGTATTTCACGTCTTCGACCAGGCGGTCCGCAGTTCGCCCGTGGTAGGGCTCGATGTGGAAGGCAACCTTAATGCCATACTCCTCAGCCACCTCGAG
Source organism: Anaerolineales bacterium (assembly GCA_041624375.1). GTDB lineage: Bacteria > Chloroflexota > Anaerolineae > Anaerolineales > E44-bin32 > JBFJVD01. The sequence goes on from JBFJVD010000201.1 coordinate 2,069, forward strand.
CAGCAGCGCAACGGCCTGATCCTCGCGCGAGCCCTGCCCCCACCACGACGAGATGATCACGCCAACGCCGGCTTCGCGCAGCCAGGCAAAGTGGTGGGCCAAAATCGCCGAATCCGCGATGCTGTAGGCGCCCAGGGTCGGGTAGTAATCGCTGGCGATGTCGAGCGGCGGACCGAAGGCGCCCTCCCCCCAGTGATCCCAGTAGGTGTCAACCTGAGGCGTGCGGTACCAGGGATAGTAGAAGACCGCCACCCGATTCGAGGGTTGTGGACCGGTGACCGGAGGCCAGGTGGGCGCCGGCAGGGGGCTCGGCGCAGCTGTAGGGAGGGGGACAGTCGGCCGGGCGGTAGGTGTGGAGGGCGGCGTGGAAGTCAGGAAACCACAAGCTGCGGCAAATCCCACGACGATCAGGGCGCCAGCTTTGCCGAGTCTCATGGCCGTTCCGTCGATGTCCCCTCGTGGCGGATGCCGGGTCAGAAGAGGGCTTTAGCCGTCCTGTAGACTTGCGCAATTCGCCGAGCGGTCAGGGGTGCCGAAACGTTGAAAACCTGGCAGGGTGGAGGCTGGGAATCGCGCCTCACACTCGCTCTCGGCGCTCACCCTAACCTTAGCATGATTCCTGCCGGGATCTGCGGCTCCTGATCATCTCCACAATTCGAACGACGTCGCGGTCCGCGGCGGCCCAACGGGTTGATTGTCTGCTGATCTGGCGCGAATATAGTGGGGAACAGGCGCATCTGAGGCGCGCTTGCCCACCCTGAGCAGCCCGGCCGATCCTGCGCCTGCTTGGTCTCGATGACCCTGTTCAACGGGGGATTGTCAATCTCGCCTTATGGGGAATAACTACAAAGGCTTGCCTATTCAATTCGGCAAACCCTCTCATGCGGAGCGAGGAAGGCCACTCCGCCCGGATCTCATCTAGCGAGATCCTTGAAACTGCTCCTCCAGAGATGTGATCAACCGATCCATATCCCGATGGAAGTCTGGATCCGGGCGAATTGGCATCCCATTGCGGAAGATCAGCTCTCGAATGCTGGGCGGCAGCTGATCTTCGGACGGCACCTCAGCACCGCGAACCAGCAGCGGGATGACCGGGATCTTTCGGGCGAGCGCGGATTCAATCTCGATCCGTACGAAATCCCGTTCATCGTCCAGGCGGCGTTCACCGTCAGGCCTGTGCGTGTCACTCCATTCCGGGCCAATAACGGCCAAAAACGCGTTGCATCTGGCGACCATCTGATCGAGGTGCTTTCGAAAATCGGCGCCCATGGGAATGGAATCGACATCCTTGAAGACCCGATCAGGCCCGAAGCGATCCACAAGTCGATCGTAGATTCTTCCCGTGACATCGGCGCTGTCCCTGCGGCGATAAGAGATGAAGATCTGGATGGGCAGACCCGCGCGCGGGCTCTCGGCAGTCGCAGCCGAAGGTGAGCCGACCGGTCGGTTCGTTTCTGGTTGGTTCTCGCTTGGATCGGCATGGCCAGCCCCCAGGCTCGTTCCGGGCGGGGCGTCCAAAACATGGCCGCGCTGCACGAGCTTCTTGAAGACGCCGTGCACGCCCTCCTGCAAGATGCGCTCTGTCCAATTCAGGAGACTCCTGTCAACCAAGTATTCCTGGTCGTCGATCGGCTTGCCGCCATTTTGCCGGATGTAAGGGACGAGCAGTGCCTCCATGACGTCGTCAAATAGATCCGGAAGATTGTCTCTGCTCTTGTAGATGTACAGCACAGGAGGCTCGTAGATGAGTTGCAGGGTGTATGCAGATTCCCCTGAGGACGTCGTCACAAGTCCAAGCGGGACCCATCCGGGCTTACCCATTTCGATCGATGTCTTCTGGGTAGACCCCTGCAGCGGCAGCAAGAAGGCATGCTCGATCCGAATCCGGCCGTCACGCTTCTTCACCCAGGCTTTCAATTCCGAAGCAAGTGAGTTCTTGTTGTAGTGGGGTAGGCGAAATCGCCTTGCCGTCCATACAGTCGTCTTGCCCACGCTAGGCACCTCGATCCTGAAAGCCTCCAATTTGGAGAGCCGCGTACACAAACGCCCTCGACCGGCGGGGCTTGGTCGAGGGCGACGAGGGCAACGGAGCCCCTTGTCCAGTCTAGATGGAAGGAATTGGGGAGTCAACAGGATGGATCTGGTAAGTCCAGGCCCACCCGAGCGAGCCAGATGAAGGGTTGATTGTCTGCTGATCTGGCGCGAATATAGTGGGGAACAGGCGCATCTGAGGCGCGCTTGCCCACCCTGAGCAGCCCGGCCGATCCTGCGCCGGGCTGCCTCATCCCTATCATCGATGCCCCAAGGACAAGCACGTCTATCAGGACCACCCGAGTCAAGGAGCACAGCGATGACCGAAAACGATGAAATGCGCGAGGAGGAGACCACCGAAACGGGCTCGGGAGCGCAGCCTCCGGAGCCCACCGATGCGCAGGGGCGCATCAGCGTCCTGGTCGAACTGCGCGGGCGGCCGGGCGCCTCGCCGGCCTTCGCCATGCAGCTGGCGGACGAGATGGAGCTACCTGGCTTTGAGGTCGATCAGGAGTTCGAGGCAGTCACGATGGGCCGCAAGCCAAAGGGCTTCGCCGCCAGCGCAGCTGATGACGAGACCTACATCATCCGCGGCACGGTCGAGACCGAAGAAGATATGGAGGCGCTGCGCGCCAGGGACGACGTGGTCGAGGTCTGGCGCGACACTCCGATCGCCCCGTTCACCGACCTGGCAGCGCCGGTCGTCGAGGTCATCGAAGCGACGGCGGCGATGGCGCCCTGCCCGATCGGCACCTGCGACTGCCAGCCGAGCGTGCCCAAAGGCACGATCGCCGATGTGGCCGGCTACCTCGGCGTCGACCAGATCTGGGCCGCAGGCTTCCGCGGTACGGGGATCGTGGTCGGCGTGCTCGACGGCGGGATCACGGCGCAAGGCCGGACGGTGAAGAGCGGCGAAACCCACCGGCGTATCCCGCGGGTGATCGGCGGCTGGCCCTCGGATTGGGGGACGGAGGCCTCCCGCTGGGGCGAGCACGGCAACATGTGCGCCACCGACGTCCTGGGCATGGCGCCGGAAGCGCAGCTGTACGACTTCCGGATCTCCGGCACGGGCGGGTCGCCGGGCACGATCAGCCGCGCGCTGCAGTCCTTCCAATGGGCGATCGACCGGCACCGCGTCGACGGCACCCCGCACGTGCTCACGAACAGCTGGGGCATCTTCCAGGAGACCTGGGACACCACCTACGCCCGCAACCCCAACCACCCCTTCACCCGCAAGGTGGTCGAGGCCATCGACACCGGGATCCTGGTGCTGTTCGCGGCCGGCAACTGTGGCGCCTTTTGCCC
>JBFJVD010000202.1:0-5362 GCA_041624375.1 Anaerolineales bacterium
AACCACCTGGAAGCGACTGGTCAACGCCGTTGGAGCGACGACAACGACCGCCGTTCTCCTTATCCTGGTAGCAACGAAATTCATCGAGGGCGCCTGGATCATCGTGGTGGCCATCCCGGTCCTGGTCTATGCGTTCCTGGCTGTGCACCGGCATTACGAACGTGTGGCGGCGGCGTTGCGCACCCGTGACCTGGGCATGGACGATCTGTCTCCGGTGGCCGATGTGGTCATCGTTGCCATGGCGGATGTCCATCGAGGAACCCTGCGGGCGCTGCGCTACGCCCGGCGGATCGCGACCGATGTGCGCGCAGTCTGCATCACCACCAGCCCGGAGATGAAGGAGCGCCTCATCCGTCGCTGGAACCGCTTCGACGATATCACCCACGATATCAAGCTGATCTGCATCGACTACGACTACCGGGACATCCTCACCCCTCTCGTCGACTACATCCTGCACGTGAATCACGACGAGTTCCCCGATCACCTCACCACGGTTGTGATCCCGGAGTTCATCGCCGAAGAAGGCTGGGAGCAGCTGCTCCACAACCAAACAGCCAACAGCCTGCGGCGGGCGCTGCACCGCCACGAGGACATCGTGGTGATCGACCTCCCCTTCCACATCCGCAGCGCGAAGGACTGGCGCCGGGAATTCCAGCCCAAAGCCGGCAAGGGATCCAGCCGTGAGGCGCCAGCGCCGGATGCAGGCGACTGAACCGGCCTAAACTGTCAATCACCTTCGACCCTCGAAGGCTCGTAGCGAACATGGGAATCACGACGCGCCTGGTTGCCTTCGAGGTCCGAGCCGTCTGTGGTGGCACCAGCCGAATCGAAGACGCGCCGGTTCAGCCGGCGCGTCTTCTTGATCGCGTGAGTGGGGTTAGAACAGCACGGAGGCCAGCTCGCCGCGGTACTCGCGCACGAGCGGATCTTCATCTCCGAGCAGGGCGAAGATCGCCAGCAAGACCTTGCGGGGCAGCCCATCCCGGTAGCGCTTGTCGGCTCGCAGGATGTCAAGCAACCCATCCATCGCCGCCAGGAGGTTCTCCCGCTTGATCAGTTCACCCGAGCGCTGCAGCATAGCCGCCAGGGGATCCGCCTCGTCGGTGGGCGCTCCGGCTTCAACTTCGGCAAGCAGGTGCGCCAGCGGGAGGAGCACTTCAGCTTCCGCCCACTCCGATCCCGCCGGAAGATGGCTCAGCAGGCCCTGCGCCTCCTCGCCTTCCCCTCGCATAAGCAGGCTTTTCGCCAGTCCAAGAGCCGCACCGGCATGCTCGTCCTGCTCCTCAAGGATGGTTCGGAAAGCGGCCTCGGCTTCATCGTAATGGCGGGTAGCCAGCAGGGATCGTGCTTGATCCAGGGCCTGGTCCGATTCGCTGGGGACGACCCGAGCAACGAATTTGCGTACCATCGGCTCCGGCTGAGCTCCGACAAATTCGGCCACAACTTCGCCGTTGCGCAGCGCCTTGACGGCGGGGATGCCCTGCACGCCGTAGCGGATTGCGAGATTCGGATTGTCATCCACATTGACTTTGGCCAGGCGGAACGAGCCCCCGCCTTCGATCGCCAGCCTCTCGAGGATCGGGCCGAGGATCTTGCAGGGACCGCACCAGGGCGCCCAGAAGTCCACGATCACGGGCGTTTCATGGGAACGGAAAAGAACTTCCGCCTCAAAGTCCGATTCACTTACGTCCAGGATATGCTCAGAAAGGGCCACGAAACAACCTCACCTGTTCGTTTCAGCAAACAAGACACCGGCTCCACTGAGCGAATTCTACAACAGAAAGATTAGCGTCTCGTTTGCAAAAGCCGCTACTATTCCTCCGGCGGTTCAGGGCTGCTCGGCTGGCGCACCTCGACAACATCCCCGTGCAGGTCGACGACGACCTGAAAGCCGATCATTCCCAACCACATGCGCAGTTCTTCGGGAAGCCCCACCTGAAGCATAGCTTCAAACTGCTCATCCAGCTGTTCAAGCTGACGCTCAATCATCGCCTTGGTGAAGATGTCTTCTTGGCCCAGCATCTTCATCGTGCCCTCGGCGATCAAATCCTCGTGCCCTTCAATCAAGGAAGCCAAGTGATCCATCACCTGACGGTCGACGTACTGGGCCTCAATATGACGCAGGAACCCGTTGTCGTCCACGACGTAGAAAGACTCATCGCCAACGACCGTCGTCTGAACCGGCTGATCCAGCTCGTCGACCACGAGGCCTTTGAACAACGGGTCTTGCGGCATCGTCACCTTGAAACCTTTCCCGCACCTGGGCTCACGCCCGGTCCACCACCCCGGAGCGACCCGATTCTACTCCACCGGCCAGGCCATGACCTGCTGAGTCGGGCTGGATCACAGGACCTCACCAGCAATTCCTTGGGCTTCCCGGCGATCCAGGCAAGCGAGCAAAGCGGCCGCGCCGAGGGACAGCCGGCGATCGAGCTCACGCAGTGGATCTGCTCTCAAGTCGAGGTCGAGGCGGTAGCCGCGAACTCCGCTGGCGCGACGAAGCGTCAGCCCGCTGAGGGCGGCATGCTCTAAGGCGAAGCGCTCCGGGAGCCACCGGGCAAAGATCCGCGATGCCGGTCCGCGACCGCTCAGGTGGACGAGTCGCGCGATCTCCCGTCCATCCGCATCCACGAGCTGCCACGGCTCTTCGCGCGGTTCGATGACGGAGCCGAAGCGCACCGCCCCGATCTCTGTTTCCGCGACCAAGTCCTTCCCCGTGAACGACCCGGCCTGGCGATTAAAGGTCAGCAGTTCCTGCTCGGGATCCTGACCGGCGAAGAAGGTGAGCCGATCGAGCGGCGTGCGGACTGGGGCCCTGGCGACTAACGCCAATGCCTTGCCGGGCGGCCTGACATGGATGTCACTGTGATCCGGATGATCAGTCCGGAAAAGCAAATAGCGGGGTTCGATGAAAGCGATGTGGAGGGCCGAGCGCATCAGGTCCGGATAATCACCTCAGTGCCATAGCCCACCCAGACTTCTTGCTCTTCCGCCGGCACCACCGGCTGCGTCCATCGATAGAGCCACTTGGCGGCCTGGCTGGACATGTTCAGGCACCCATGGCTGCGGGGAACGCCGTAGTCATTGTGCCAGTAGGTTCCATGGAAGGCGATGCCGCTGTCGGTGATATACGAAACCCACGGCACCCCGGGGAGATCGTAGCCGGTGGCCAAATTGCCGGCCGCCATGTGCCTCGAGCCTCGCTTGCGGAAGGTCACAAACGAACCTTCCGGAGTGTAATAGAGGCTGTCCCCGAACTTGCGGCCGGAAGAGACACGTGTCGAGAAGACCATCTGGGAATCTTCGAAACAGCGAATGAGCTGATGGGTCAGATCAACCTCGATCCGTTTCTCGGAGAGCGGTACTTCGGGGGAGATGGGCGCGACTTCGGCGGCCGGCACCTCGCGGAAGGCTTCCGCCGGCGCATAGAAGCGGTAGTCCCACTTGTCATCCTGAATGCGATACCACTTGCGCAGACGAACGTCGCGGCTCACGCCGGTCACCCAGTGCGTGGTGCCGTAGTAGTAGCGGTACGCCTTCTTGGCATCCGTCCGAGGTCGCCAGTACGCATCAACGAAGGGAACCGTCACCTCCATCAGCTGGCCGCCGAACTCAATTTCGGGGAGCGGGGCATTCGGTTGATCCAGCACCGGCTGAACGCCAGAGGAATGGGCGAAGCCGGCGCCTTCGATCTCATACCAGATCTGGTTGTGCTCGGGGATGCGATCGCCGAGCAGGGCGCCGGCGATCTCAAGAACGTCATCGCGCCAGAAGGTCTCAACCTTCTCTGCCCCGAAGCTTGCCCCCTTGAAGATATCGAGAGTGGGCTCGGTGACCCGGCCAAGCAAGCCGTTGGAAGGCTCGAAGCGCGTCCCGGTCCAGGGGATGGGCACTCCGAGTGCCATCAGCCCGAAGACCGAGGCGCGGAGGAATTCGCGCCTCGATAGCCCGTCGGGCCAATCGTAGGCTTCAGTCATGTTCCCTGGGCCTCCCCGCTGTTACGATCCCGAATCGTGCAAGTTCCAGGCCGTCAAGGATGAACGTTGACCAGAATTCCGACATGGGAGAAATTGAAAATCCATTCGGCTTCTGGGGTTCTCATGTTGATGCAGCCGTGGCTCATCGGGGTCCCGAAATTGTTGTGCCAGTAGGTCCCGTGGAGCGCGTAGCCGCGATAGAAATACATCGTGTAGGGCACGCCGGGAAGGTAATATCCCGGTCCGGACATGGTGGTTGAGGTCAGCTTCACATAGACCCTGAACTGCCCGGTGACCGTCGGGTGAACCGCTGTGCCTGTGGAGACAACGAATGTTCGCACTGGCGTCGCGCCTTCATAGGCCGTCACCCGCTGCTCGCTGAGATCGACATCGATCCAGCGGCCCTCGTTGGCCATCTCCTCCGGGTTCATTGAATACTCCCAGGAGAGATTCGGCCGGGGCGTCGGCGTGTTGGTTGGCGTGGGTGTGTTGGTCGGCGTCGGTGTGTTCGTCGGCGTCGGGGTCGGAGTCGGCGTATTCGTTGGTGTGGGCGTGTAGGTCGCCTTCGCCATCGGATCCGAGGCCACCTGAGGTTGGCGGGCAGCCGCGGGCTGGCCACCGAACCATATGGCAAGTCCCACCACCATGAGCATCGTGGGCAAGATTGCCTGTGGTGCGATGAGGCGACGCAGAGTCAGCGACTCAAGCGGGGCCAGCTCGAAGGAGAAGCGCTCCGGCAGGCGCGCTGCGTGGACAGCCTGCCGCCGCTCCTCAGCCGGCAAGCGGCGCACGAGCCAGCGGATGGCTTTGCGCGCCGCCCTGCTGCGCGGGTTGATCTCCAGAGCTCGCGCCGCATAGGCGAGACCGGGGCGCGGATCTGAGGCCGCAGCCAACAAAAGCCAAGGGGCTTCCTGCTGCGGCGCCAGATGTGCCGCCTGGCGGGCGGCCCGGCGGGCTTCAGCACGTGCGCCCCGCGCAAGCGCAGCACGGCCCTCAGCCAGGAGCGCCTGAACGGCCTGATTCTGGGCTGGTGTCATCGAGTCAGCCACCTATCCCCCGCCAGATAGAGAAACCGGCTCATTATGAACATAGCACAAAATTCCTTCCACGATCCCTCTGGCAGCCCGATCCGGATGATTGACCAGGAAATCGCGGTCGAGATACATGAAACCGATCTCGATGATCGCCGCGGGAGTCTGGCTGTGGATCTCGTAGAAGGAATGGTACTCGGTCATATCCCGGGTGATGCTGCCGGGGTGATAGCGTAGGTTGGTGGCCGCGGCGTAGCGGTCGGCGATGCAGGACACCAGACGCTGCGACCGATCGGGCACCGCCGTATCCAGCGCCGCCGTCACCTTGAAGCCCGTTGCTTCGTCATTGACGGC
>JBFJVD010000203.1:0-5352 GCA_041624375.1 Anaerolineales bacterium
CCGAGAGGATATCTTCGCCGGCAAATCCCTCGGCGCAGATGACTACATCACGAAGCCCATCACGAGTCAGGAGCTATTAAGCGCGGTTCACGCCCGGCTACAGCGGACTGATGAGCTGATGGTGGCCCAGCTCAAAGCTGCGTACAAGGCGAGTCTGCGAGCCCTGGCAAATGCGATCGAGGCCCGGGACTTTTACACTCGAGATCATGTCGAGCGGGTGAGCGCCTTTGCCCAGACTTTGGCTACCGAACTGGATTGGGACGCAGAGCGACGGGAGACGCTTGAGTTCGGGGCCATCTTGCATGATATTGGGAAGATCGGCGTGAGGGAGTCCATCCTTACCAAGCCGGGCCCGTTGAGCGAGGAAGAGTGGGCAGAGATGAGAGCGCATCCCAGGATTGGGGCGCGCATGATCGACGGCATACCGTATCTTGCACCGGCGATCCCGATCGTTCTCCATCACCACGAGCGCTGGGACGGCAACGGCTACCCGGATGGCCTCTCGAAGCGCGAGATTCCGATTGAGGCGCGCCTGCTCTCCGTGGTCGACACCTTCGATGCGATCACATCGGATCGACCCTATCGCAAAGCCCTGCCTGCGCATCATGCATATTCCGTGATCAAGGACGAGCGTGGGCAGATGTTCGATCCAGAGATGGTCGACGCATTTCAGCGCTGCTGGGGCCGGGGCGAATTCAGCCGGATCACACGCAGCTTCCAGCGCTCAAATGAGTCGGGTGACTCTGCTTCACCTCTACCCCCCGGCTAACTCCATCCGAATCCACGTCTGGTCAATTCAACTAGCCCAACGAGTTGCCGCGCATATCCGGATAATGATCGAGTCCGGCTGTCGCTCAACTATATTTAATTCAATCCAGAAGGCCGTCTGCCGCACGCGATAGTCGGGGCTCGTCCACCCCCAACACCAAATGCCTCACCGCAGATTGCTTAACTCGAACCCCAACACGGTATACTTCTCGGGCCTATGACAGAGAAACTTCGGTTCCGGCGAACGATCGCCGCCGCGCTCTCGCTGGCGGTGGTGATCCTCTCGGCGGCGTCCTGCGGGCTGCGTGACGGGTCTCCACCACAGGACATCGAAACCCCGACCCTCCCTCCACCCGCGGTGACCTCCATCGCTGCCCCAGACCCGAATGCGGCGGTCGAGGCATTCCTTTCCGCTTGGCAAGCGCAGGACTATGCGGCCATGTATGCCTTGCTGACCTCGAGCGCGCAAGCATCAATTTCGCTTGAAGATTTCACGGCCCGTTACACGGAAATTGAAACGGGAGCCGCGCTCAATGAGATCTCCTTCGAGCTTCTCAACGACATCACCCATCCTCGAAACGCCCAGGTCAGCTTGAAGCTGGCGCTGACCTCCGCCGCGGCGGGCCTGATCGAACGGGAGTTGGCCCTCAACCTGGTCCGCGAAGGGGAGGGATGGCGCATTGTGTGGTCGGATGCCGCGATCCTCCCCGAACTGGCTCCCGAGCTGGGGGTCTTCCTCGATCTGAATACCCCACCGCGGGGAACCATCTTCGATCGCAATGGCACGCCGATGGCGTCACCTGAGCAAGTTGTGGCCCTTTGGATCGTCCCCAACCAGGTGGGCGGCGAAGACGCCGAGTCGTCGATGCTGAGCGCACTTGGCCGGCTGTTCGGCCGCCGCCCAGAAGCCATCCAGGCCTTGTATGATGACATCCGTGCCTTCGACTGGCGGGTCCCCCTCGGCGAGGTATCGATTTCGCAGTTTCAAGCCGTCGAAGGCACCTTGGCCGCCGTCGGGGGTGTGCAATGGGGAAGTTATGGCGGACGGTTCTACCCAGACAACGGCCTGGCCGCCCATGCCGTCGGCTACGTTGCCCAACTTCAGCAGGAGCAGCTTGAGGATTTTCTTCGCCGGGGATACCCAAGGGATGCATTCGTCGGTCAGATCGGCTTGGAACGAGCCTATGAAGCGCAGCTGCATGGGGATCCGGGCGGCACGCTCTACCTGCTGAATGCGGATGGGCAGGTGAGCACCAGCCTCGCCAGCGAGACAAGCGGGCCTCGAACGAATCTGTACACCACGCTGGATGCCCAGTTGCAGATCCAGGTTGAGCAGGCGATTTCGGGCTTTGCGGGCGCTGTGGTCGTGCTCGAGCGAGATTCCGGCGCCGTTCTTGCGATGGCCTCCTCGCCCGATTTCGATCCCAATCTGTTCGACTGGCGCAATCCAAACAGCGGCGATGGGCTAACCGCTCTCTTCAGCTCCCAGCAGACTCCGCTGATCAATCGGGCCACGACCGGCACCTATCCGCTGGGCTCGGTGTTCAAAATCATCACCATGGCTGCGGCGCTCGAATCGGGTTTCTACGAGCCGGGAACCATTTACGATTGCGGCCATGAATTCCGCGAGCTACCTGGTCGGACGCTGTTCGATTGGACACTCGAGAAGGAGCTTCCACCTCAGGGCGAAATTAGCCTTGTTCAGGCGCTCGAGCGCTCCTGCAATCCGTACTTCTTCCACATCGGGCTGGACCTGTTCCGCCAGGGCCTGACCACCTCCCTTACGGATATGGCGCGCCAATTCGGACTTGGGCAGGATACAGGGATCGAGATTGACGAAGACCCAGGCCTGATCCCCGGCCCCGAAACCCAGGCGTTGCTATCAGACGGAGTCTGGTCGGAAGAAGACTCGGTGGATCTCGCGATCGGGCAGAGCATTCTTGAAGTGACGCCGTTGCAGGTGGCGCGATTCGTGGCCGCCGTCGGCAATGGAGGCGTGCTCTACCGTCCGCAGCTTGTCAGCCGGATAGAGACTGAGACCGGGCAGGTCGTATCGGAATTTGCTCCGGATGCGCAGGCTGAGCTGGGGATCAGCTCGGATACGCTGGCAGCGATTCAGGAGGCCATGGTGCGAGTGGTGCGCCAGCCGAAAGGGACCGCGGAGAATCGTTTCCGGGGACTTAATTTGCGCATTGCGGGCAAGACGGGGACGGCGCAAACGAGCGATTTCACCGATCCACATGCCTGGTTTGCGGGCTATACGTTCGAGTCTCGTGAGAACCGACCCGATATTGCCGTTGTGGTCATCGTGGAGTTTCAGGGGGAAGGCTCTGAATGGGCGGCGCCGATCTTCCGGCGCGTGGTTGAATCCTACTTCTTTGGCCGCCCAATCGCGGTCTACCCATGGGAATCCCAGATCGGTGTTCTCAGGGAACCGACCCCGACTCCGGGGCCTGAAGATGAGGTTGGGGACGAAGAACCGACCCCTACGCCGTAGGCTCGCCGGACTCCAGCACGAACGACTGCAGCACCTTCATATAATTCGCGCGCTCAAAGGCGCCTGGCTCAGCGCAGTTGATTTGGCTCATGCTGCCGCGCAGCACATCCAGGGAGTCATACTCGTGATCCTCGAGCCACAGTGAGACCTCTCCAAGCAGGTCTCGCAGCCGCCAGATCCCATTCTGCAAGAGCTCCGACGTCAGCATCGCAACCGTCGCTCCAGCCATCAACGCCTTGACGACATCGATTGCTGTATGGACCCCCGTGGTGAGGGCCAAATCGAGCCCGACTCGCCCATAGAGGATCGCGATCCAGCGAAGGGGTAGGCGCAGTTCGTGCGAATCGCTCAAGATGAGATTGGGTATGACCTCCAGCGCCTCGATGTCAATGTCCGGCTGATAGAAGCGGTTGAACAGAACGACCCCGCTGGCTCCAACTGCTTCGATGCGCTTGACCATGTGGGGCAGGGCGCTGAAGAAGGGGCTCAATTTTACAGAGACCGGGATCTTCACCTGGGCGAGAACTGCCTCCAGCAGCTCCAGGTAGCTGTCCTCTACCTCGCTCGCTGACTGCCCCGGGTCGGTGATGATCTGGTACATGTTCAGTTCGAGCGCGTGCGCTCCGGCTGCTTCCATTCGGCGGGCGTTGTCCACCCAGCCGCCGACAGAGACGCCGTTCAGGCTGGCGATGACCGGGATCGTAAGCACCCGGCAGGCGTGCTCGAGCAATTCGAGGTATGAATCCGCCCCAGTTCGGTACGAGCCCGCAGCCGGGAAGTAGGTGAGGGCTTCGGCGTAGCTTTCCACACCCAACCGGAGGTAGAGGTTCAGCGTCTGATTCTCGAGCCGCACCTCCTCTTCGAATAACGAATGCATGACGATTGCGCCTGCGCCGGCTTCTTCAAGCCGGCGCAGGGTTCCAAGGTCGCGAGAAAGCGGTGAGGCGGATACGACGATCGGATTCTTAAGATCTAAGCCGAGGTAACGGGTTTGCAGATTCATCAGCTCGTCTCCGTTCGCTCATCCGCTTTTCCATTAAAACGAGCGAGGCGTTCGTATGTTTCCCACTGTCGCTGGACATCCTCCCTGGCTAGCTCGAGGAGCCGATTGGCCACATCGGGTTGTGTTTGGCGCAAAATCTGGAATCGTCCCTCGTTGTACATAAAGGTCTCTAAGGGAACGCGCGGCGGCTTTGAGTCCAGCGTGAGCGGCTGCGCTCCCTCTACTTCCAGCTCAGGGTTGTAGCGATAGAGGGGCCAATAGCCAGAATCCACCGCGGCCTGCTGCTGCCGCAGGCCAAAGCGCATATCGTAAGCGTGCGCGATGCAGTGGCTGTAGGCCAGGATGAGTGACGGACCGGGATAGGCGTCCGCCTCGAGGAAGGCCTTGAGTGTTTGGGTGTCACTCGCGCCGAAAGCGACCCGAGCGACATAGACATTGCCGTAGCTCATCGCCATCAGGCCGAGATCCTTCTTGGCAGCCCGCTTGCCGCCCGCCGCAAATTTCGCCACTGCCGCGCGCGGCGTCGCCTTTGACATCTGCCCGCCGGTGTTCGAGTACACCTCGGTGTCGAGAACCAGGACGTTCACATCGCGGCCCGAAGCGAGCACGTGGTCCAAACCGCCGAAGCCGATATCGTAGGCCCACCCATCGCCACCGACGATCCAAACGCTCTTGCGCACAAGAACATCGGCGATCGCGAGCAGCTGTTTAGCCTCAGGGCTCGACTTCTGGGCGAGCTCTGACTTCAATCGCTCGACTCGTGCGCGCTGCGCCTGGATGCCAGCCTCGTCCAGTTGATCCGCATGCAGGATGCCCTCCATCAATTCTGCTTCGACCTCGCCCTGCAGCGCCCGTAAAAGGCGGTTCGCCTCTTCAAGCCGCTGGTCGAGGGCCACCCGCATCCCAAAGCCAAACTCCGCATTATCCTCGAACAGCGAGTTCGACCAGGCAGGTCCACGACCTTCGATGTTCTTGGTCCAGGGAGTCGTCGGCAGGTTGCCGCCGTAGATCGAGGAGCAGCCGGTGGCATTGGCTACCAGCATCCGGTCGCCGAAGAGCTGCGAGCAAAGCTTGACGAAAGGAG
>JBFJVD010000204.1:0-5312 GCA_041624375.1 Anaerolineales bacterium
CAAGGGCGCCATCGACGAAGCGCTGCGGGCCCGCGAAAGCGGCCAGAAGCAGATCATCGCCTTCAACCTGTCCGGCCACGGCCACTTCGACCTGGGCGCCTACGACGCCTACCTGAAGGGCGAACTCGAACACTACGAGTATCCCGAAGACCTCGTCAGGGAAGCCATGCAGCACCTGCCCGAAATCGAACTGCCTGCCTGAAGAGGAGGCCGATCCAGCGGAGCACTCCGGAGGTTCAGACCCACCAGGGTGCTCCGCTGGCCCTTCCTTTTCACCCGAAATCGAAGTAGCATAGCGCCACCCCTCAGACCGGTGCAGATGCCTGATCGACTGGCAGGAGGAGCGCAAGTTATGGCGGAAGAGCGCCCGAAAGGCAGGGTGGCCTCTCCTACATCACTGTTGCTGTGGCTGCTGTTGCCGCTGCTTATCGGGATTGGAATCTCGCTGCTCATCCCCCAGCCGGTGATCGGCGTGATCGTCCTCAGCGATGCCATCTTCTTTCCAACCGCCGAAGACCTGATCACCCAAATTGAGTATGCCTACGAGGCGCCGGAAGTTCGGGCTGTGGTCCTGGTGCTCGACAGCCCCGGCGGGACGGTGACGGACACCGAAGCCGTCTATCTGGAACTCGCCCGACTGCGAACGCGCAAACCCGTCGTGACCATGGTCCACGGTCTCGCAGCGAGCGGCGCGTATTATCTGGCGGTGGGAACGGATGAGATCGTCGCAGGGCCTTCTGCCCCGATCGGGAATGTCGGCGTGATCACCCAGCTCCCGCCCAGGCCCGAACTGCTTGAAGATATCGTTTCGACCGGACCCTACAAGCTGTGGGGTGCGCCGCGGGACGTATTGCTGCGCCGGATGGAAGTCATCAAGCAGGGCTTCTTCCAGGCTGTTGCGCTGGGTCGCGGCGACCGGCTTCAAATTGACGCCGAAATCCTGCTGCGCGGGGAAATTTGGCCGGCAGGGATGGCGTTGGAGATGGGCCTCATCGACGAGCTTGGCTCGCGCACGCGCGCCATTGAGCGCGCCGCCGAGTTGGCACGGGTGGCCCACTATCAAGTCGCCGATCTGCGCGTGCTGGCCGGTATCCCGGATGACCCCGTCGTGCCTTTCTTCCAGACGACCGAAGACGGCCTGCAGACTCCCTACCCGCGCCTGCCGGGGCTTTATCTACTCTACATTCCACCCTTCGAGGGCGTTCCAGCGGCGGAAGGGGGAGCTCCATGAGGCGTCCTTTCATCTGGATGGCGCTTGGCGCGCTGCTTATCCCGATCGTCGCCCGCTCGCTGTGGTTCTACCGGGGCGTCTACCGGCCGCCAGCCGAGGTTCCGCTGCCCGGCTATGCCGAACTAACGATCCCTTCGCCGCCAGCCGGTGACGCCGAACCCGACGCAGAACCTTCAGATGCAGGCTCGGGGGCGGTTGTGGTTATCGATCTCGCCCATGGAAATCGCTTTCAGCTGCCAGAGATTCAAGCCCTGACGGATGCGCTCACCCGGCGCGGCGCACGAATCGAGCTCATTCTCGACACCTTCGATGTTAATGCACTCCCGCTCGCCGAACGGCTGAAGTATGCCAGCGGCTACCTGGTGATCGCCCCCGGAAGAGTCTACAGCGCAGGCGAGATCGGGTCCGTAACGCGCTTCGTCGACAATGGCGGACGCATGCTGGTCATCAGCGACCCAACACGCAGCGACCCGTTCAGTTCGTTCGTCGGCGCGGATTTTGGCGCTTCGGCTGTCGGCGCCGTGGCTTCGATCAACCGCCTGATTGAGCCGTTCGGCCTGGTCTTTGCCGACGACCATCTCTACAACCAGGTTGAGAACGAAGGGAACTTCCGGAATCTCATTCTTCGGAATTTCGCGGCCGACCCGCTCACCGAGGGTCTCGGGCAAGTGACCTTTTACGGCGCCCGCTCAATCCATACGGCCGAGGGCTCCCCCCTGATCATGGGCGATGATCGCACCTTCTCAAGCCTGAGTGATCAACCGATGCAGACGGCCGTT
This sequence comes from Anaerolineales bacterium, assembly GCA_041624375.1. GTDB lineage: Bacteria > Chloroflexota > Anaerolineae > Anaerolineales > E44-bin32 > JBFJVD01. The sequence continues at coordinate 2,011 of JBFJVD010000204.1, forward strand.
GCGGTTCGCGACGCGAGTGGCAGCGTGCTGGCGCTCGGCGACTTCACCTTTCTCACTTCGCCCTACTATCGGGTCGCCGATAACGCACACCTGATCGAGCATCTGGCCGACCACTTGCTCAGTGGATCGCGGACGCTCGATCTGGCCAACTACCCCTACATCTTCCGCAGCCCGGTAACTTTGCTCCAATCGGAATCGCTCAACCTGGCCGCGGAGACTCTTGCGTCTGTGGCCCAGCTCCAGGCCAGCCTCGCGAGCCGTGGGGTGGCGCTTAATCTGGCCGACGAGCTCTCCGAAGGGGAGGATGCGATCGCGCTCGGGCTCTATGACAGTGACGATCCCCTGCTGGTCGAACTGCTCGCGGGGTTCGAGGTGACGCTTCCAGGCGAGTCCGATGACGGTTCGCTGGTTGTGGAGGATCTGGGGCCTGTGCGGCCGACTGGAGTTGGCTTGATTCTCGTTCAGCGAGATGAAGAGCGCACCCTGATGATCCTGGTGGCGCAGACCTCCGAAGACCTCGCCTCGCTGCTTGACATCGCCGCCTCCGGAAACCTGGCAGGCTGTCTTGTCCGCACCAGCGCCGCGATCTGCGCGGTTGGATTGGGTGAGGGTTTTGGGTTCGGATTCGAGCAGGACTTCTTCTTCCCGGAGGATGAGTTCGGCGATCTTTTCACCCCGACGCCGGTCCCCTCCCCCTAGCCTCGCATCCGGTTCACATGCAGAAGGGGCAGTAAGGCACTTCGTTTCATCCCGACGCGCAACCAGAATGAGTCGTATGTCCCGATGAGCACCCAGGGCCTGCGCTATCTCGGCGCAATCCTGACCCTATTTGGCCTCCTCAACGCCTGCGGCCCGCCGCAACCCACGGCATCTCCAAATGCTGGCGCCTCAGCGACCCCTCGCCGGCTCCCGACGGTCAACCCGACGCCTGCCCTGGAGATCGAATTCTCAGATCTCGTCATCCGTGCGGATCCACATGAGCCAGGCCTCTGGCAAGTTTTCGGCCTGCTGCGAAATGACTCAAGCATTCCGCTCGCCGACATGGCCATTCAAGTCACAATCGAGTATGCAGTGGACGATCCCCCCATAGCGATTGTGGTACCTCCGCTTCTTGCGCGTCTCGGCCCGGGGGAAGAGAGCCCGTTCGTCGGCGTGATTGAACATGATGAAGAGCCGTCAGGCGCTCGCGCCGCGCTGGTCGAGTACACACAGATCGACCTTGAACGAGCACAGCTCGACCTTCAGATCCTGGACATTGTGTCTGAAGGGAACCACACCTTGCTCCTGGGCGAGGTTGGGAACGAGAGCCGCCGCGAGGTAGAGATCGCCGGCTTGAGCGCATGGGCGCTCGACTCATCGGGCGAATTGATTGTGGCGGCTCCTGCGCTTATCTACCCCCAGTCCCTGCCGGCTGAGGGCCATGCCCCGTTCCTCGCCCGGATCAGCGGCACTCTGGATGAACCCGAATGGATCGTCTCGGTGGACGCCGTCCGAGCCGAACCAACCGAGGAGATGAACATTCCCATCGTGAATGGCCCATTCCTAAGGGCGGATTCACAGGGCGCGCCGTTCCTTGTGGGCGAACTCAGGAATGATTCTCGAAGCGCGGCTTCGCTCAGCCTGATCCTCTCCATTCGGAGATCAGACAGATTGCTGGCCCTGGCTGAGCTTCACCCTCCGCTCCCGCTGCAGGCGGGCGAGGCACTTGCCTTTTCCGTCGGTGAATTCTACGGGCTCGAAACGCGCATCCCCACGGCTCTTGCCGACGAGGAGGATTTGGATATCCAGACGTATATTCACGCCGGCCCGGCACTGCCGGAGGCGCGAGTCCCGCTCTCGCTGCAGATCGAGGGAATCGAGACGGTGGGGAGTTCGATCTTCTTTCGTGGCACGATGGAAGGGCCGGGCGAGGCTGCCTTGCGCCGCCCAACCGTCTTTGCCACGCTGCGCTCGACAGGCGGGGAGCTGCTGACTGCGGGCTGGGCTACGCCGGCCGAACAGCTGGAAGCTGGAGAGGTGCTGCCCTTCGTTCTCCCCCTCCGACTTCCTCAGGGCGTTGAGCCGTCCGCTGCTGAATTCGACCTGCGTGGATTCGCGCTCTTGATCGATGACTAGGGGGCGTCCACAATGCGGAGCAACCCATGAATTGGGCTGATCTCAAGGCCGGGCGCCCGCCGCAACTGAGGGCCGTTCCGTCCGGTACGCTATTCGTCCTGAGCAGGTCGCTTGAAGTAAAAGGTATGGGCGCCGGACTCGGGATCGGGGACCACAGACACCAGCTCCCAACCATCCGAGTAGATCTGATCCCAGGCGCCGCGTTCAGTCAGGTGCCGGTCCTTGCGGTTTTCCAGAAGACCGGCGCCAAGGAAGTGGAGGTTGTTCCCCTCCAGCCTGCAGTGCTCCCAGCGTTGCATGCAACCCTCCCGAGGGCTCGTTTTCAACACTCAGAATAGCACGCATCCAATTGCAGCGGCTGGCCCGAAGGATTCGAGAATCGATTTGATATAATCGGCAACGCTCTGCCTCGCCGCGCCCGCTCGGAGGCGATCGCGACGCGCGGCATGCGGGGGTGTTCCGATTCATCGAAGCGCTTTTGCTTTGGCAGAGATTTCTTGGTGCCATTTGAGGAGTTTGTATGAATAAGAAGCAGCAAGTGCAGATGTATTACGAGATGGTGCTCATCCGCCGGGTCGAAGAGCGATCAGCACAGCTCTACCAAGAGGGGAAGATTGGCGGCTTCCTTCACCTGTACATCGGGCAGGAAGCCGTGAGCACCGGACTCATCGCCGCCCGCAAGCCGCAAGACCGCGTCATCACAGCCTATCGCGATCATGGGGTGGCGCTCAACGTCGGGATCGAAGCGAAAATCGTGCTTGCTGAGCTCCTTGGCAAGCGAACCGGAACGTCCTGTGGTTTCGGCGGCTCGATGCATATGGCCGACGTCGAGAAGAACTTCTGGGGCGGCCATGCGATCGTCGGCTCTCACCTGGCGTTCGCAGCCGGGATGGCGCTGGCCGACAGCTACAACGGCGGGGAGGCCGTCACCATCTGCATGTTCGGTGACGGCGCCTCCAACATCGGCTACTTCCACGAGTCGCTGAACCTGGCGGCCGTTTGGGACCTGCCGGTGCTCTGGGTCTGCGAGAACAATCAGTATGGGATGGGCACCGCGGTGAACCGCGCCTCGGCACTTGAAGAAATCCATATGAAAGGCGAAGGCTACGGGATCCCGCATGCCCGCGTGGACGGCATGGATGTGATGAAGGTCTATGAGGCCAGCAAGGAGGCCATGGAGCAGGTGC
>JBFJVD010000205.1:0-5287 GCA_041624375.1 Anaerolineales bacterium
AAAGACCAGACCGCTAAGAACGGCAAGCAACAGGCTGCCGCCCGTGGTGGCGCCGAGGAGCGCCGACATCGTGCCCACGACGCCGAAGCCGGTAAGGAACGCGGCGATCAACCCGCAGCTCAGACCGCCGGCGCCGGTTCCTTCGGCGGCCTCAGGCAGGACGTCGATCCCGACGCCCTCGAACAGCCCCTCCACGCTCTCAAGCATGCCGCCGGCGGCGTCGGCGATTTCTCCGAAGATGAGTGTCAGGATCAGGTACCCGACGCCGAGTATCATGATGGAGCCGAAGCACCAGGTGATCAACGTCAGCTGGAGTTCCATCTCACCCACCCTTTCTGAGCAGGCCCGGCCCTCCCCCGCGCGGGTTTCACATAGGCTACGTGGAAAGCCGATCGGATTCCTTCCCTCAGACTGACGGCCGGCTGAAACTGCGCACCAGGACCTCGCCTGTTCGGTGCCAATACGGACTGGACTTCGCCTGGAGAATTGCGTGGACGGACAGGATGTCATCATCGCTGGCGCCGGCGCCGTCGGCGTCTGTAGCGCTTATGAGCTGGGTCGCCGTGGCGCACGGGTGCTCGTCTTGGACCCGGAGCCCCCAGGCCGGGGCTGCTCCTTCGCCAACGCCGGACTGATCGTTCCAAGCCACTGCATGCCCTTTGCCTCACCAGAGACCCTGCGGGGCGCGCCCGGATGGCTGTTCGATCGCCGCAGCCCGATCCGGCTCGCCCTGCGGATGGGACCGGCGTCGTGGCGCTGGCTGCGCTGGTTTCTCCTGACCAGCCGGGGTCCCTCCGCTGAGCGCCGCGCGCGAGCGCTTCATAAGCTCTCGAACGCCAGCCTCGATCTCTATGCCGGCCATGCTGAAGAGGGGTTGGAGTTCGGGTTCCGCCGGGCGGGCTGGTTGCATGTCTTCCGGCACGAGCGGGCATTTGAGCAGGCCGCTGAGGAGGTTCGACACCTCGAAGCCTTCGGCGTTCGAACGGAACGGTTGGGGCCGGAAGAGGTTCGGAGGATGGAGCCCGTCCTCCGGCCAGGCACGGTCGGTGGATGGCTCTACCCCGACGACGCACAGATCGACCCATTCGCGTTCGTACAGGGATTGGCGGCGGCCGCGCAGCACCATGGTGTGAACATCGAGCAGGGCCTGGAGGTGACCGGGCTCCGTGTTCGCAGCGGCCGCGTCGTCGCAGTGGAGACCGGGGCGGGGGAGCGTACCGCCGATCACTTCGTCGTGGCTGCAGGCGCCAAGACTCCGGCGATCCTGGATGCGCTGGTCAAGAATCTCCCCCTTCAGCCCGGCCGGGGATCCAGCTACACGCACTCCGGCAGCAAGCGCATGATCCGGCAGCCGCTGGAGTTCGTGGAAGCCAGGGTGGTGGCTTCTCCGCTGGGGGACCGCCTGCGGCTGACGACGGGTCTGGATCTGGGCGACGACCGGCCGGGTCCGGTGGAGCGTCACCTGCAATGGCTGCGGCAAGCCGCTGTTGCCTACCTTGATCTGCAGCTCGACGGCGAACTGGAGTCCTGGGGGGGCCTGCGTCCGATGAGCCCGGACGGTCTCCCGCTGGTGGGTCCACTGAAGAACTGGCCCAATCTGCACCTGGCAACGGGGCATGGGCAGTTGGGAATGACGCTGGCGCCGATCACGGGGCGGATTGTGGCGTCGCTGATCGCCGGGGACGGGCACGCCTGGGCGGACGCATTCGCCCCAGCGCGTTTCGGAATCTGAAGCCAGGGAGGTTGACTCCGATAGAACATTTGTGCTATTGTAGTGGATATACTTGCCAGACCCACCCGAAGGAGAGGAGACCATGACCACCAAGCGACCCGTTGCCCATATTGAGTTCCCTGCCCGGGAGCGCCTCAAGACGGCGGAGTTCTACCAGAAGATCTTTGGCTGGGGGGTCCAGGATTTCGACGACATGGGCTACACGATGCTCGACAACGGTCAGCAGGTCACTGTCGGCGTCAACCAGGCGACCGATGAGCAGCCCGGCGCGCTCACTTTCTACATCGAGAGCCGGGACATTGAAGGTGATCTCAAGCAGGTCGAAGCCCATGGGGGCCAGTTGGTCGTCCCCAAGACCGAGATTCCCGGCCAGGGGTGGTTCGCCTTTTTCAAGGATCCGTCGGGCAACATCGTCGGCCTGGGGGATTTTATCCAGCAGGAAGGCTGAACCTTCCACGACCAGGCTTCTTTTCCGGGCGCCGTTCGAAGGGCGGCCCATCCCTGGTGGGCGGCTCGCGTCGTCCGTCGAGCGAGCGACCCGACCGGCGTGACGATAGATGGTTCGGAAGCCTGAGGGTTGATGCCCTAGGCGTACCTCCCAACTGCAGCATCCGAAATGCAGACGGACCCCAGCGTCCAGCCTCCCCCGGTTTTCGGGCAGGCTGGACGCTCTATGGTTGTCGGTCCTTCTCGCCTGCCTTATAATCCCGCTCACATCGGCTTTTCTGACTCTTGCCGTTCCCACACCGGATCCCTGGGAGACTCTCACATCCGGTGTTGGCCTTAAGGCAAGCCGTGGAGCCCGCAGCGCAGCGAAGGAGGCCGACCGAATGCGCCCTCGCCGGTGGAATCCCTACATTGCCGTTTTTGTCCTGATCGTCGCCAGCCTCGCGTGCAGCCCGTTCGGATTCGGCGGGGATGGGACCCAACCGGAGGCGCAGCCCCTTGGGGCGGCCGAAGACGAGCTGCAGGCGCTCGGAATCGAATTGCCTGAACCGCCGTCTACCCCAGTGCTCTCCTCGCTCCAGATCGAGCCGTCAATCGCCGCGGTAGGGGACACCTTGAGCATCACGGGGGATGCGGGGATTTCGGGGCGAGTGACTCTGTCGCGAGACGGAGAGGCTGTCGGCGAGACCGACCTCGCCAATGGGGCGGCGAGCTTCACGATCCCAGCCGGGGCATCCGAGGGGGTACTGGTGGCGGTCCTTGCGGGCAATCAGGGGGAGATCGCTGCTGGAGCAGCGCGCGTTGCGGCCGAACCGGCGCTCTGGCTGCGGGCCGACCGCAGGGTGGTCGGAGAGGCGGAGTTCGTTGAGCTTCGTCTGGAAGCGTCTGGTATCCCCGATTCGGCTTTGGCCGGCTTGGTAATTGGCGAGGGCGATCTTGCTGCGGCGCTTGCCGTCGAGGCGGACGAGGAGGCTGATGTTCGGGCCTTCTTGCAGCCCGAAGACTCGGGGCTGTTGGTGCCGACCTTTGCACTGAGATCGACTCTCGCCGACCTGGCCGGACGGCCGTTGTTGCTGTCCGGCTATATCGCCGGACCCGTTCAGGCCTTCGCGGGGGATGCAGAGGATGGCATTTCCTTTGTATCCAACTCGGTCAGCATCCAGGTATGTGATCAACCGGGCCGGATCCGAGGCCGCCTGGAGACGCGCGGTGCGGTGCGAGCCTTGGCGCTGGAACGGGGCCTGGAGACGGTGAGCTCCGTGGTGGAGGCCGGAGATTTCGAACTGACCAGCTCGGCCGGCCTCACGGCGGTGTTTGCGGCTGGCCTGTCTTCCATCGGAGAAGCCAGCGAGATAGGGCCGGTGATCGTGGAGGTTCCTTGCGGCGGGTTGGTGGAGGTGGACCTGGAGCAGGGCACGGCAGAGATCATCGACCGCGGCCTGGCGCCGACAGAAAGCGTGGATGATGAGCCGGACCTGCTGGAGGATACCGGAACGCTCACCTTCACCGGGGCGGTGGAGGGGGACTACGAGGTCTTCCCCCTTTGCAGCCTTGAAGAAGAGAACGGTGCGCCATCGCTGGATGTCCTGTTCGGGTTCGACGCCGCTGATGCCCCGTTGACGATGCTTACGCTGACCAATTTCGGCGAAAGCGGAAGCTACAGCGGCGAAATTCAGATCGATCTCTTCATTCCGAGTGCGGTCGAGTCGCGCGGCCCGGTGGAAGCCGTGGTGGAGGTCCGTGAGCAGGAATTCCTGCAAACCGCTTCGGTGACCTTCCGGGGCAGCTACAGCGGCGCGGCGGGTGAGGGCACGATCGAAGGTGGTTTCAATTGCGTGATCTTCGGCGGCTCCTCGGATCACGGAAGCCAGTCCTCCGTGGCCGGGGGGCGCGGTCGTCCAGAGCTCAGGCCGGCCACTCACGAGCTTGCCGCTCCGTTGCAGCAAGCCGGCGGCGCTGAACCCTGCCGCAAGATCTTCGTTGCAGTATTTACCTACGAAGATACAGGGGACTCGTTCGACTCCTACCTGGCGAGTGTTTTGCACGCGCGGCTGAAACGCGCCGACATCCTGGCATCTTCCGACATTCAGGCCCTGCTTGGATTGGAGGCACAGCGGCAGCTGCTCGGCGCAGATGCAGACTCCAGCTTGCTGGCCGAACTGGCGGGGGCACTGGCGGTGGACTTTGCCGTCATGGGTCGGTTTGGCACAGTGCCAACCACCGAACGGTCGTATGCAATCATCACAGGCTTCCCGTACCGGGACGGCGACGGATTTGCCCAGACCGGAGCAACCGGCCAGCCGATCGAAGCGGTGGTTCTCGACCAGGCGGTTCCCGAGTTCGTGGATGAAATGGCGGATGCTGCGCTCTGTCCTTCTGTGTCGCCAGAGCATGACTCGCTTGAACCGGGTGAGGAATTGAATGTCCAGCTCCAGGTCACGAATCTGGCGGACGAACCGGTTGAGGGTGCAGATGTTGAAGCCGATCCGCCAGACCTTGGAGAGCTGGATCCGCAGAACGGCACGACTGAGGGTGGCGGTTTCGAAGCCACGTATGCAGCCGACGACGACTCTTTTGGTACGGAAGAGCTGAGATTTGCGCTTGAATGGAGCGGCCGGGCGGGTCCGGTGCGGGTCGAAGGAGGAGACCCCGGGACGATGAGCCAGATCGAGATTGGCGACAGCTACTCGATCAAAGCTGCCTACAGCCTGAATCCCGATGATCCGGAACTGGGCGTCTTATTTGAGGGTGGAGGACTCTCTCTGGAGGCCTACGCCTGCCAGCGTGGCAAGACCGGTCCCTATGAAGGACGATTCCAGGGTGGGGGCGGCGTGCTGATCGACGCGCTGCTGCTTGGATTGGCGCCCGGCGAGAGCATCGATATGGAAACAATGTTTGAGCTGCCTGAAGAGGGTGGCAGTTTCGTCTTCCCGTCGCCGTTCGATACGCTCGAAGGGCGTTATCTACCTGACCACAACGTGGTGATCATTCGCAGCCAGGGCCAGCCGCTGATGGTGGGTCGAATCGAAGCTTTAGGCAGGGAGGCGGCCTGCCCACCCTAGCCAGGCGGTCGGCCGGGTCTTGCCGGCCCAGACCCATCGGCTGAAG
>JBFJVD010000206.1:0-5285 GCA_041624375.1 Anaerolineales bacterium
CGGCGGGAACGACTTCCTCGGCATCATGCGCATCCGTTTCCTCAACATCTTGCAGGAGCGCTGCCGCCAACTCGGCGTGGAGCTCCATTTCGAGCACAACATCCCCGACCTTGATGCCATCCGGGATTGCGATCTTCTCGTTGGCGCCGATGGCTTGAAAAGCATGGTCCGCGAAGGAATGCGTGAAGAATTTCAGACGCGAACCGAGACGCGCCGCAATTACTACATCTGGTATGGGACGCCGCAGATCTTCGACGCGCTGACGATGATGTTCCGCTCTCACCCCGATGGGTTGTATATTGCCCATGCGTACATGTTCGATCCGAACCTGAGCACCTTCATCGTCGAGTGCGACCCCGAAACGTGGGAGCGGGCAGGATTCGCTGCCATGACGGAGCAGCAGACGGCGGCTTATCTTGCCGACATCTTTCAAGACGAACTCGATGGCCAACCGCTGAAATCCAACGCCTCCAGCTGGTACAACTTCGTCCTTGTGCGCAACAACCGCTGGCACCATGAGAACATCGTCCTGCTTGGCGACGCGCTGCACTCCGTCCACTTCTCGATCGGCTCGGGCACCAAGCTTGCAGTGGAAGATGCGATCGCCCTATCCGGCTCCTTTGCGGAAAAGCACAGCATCCAGGCTGCACTCAAGGATTTCGAGCGGAGACGAAAGCCTCGTACGGAGGCTTTTCAATTCGCAGCGCTCGACAGTCTGCTCTGGCTGGAGAATATCCGGGAGCATGTCGATCAGGACGCGCTGCCGTTTGCTTATCAGCTCATGACGCGGAGCAATCGCGTCGGGCATCGACGGCTGAAGGATCAAGACCCCGAATTCCTCGAGCGCTACGAGCGCTGGCACTGGGACAACGTCGGCCCCATCTACGAAGATTTCCTCGACTTGTTTGAAAAGAAGGCCTACGCCCACCTGGGCAGCCTGCTCCACGACGGCCGACCCCATGTGACTCCGGTCTGGGTGGATTACGATGGAGAGTGCTTGCTCATCAATTCCGCCAAGGGCCGCCAGAAGGACCTGAATATGGAACGACGCCGCCATGTTTCGGTTGAGATCAGCGACCCGGAAGACCCCAACCGCTACATCATGGTGTTCGGGGAAGTCGTCGAAATCACCGAAGAAGGCGCGGAGGAGCATGTGGACAAGCTGGCCCAACGCTACCTTGGCGTGGATCGTTATCCCCCGAGCTGGCGTTTTGCGGGGGAGGTTCGCCGTATCTACAAGATCAAGCCGGATCGGGTGATCCATTGGCACCCATTCGGCGGCTGGTAGCGGCCAGGGGCACGCATGGCTGAAGGGCAAGATCCACCGCGCCAGGTTGCCGTTGTGACCGGCGGCGGCCAGGGGATCGGCCGGTCGATCGCCCTGGCACTGGCGGGTGACGGCTTTGCAATCGCCGTTGCTGCACGGCGAGCAGGGCCTCTGGAGGAAGTGGTCGCTGAGATCGAGGCGCGGGGTGCCCCGGCGATCGCTGTCGTCTGTGATGTAACCGACCCGGAGAGCGTGATTGCCTTGCAACAGTCCGTCCAGCACAAGATGGGCAGTGCGTCGGTCCTCATCAACAACGCCGGGATCGCAGAGAGCCACAAATTCGTCGATCACCCGGACGACCTGTGGCAGCGGATGCTGGAGGTCAACCTGACCGGAACCTACCGTGTATCGAAGGTGTTTGTTCCCGGGATGATCGAGCAACGTTGGGGCCGTATCGTCAACATCGCCTCAACGGCGGCAAAGGTCGGCGCCCGCTACCTCGCGGCGTATACGGCCTCCAAGCATGGGGTGCTGGGGCTCACCCGAGCGCTCGCCGCCGAGCTTGGCCCGCACAACATCACCGTCAATGCCATCTGCCCGGGCTATGTGGACACGCCCATGACGCAAGCCTCGATCGAAAACATCATCGCCCGAACTGGACGGACACGTGAAGAAGCCCTGGCCTTCATCCATTCCACCAACCCGCAGGGCCGGCTGATCCATCCGGAGGAAGTGGCGCAGGTCGCCCGGATGCTGGTTGGGAGGGCAGCCGGGGGGATCAGCGGCCAGTCGATCAACGTTGACGGCGGGGCCGTCATGTTCTAGGCACTGTCCGAACAGCCAGCATCAGCGGAGGGAGCCAGCCCGCGTGGCCGAATATACCTTCAAGATTGAAAACGGGATCGGTCGCTTCACCTTTCAGCGTCCCGACGTTCTAAACGCGCTGACGCTCGATCTCTACGCGCAGTTCCGCGACCTGCTCTGGGATCTCAAAACCGAGGACGCCCTTAAGGTTCTCGTACTCACGGGCGAGGGTCGCGCATTCTGCTCCGGGGGCGACGTCCATACAATTATCGGGGCGCTGCTTGAGGCGGACATGCGCGCCCATCTCGAGTTCACTCGCATGACCGGGGCCGTTGTGCGCAACATGCGCCTGCTCGACAAGCCGATCCTTGCTGCGATCAATGGCGTTGCCGCCGGTGCCGGCGCAGTCATTGCACTTGCCGCCGATCTACGGATCATGTCGGAGCAGGCCAAGTTTGCCTTCCTCTTCTCGCGGGTCGGACTCACCGGCGCCGATATGGGATCGGCTTACCTATTGCCCCGCATCGTCGGCACCGGTCGCGCGTTGGAGATCCTCCTGCTCGGCGATGATATCGACGCTGAGACTGCCGGTCGGATCGGGCTTGCCAACCGCGTGGTCCCACCGGAGGCGGTCCTGCCAACGGCGTATGAGTGGGCCGAGCGGCTGGCACAGGGCCCAACCTTTGCCCACAGCATGACCAAACGCATGGTCAACAACGAGTGGAATATGGATCTCATTTCCGCGCTGGAGTCAGAAGCGCAGGCGCAAGCCCTGCTCATGATGGGCGAAGACCACCGCGCCTTCTATGAGGCCTTCCAGCAGAAGCTGAAGCCGGAGTTCCGCGGCAGGTGAACCATGAGACCTCCAGAACTGATTAACCCGCCTAGACTCGCCCAACCCTCCGGATTCAGCTACGCGGTTCGAACGGCGGGCGACCTAAGCGTCCACATCGCCGGTCACACGGCGATGAATCCTGATGGCGATATCGTTGGACCCGGAGACCTGCCTGCCCAGTTCGAACAAACGCTGGCGAATCTGAGTGAAACGCTTCAGGCCGCCGGGGCTGCGCCGGCGGACATCGTCCGGCTGCGCATCTATGTCACCGATGTGGAAGTCTACAAGCAACACCTCGGCGCGATCGGCAAGGCTTATCGGAAGATGTTCGGACGCCATTTCCCGGCGATGACTCTGGTGCAGGTCAGCCGGCTGTGGGATTCAGCCGCGCTGATCGAGATTGAAGCCACCGCCGTTGTCGCCGCCCAAGCTTAGCCATGAACTTTGCGCTCAATGACACCCAGCGCCGCGTGAAGGCGCTAGCCCGGGAGTTCGCCCGCCAGCACGTTGCGCCGCGCGCCCGAGAGATGGATGCCGAAGGCAGCATGCCCCCGGAGCTGATCCGCGCGCTCGCGGAAAGCGGGCTGCTGGGCGGCCCGCTGCCGGAGCGCTATGGTGGAGGCGGCTGGGATCATCTTTCCCTGGCGTTGGCCTATGAGGCACTCGGTCAGGTCGACTCCTCCGTCCGCGGCTTCATGACAGTGCACACGAGTCTTGTGGCGCAATGCGTGTTGATGTGGGGCAGCGACGAACAGAAAGACGCTTACCTGCCGAAGCTTGCCTCCGGCGGACAGATCGGCTGCTACTGCCTCACCGAACCCAACGCCGGCTCGGATGCTGCCAGCCTCGAGACACGGGCGGGCCGGGAGGGCGATGTCTTTCGCCTCAATGGGGAGAAGATCTGGATCACCAATGGGGGGATCGCCGATCTGGCGCTGGTCTTCGCCATGGAAGACCCGGATGCGCGCCACCGCGGCATGACCGCCTTCCTGGTGCCGACCGACTCACCGGGCTTCGAGCGCGCACCCATGCCGGGCATCGAGCTGGGTCATCGCGCCTCCGATCACGCCCACATCCGGCTGGAGGATTGCCGGTTGCCGGCGTCGGCGAGATTGGGCCGGTCGGGAGAGGGATTCAAAGTGGCGATGTCTGCCCTGGACCACGGGCGTCTGGGCGTTGCCGCGGGCGCCCTCGGCGTTGCGCAGGCCTGCCTCGAGGCGAGCATCGAGTTCGCGCGAAACCGCCGCCAATTTGGGCAGCGCATCGGGGATTTCGAAATGATCCAGGCGAGCGTCGCGGACATGGCGGCCGAGACAGCTGCCGCCCGCTGGCTCGTCTATCACGCGGCGTGGCTCAAGGATCAGGGGCAGGCGGCTACTCTGGAGACATCCATAGCGAAGTACTACGCAACCGAGGCTGCCGTCCGCGCCGCCAACGAAGCCGTCCTCCTGCATGGCGGTCGCGGCTATTCGAATGAATACCCGGTGGAGCGCTACCTGCGCGACATCAAGGGCCTTCAGATCTACGAAGGCACGGCACACATTCAAAAGATTGTGATTGCCCGTGAGATGATTGGCCGCGAATGAGGCGCGGTGCGCCTCAGCTCGAGAGGAGTGAGGTGATGACCGTATTGAGTGCCGCTGATCTGCCACTCTACTACAATGCTGTTGACATCCTCGAACGCAATCTGGCGGAACGCGCCGGGAAGACGGCGCTTCTCACCGATTCCCGCGAGATGACCTTCCAGGAAGTATCCGATGAAGCCAATCAGGTTGGTCGAGCCCTGCAGAATCTTGACGTTGGTTTCGGAGATGTCGTCGGGATCCTGTGTTTCGATCAGGCGGAGTGGGTGACCGGGTTCTTTGGCACGCTCAAGGTCGGGGCCGTGCACCTCGGCATGAACACTCTGCTGACACCGCGGGAATTCGACTACGTCCTGAGGGACAGCCGAGCCAAGGTCTTGCTGGTCCACGAGAAGCTGCTCGAGTCCATCGATCCCATCCGCGATGACGCGGAGTTCCTCGAGCATGTGGTCGTGATCGGCTCACCGAAGCGGGAGAGCGACCTCGCCTACCAGGACTGGATCGCCGGGGAAGCGACGGAACTGACCACCACAGCCACCCATCGCGAGGACTTCGCCACCCTGAACTATTCCAGCGGCACCACCGGCGAGCCCAAGGGCATCCTGCACGCTCACAAGGACTTGCCCCTGACCGCTCACAATTGGGGGAAGAACGTTCTCGGGCTGCGCGAGGACGATCGGACCTTCGCCGTCGCCAAGCTATTCTTCACGTTCGGGACCGGGGGCAACCTGATCTTCCCCTGGTACGTTGGCGCCAGCGTGGTCCTGTTTGCCGGGCCACCGCGCGACCCGAAGAA
>JBFJVD010000207.1:0-5273 GCA_041624375.1 Anaerolineales bacterium
CAGTGACCGCCTGAAGTTCCGCCAGCTCGAGGCCCGCCACGGGCAGCTCGAGCAGCGCCGAGCCGCCGCCGGAAATCAGCGCGAGCACAAGATCGTCTTCACCAGCGGATCGCAGCAGGTCTTGCATGGCGCGCGCCGCCTCGACCGAGCCCTCGTTTGGAAGCGGGTGCCCGGCCTCCACCCAGCGGACTTTGCTGGCGCCTGCCTTATCCCCTGCGGGCACGGCCATCACGCCGGCTGCGAGCCGATCGCCGAGGATCGCCTCCGCCGCGCCGCCCATCGCCACGCCGGCCTTCCCCGCCCCGACGAGGAAGACCTGCCCGGTGGTGAATGGGAAGTATCGGTCACCGACCAGCAGCACATCCTCATCGAGCCTGAGCCAGCGGCGAACAGCAGCTGCTGGATCAACAGCGTCGAGCGCCGCGCGCCGGAGCGCTGCCAGGTGTTCGCCACGATCGTCCCATGCTGGAACTGGGGAAGACGTCATCGCTCCCCGTCCTCCGTGCAGGCTGGGAGGATCACCTGGCGTAGACCTCCGGATTGGCGCAGTGCGGCAGCTGTTCCCCTCTAAGGCCGGCTTCGAGATTGTCCACCGCCATGTCGGCCATTCGGCCGCGGGTCGCCAGGCTTGAGCTGGCGATGTGAGGGACAACAACGCAGTTTCCCAGCGTGAGCAGCGGATCGTCCGACGGAATCGGCTCCGGATCGGTGACGTCGAGCGCCGCGTGGGCGATCTCGCCCGTCCGCAGCGCCTCGTACAGCGCGCCGCCATCGACAACCGGCCCGCGCGCCGTGTTGATCAGGATGGCGCTCGGCTTCATGCGCCGCAACTCCTCAGCGCCGATCAAGTGGCGGGTTTCTGCTGTCAGCGGGACGTGCAGGCTCAGGAAATCGGACTCCGCGAGCAACTGCTCGAACGACACCCGCTGCGCACCGAGGTCTGCCGCCGCGGCATCATCGACATGAGGATCGGCGAAGAGAACCCGCATGCCGAAACCCTGTGCACGCCGCGCAACGGCCTGCCCGATCCGCCCGAACCCCACCAGGCCTAAGGTCGCGCCATGGACGTCGTGACCCATCAGCAGGGTCGGACCCCAGGTCTTCCACTTGCGCGAGCGCACATACTCGACTCCTTCGACCACGCGGCGGGCGGCGCTCATCAACAGGGCGAACGCGAAATCGGCGGTGGTCTCGGTGAGGACGCCGGGCGTGTGACCCACCGGGATGCCGCGCGCCGTGGCCGCCCGCAGATCGATGTTGTCGACGCCGACCGCCATCTGGCTGATGACTCGGAGCTCCGGGGCGCCTGCGATCAGGTCGGCGTCGACTGGATCGGTGAGCAAGCAGACCAGTCCGGCCGCATCACGCAGCTTGCCGACCAGGGCTTCGTATGGCGGCGGCTCGTCACCCGGCCAGATCTCCGCCTCGGCGATCACATGCAGCCGCTCAAGACCCGCGTCCGGGATCCGACGGGTGACAAAGACACGATCCATGCGTCACAACTCCTGCCCAAGGGGCCCTGACCGGCAGGCCAGGCACCGATCTGTCAATCTCTGTTATCGTAACCATAGTTGTGCCCGAGCCCATCCGGTCGAGAGGTGATCCGATGCCAACGTTCGACTCCGCCCTGGAGGTGTATATCCGAGCAACCTTTGCCCACGAGGATGAGGTGCTCGCCCGCATCCGCGAGCAAATCCCGGCACGCGGCCTGCCGAATATCATGCTGCATCCGGAAGAGGGACAGTTCCTGCAGTTCCTGGTTGCCGTGAGCGGCGCCCAGCGCGCCGTTGAAATCGGCACGCTGGGCGGCTACAGCGGGGTCTGGATCGCGCGCGGCCTGCCGCCGGACGGCCGCCTGATCACCCTTGAGGTCTCCCCGGAGCATGCAGCGGTGGCGCAGGAACACTTCGCGCTCGCCGAACTCAACACCAAAGTGGAGCTGCGCATCGGCGACGCCCACGAGCTGCTCCCCAAGGTGCAGGAGGAGGGTCCGGTTGATTTTGTCTTTATTGATGCTGAGAAGAGCGGTTACCCGGCCTACCTCGAGTGGGCGCTGAGCGCCCTGCGTCGCGGCGGCGTGCTGGCCGCTCACAACGCGTTCGGCCTGGGCAAAGTCAGCGATCCAGCGGAGCAGGACAAGGGCACCGAGATCATCCGCCAGTTCAACCGGCGGGTGGCCGAGCATCCAGATTTGATCCCGGCCATCTATCCGGCCGGCGACGGGATGGCGGTGGCGGTGCGCATCGGCTGAGCCCAACCTTAGCGCATTCCGGCTGGTGGCGCGCTCAGCCTTTTGTCGCTGGACGGAGCGCTTCGTATTGCGGCTGCTTGAGGAACGAGGCGCGCAGCTCAGGGCGAGACAGGTGATCGAGAATCCACGCAAGATCTGCACGTGCTGAAGCGGCAATGCCCTCTGCGGCTTCGAGATCCCCGGCGACGCGCTCCAGATCGGCCCATTCGACTGCGATTCGGAAGCGCACCAGGCGCGCGTCCAGCGCTTGTGCGAGTTCCAGCGCGGCATGAAGCACCTGGCGCGCTTCATCCGTCTGCCCCAGCGCGCGCAGCGCTCGCGCCCGATAGTAGAGCAGATCAGGCTCAAACATCTGTGCCCCGCTGGCGAGCAGCTTCGGGTGACTCTCGGCCAGGATCGAAAGCAGCTGCTCATCCTGGCCGGCTGCCAGCCGATACTCCGCCAGGATGTACAGCGAGGGGCCAATCACCAGCGGGTCATGAGTCAGTTGGGCGAAGTGCTCCTCGACAACCTGAAACGCCTCGGCAGCCTGCTCGACCTTGCCTTCGACCGCCAGCAGAACGGCGCGCATCCCATGTGGGAACACCCATTCTGCATAGTCTTGAGGAATCGAAGCCATTGCGCGATCGGCCCATTCGTGCGCCGTCCTCAGCTCGCCCAATAAGCCGTAGGTCATGCTCAAGTAGGCCGGGGTGCTGACCACGCCGCCAAGGAATTGCGCACGTTCGGAAACCAGCGCGGCCTCCTGAAGAACGTCGATGGCTTGTTCGAACGCAGCCTGGAGAATATAGGTCGGACCCAGCATCGACAGGCTGAACGCTTCGCCCCACAGGTTGCCGATGGAGCGGCTGATCTCTAGCGCCTCGAGGGTGTGCTCCTGAGCCCGGTGGAGATCGCCGCTCAGTAGCTTGATGATGCTGGAGGTGTTGATGCTGTCGGCCAGCAGCGGCAGGTTGTTCAGCTCTCGCCAGATCTGCTGGCATTCTTCAAGCACGGCCTCGGCCGCCTCGAATCGGCCGGTACTCAGGTACGCACGGGAAAGATCGTTGAGGGTGAACGCCAATTCCTCTTGCGTTCCGTGCCGGCGGGCCAGCGACAAAGAACGTTCGCCATATTCGACCGCTCGATCGTAATCCAGAGAGCCATAGACGGACAGCAGTAGCATGACCCAGTACGCCCGGGATTCGCCGCGTGGATCTCCCAGCTCTTCGGCCATCTGCCGTGCTTTTGCGGCCAGCTCGCTGCCGCGCTCGATATCCACCAAGGCGGTGGGAATGGCATGGAGTATCGCCTGGCCAAGCACCGCCGCCAGTTCAAGCTCCGGCGCGCCCCGCTGCTGGCCGATCGCTTCCAGGCGCTGGTAGACCTCGATGGCTTCGGAGAACTGCCCCTCCACCTCCAGGGTCCGACCCAACCGGAGGAAGAGATCTTTCACGTCGTCGGGTTCGAGGTCCACCCGGCCGGCAATTTCAACAGCTTTGCGGTAGTGCCCGATGGCGGCAGCGTTGGCGTAGATTCTGGCGGCGGCATCGCCGGCCATGCGGGCATACTTCAGCGTGCGCGTATCATCGCCCGCCTCGGCGAAGTGGTGGGCCAGCCGGTGGGCTTCATCTTCCAGTCGGTCGGCGTAGAGCAATTCGATCGATTCGCCGACCTTCTGATGGAATTCACGCCGTTCCCGGCGCAGGATCGAATGGTAGGCCGCGTCCCGGCTTAGCTCGTGCACGAAGAGATATTCCAATTCAGGCTGCCGAGCCGCTTCCCGGATCAGTTCGACCCGCTGGAGCGTATTGAGGTGGCCAGGGAGCGCTTCAACTTCCTGGGAGATCCTTTCCAGTACGCGGTAATAGAATGCCCGGCCGATGACAGCAGCCAGCTGCAGCGTCCGCCGCACCTCCTTCTGCAGGCGATCGATGCGTGCCACCAGGAGGGCCTGAAGGTTGTCTGGCAACGCGATATCTTCGGGATCGGCCGTGGCGCGCCAGTGCAGGCCATCGGGATCGCGCACGACTGCGCCCGAATCGATCAAGGTGCGAATGACCTCCTCGACGAAAAACGGGTTGCCTTCGACCTTCCCGAGGATCCTGCGCCGCAATTTTGAAGGCAGGTCGGCGATGGCGAGCAGATTGGTGATGAGTTCGTCGCTCTGGTCCTCGGTTAAGGGCTCCAGCTCGATCTGGCGATAGCGGTGCGGGTAGTCGCGCTCCGCGGTTTCCTTTGCACGCCATCCGGCCGATTGGCGATGGGGGCGCATGGCACAGAGGATCAGCAGGGGTTCGGTCTCGGTCAGCAGGAATAGACTCTGCAGCACTTCAATGGAAGGCTGATCGGCCCAGTGCAGGTCGTCGAAGACCAGCATGGTCGGCGAAGCTTGCGCCGCCTCTTTCCAGGACCGGACGATCAATCCTGTGAGCTCGCGCTTCAGCGCTTCCGCCTCTTGAGGGGAGATCTCGGCTTCGCCGTGGACGGCGAAGAGCACCTCGATCGCCCGCCCGGCCAACTCACGCTGATCTGGTGACCAGGCCTGCGTTCCGGCGGCGATCTTATCTCTTACCGTGGCCGGATCGTCGCTGGTCTGAATGCCCAGCAAACTGCGAACCTGCCCCAGAAAGAGACTGTAGGGCCGATTGTGGTCATAGGAAACGCCGCGGCTCAAAACCCAGCTGCTCGGCTCGGGCGAGTTCGAGCGCCAATCCCGCTCGAGCTCTTCGATCAGGCGGCTCTTGCCGAGCCCGGCTTCACCAAGCAGGAAGACGATGCCGCCGCGCCTCTGGCGCAGCTCGCTTGCTGCTTGCTGCAGCCCCTCCATCTGCGCGGCCCGGCCGACAACGGGGGAGGACAGGCCTTCGATTCCTCGCCGCCTCCCCGGGCGCTCTTTCGGACGCAGCACGCGGTACGTGCGAACCACATCCTGCTTGCCTTTCACCTCGATCGAACCCAGCGGCTCAACTTCAAAGAGGGGTGCAACCCGCCGGTAGGTGGATTCGGCGACCTGCACCGTGCCGGGTTCGGCCAGCTGCTC
>JBFJVD010000208.1:0-5245 GCA_041624375.1 Anaerolineales bacterium
CAAGGGCAAGCAGGTCTACATCGAAGGAAGGCTTCAGACGCGCCGTTGGGAAGATTCGGACGGCAAGAAGCACTTCGCCACCGAGCTTGTGGCCCGGGAGATGATCATGCTGGGCGAAGCTCGTGAGCCATCGACCACAACTTATGTCGCCGGTCCGGACGAAGAAGAAGGCTACCCCTTCTGAGCCTGGACCAATGGCATGCCCGTGAATCCGATAACAAGGAGATCTCGACGTGGCAGACGAAGAAAACGATAGGGACTATTCGGGCGACAACGGGGACGATTCGCCGAGGGAGGAGCGGTCCAGTTCGTCTGGCGGCTATCGGCCTTCCCGTCCGCCCCGGCGACGTTTCGGCCGGCGCCAGCGCGTCTGCCAGTTCTGTGCCGAAAAGACGACCTCGCTGGACTACAAGCAGACGGATATTCTCCGCCGCTATGTCACCGACCAGGGGAAGATCCGCTCGCGACGTGAGACCGGTACCTGTGCCAAGCACCAGCGGATGATGTCAAGGGCGGTGAAGCGAGCCCGGCACATGGCCTTGCTGCCCTACACCGGCGGCCAGGGTCGCTCCTGAGCCGGACGGGCATCTTCGTCCAGGCACAGCTGGGCATCTGGCTCGTCCCTATCCGGCCAACCTCCACGACCGATGGCTCTAAGTGGCAGACCCCGACCGACAAAGAAGCACCTCGCCCGCGCCGAGCGCGAACGGATCCTCCGCGGTTGGATTCTGATTGGCACGGCCCTCACGGTTGGATCGGCGCTGGTGCTCATCGGTTTCGGCTGGGTGCAGCGGGCTTTCATCCAACCCGGTCAGCCGGTCGCCGTGGTCAACGGGGAAGAGATCACGACGGAACAATTCCAGGCGCGGGTACGGCTCATCCAACTCGACCTGGTGAACCAGTACACCTCGGCCCTGCAGATGAGCGCGCTGTTCGGAAGCAATCCTCAGCTCCAGCAAACCATCGAGCAGCAAGTCACGACCATTAATGCCCAGCTCTCGAGCGAGACCTTCCTGGGGCAGCGGGCGATCGATGAGCTCATCGACGAGACGCTTGCTCGACAGGAGGCCAACGCTCGCGGGATCATGGTCTCCGACGCGGAACTCGAGCGCGATATCGCCGAAGCTTTCGGCTTCTTCCCAGAAGGGACCCCGACCCCGTTGCCAACGTTGACGCCCGCGCCCACCTTTACGCTGGATCCGACCCAGGCCGCGCTGGCCGCCGCAACACCTACGGAAGGTCCCAGTCCCACCCCCACAGAGACCACTGCACCGTTTCCGACCCCGACCGTCTATACCGAGCAGGCCTTCCGGGAGGACTTTCAGAGTTTCCTCGATCGCATCAATGCCGATTTTGATGTCGAGGAGCAGGATTTGCGCGAGCGGTTCCTTGGCCGTCTCTATCAACGCAAGCTGCTCCAGGACTTCGAGGCCGGGGTTCCCGAGACCCAGGAACAGGCGCGTGCCCGTCACATTCTCGTTGCGGATGAATCAACAGCCGAAGAGGTGCTGGCCAAATTGGAGGCCGGCGAGGTGTGGGAAGATCTGGTCGCCGAGTACTCCCAGGATACCGGCTCGATCGACGCCGGCGGCGATCTCGGATGGTTCCCGAGAGGGCGCATGGTGGCCCCGTTTGAAGAGGCGGCCTTCACCGCCCCGGTTGGCGAAACCGTTGGACCGGTGGAGAGCGATTTCGGCTGGCACATCATCCAGGTTTTGGAGCGTGACGAGCGCGTCCTGGATGAAGACGGCCGGCAGCAGGCTGCCGAGGAAGCCTATCTGACCTGGCTGCAGGCCGCCCGGGCGGAAACCGGAGTACTGGTATTTGACATCTGGCTGGATCGGGTGCCTTCCAGTCCTTCGCTCGCTCCCTTCGCGCCTCCGGTGGCGCCTCAGACAACTCCCTGAATCGCGTTCAACACACGTTCCTCTAGCTCAATTGTGCACCGCGACCCCGATAACCGGGGTCGCATGCTGCTCGCCGAAAGCCATGGAACGGCAAACCTTGTTGCCGGTCTGGGGAACGCATATACTGAAAGCGGACATCACGATGAACTTTGAGAACCTCCTGTCCGGGCTGCCCGAATCGCTCACGCACGCCGACCGCGAGCTGCTCAAACGCGCCTATCGTGTAGCGGAAGAAGTGCACCGCCCGCAAAAGCGGGCTTCGGGTGAGGCCTACATCCAGCACTGCCTCGCCGTTGCCGCCATTCTCGCCGATCTGGGTGCGCCTGTCCCGATGATCGTCGCCGGCCTGCTCCACGACACCGTTGAGGACACGGACATCACGCTCGCCGATCTGCAGAGAGACTTCGGCGAGGAGGTCGCCAACCTGGTCGATGGCGTGACCAAGCTGGCGCAACTGCCGCGTGTCAGCCGGAGTGATGGTCGTTCGAAGCGGGGCGGGAAAGCTTCTGAGAGCGAGCTCGCTACTGAGACTCTCCGGAAGACGTTCCTCGCGATGGGCGACGATGTGCGTGTCGTCTTGATCAAGCTCGCGGACCGGCTCCATAACATGCGAACCCTGTCTCATCTCCCGGAGGAGAAGCGCCGGCGGATCGCCCGTGAGACGCTTGAGATTTTTGCCCCGCTTGCCAGCCGCCTCGGTATCTGGCAGGTAAAGTGGGAGCTGGAAGATCTCGCCTTCCGCTATGTTCACCCGGAGCGCTTCAAGGAAATCGCGGAGAATGTGGCGGATCGGCGGGCGGATCGCGAGGGGAAGCTCCAAGAGATCAGTGCGAACATCTCCGAAGTGCTGCGAAGCGCCAGCATCGAAGCTGAGGTGGAAGGACGGCCGAAGCATCTCTACTCCATCTACCGCAAGATGGAACGGAAGGGCGTACCCTTCGAGGAGGTCTATGATGTGCGCGGCGTGCGCATCATCCTTGAAGACGAATCCAAATGCTACCTGGCGCTGGGGGTCATTCACAGCCGTTGGAAGCCTGTCCCGGGAACCTTCGACGACTACATCGCCACCCCCAAAGACAACTTCTATCAGTCGCTTCATACCGCCGTCATCTATGACGACGGCCGCACGCTCGAAGTCCAGATGCGTACCCCCGAGATGCACGAAAACGCCGAGTACGGCATCGCCGCCCACTGGCGCTACAAGGAGGGCCGAGGCCGGGACGACGCCTTCGAACAACGCATTCTCTGGCTGCGTCGCCTGATGGAATGGCGCCAGGATGTCGATGATGCCGGCGACTTCGTGGAGGCGATGAAATCCGACGTTTTCGACGACCGTGTTTATGTCTTCACGCCGCATGGCGACATCATTGACCTGCCGGCCGGATCGACTCCAATCGATTTCGCCTACCACATTCACACGGAGATCGGACATCAATGCCGGGGGGCGAAGGTCGACGGCAAGCTGGTCCCGCTCGACTACCATTTGAAGACCGGCGAATCGGTTGAGATTCTGACCGCCAAGCGCGGCGGACCCAGCCGCGACTGGCTCAATCCGAGCCTCGGGCTGGTGAAGAGCCAACGGGCGCGCAGCAAGATCCGGCAGTGGTTCAAGCGCCAGGATCGGGAGCAGAACATCTCCCATGGGCGTACGCTGCTTGAGCGAGAGTTGCGCCGCCTCGGCATCGACGATGTGAGCTATGAGCAAATTGGCAAACAGCTCGGCTATGGGCAGGTGGAGGATCTGCTGGCCGCGGTCGGCTGCGGCGATATTCACCTGGGCAAGATTGTCTCGGAGCTGGTTCAGGAGGAGCCCGGCACACTGCCGCCGGCGCCCATCGAGGTGGACGGCCGGCAGCTTGAGCCGGTCGCAACCGATGAGGTCAGCGTTCTCGGCCTCGCGGGATTGCTGACCCATCTGGCCCGCTGCTGCAATCCCGTGCCGGGAGATCCGATCATGGGCTACATCACCCGCGGCCGGGGCGCCACCATCCACCGCAAGGACTGCCCGAACATCCTGCGGGTGAAGGACCGGGATCGCGAGCGCCTTGTTCAGGTCTCCTGGGGGAAGGCGCAGCAAACCTACCCTGTATCGGTCCGCATCCGTGCATACGACCGCGATGGCCTGATGCGTGACGTCTCCACGCTGGTATCGGAGGAGGGCATCAGCATGTCCTCCATCCACGTTTCGACCAACAACAGCCTGGCGATCTTCGATCTGGTGATGGACATCGTCGACATCTCGCAGCTGAGCCGGGTCCTCAACCGGCTGGAGGCGTTGCCGAACATCCTTGAGGCCCGCAGGCTTCGTCCCGGGTAAGAAGGCGAGCAATCCTGCCCAAGAGCCAGGTGCCCATCTTGCATGAGCATACCCAACCCACGTTGAGTGTTGCGGCGGCGCGTGAACGTCTGGTCTCGCGCCTCGTGCCGCTCTCGGCGGAGTCCGTCCCGCTCGCTCGCGCCTTGGGACGCGTGCTTGCGGAAGATGTGGTCGCTGGGGACGATCTACCGCCCTTCGCCAACGCTTCGATGGACGGCTACGCCGTCCGGGCGGCGGATCTGGCGAAGGCTGCCGATGACTCCGTCGTCGACCTGACCGTGGTCGGCGATATCGCTGCGGGTGGGGCCGGAGCCACGCCGATCGCTTCGGGTGAGGCGATGCGGATCATGACGGGCGCGCCGCTCCCGCCCGGCGCGGATGCCGTGGTCCCTGTGGAGTGGACCGGCAGCAATTCGGCCATGGTGGATCAGGCGCTGCCATCTTCGATCCAGGTGGCGCGCCCGCTCTCTTCTGGCGACTTTGTGCGGGCTGCGGGGCAGGATGTCCAGCGGGGAACCGTCGTACTTGAGCGTGGCCGCCGGCTCCGTCCGCCAGATATCGCCATGCTTGCAGCCCTGGGAGTTGAGGCGCCGCGCGTCAGCCAGCGTCCGAAGGTTGCCATCCTCTCCACAGGCGATGAACTGATCGAACCCGGGCAATCTCTCTCCCCGGGCCGGATCCGTGACGCCAACGGCTTTGGTTTGCAGGCTGCCGTGCAGGAAGCCGGAGGTGAGCCCTGGCGGCTGCCGATCGCCGCGGATACGGAAGAAAGTGTTCACGCTCGCTTCCGGCATGCCGTGCAGGGTTCCGCCAGCCTGGTGATCTCCTCCGGAGGAGTCAGCATGGGCGCATTCGACTATGTGCGCCATGTGCTCGAAACCTTCGGCTCGCTCGAGTTCTGGCGGGTCAACATCCGTCCGGGAAAACCACTTGCATTTGGCTCCTTTGAAGATGTACCCTTCATAGGACTGCCGGGGAATCCGGTTTCGGCCTTGGTGACGTTCGAAGTTTTCGTCCGACC
>JBFJVD010000209.1:0-5234 GCA_041624375.1 Anaerolineales bacterium
CGGCAAAGCCCGGATCTATGCGGCCGAGCAGCCGTCCTTTCCAGTCGGAAAATCCGGCGGGGGGTGCCAGATCCGTTCCTCCGTACCACTCAACCCAGGCCGGCCAATTGGCGCCGAAGGCCTGCCCGCTCAGCTGTTCCAGGGCCGCGACGGTTTCTTGATAGCCTGACCCGAAGGCGATGCCGACCTCGGTGGCGCGCATCAGCTCAATGAGCACAGGGACGAAGCGCTCATCGTTCTGCTCGACGATCACGTCCAGTGCCTGTGCTGCAGTCTCCGGATTCACCGACGCCAGATCCTCCATCAGCGCGCGCGCCTGGGATTCAGACAGCGGCGCCGTGATGCTCCGCGGGGTGACGGAAGCTTCGAGAGTCGGAGGCTCCGTCGTGTTGCTTCCAGCCTCCGGAGACGCCGCGGGCAGCGCGGGGCCCGAACAGCCCCCGATCAGGAGCGCAGCAGTAAGCGCAAGGACGCCAGCCAGCCAAGAACTTTTCACGCAACCTCCAGTGGGCCGATCGATCCTGCCCATTGAATCCGATTGTCATGCCATTACCTTAAGACATTCTTAACCACAAAAGCCGCGCCATGTACCTGATTGCCAAAATAGAACACTTGTGCTATGCTTCAGTCGTGAATCGCTTCGAGAAGCTGCTCACGATTGCCGAACAGACGTCGTTCGAAGTCGACAGCCGCGAGCCCATTCAGCCCTGCGGCCACCGCCC
Source organism: Anaerolineales bacterium (assembly GCA_041624375.1). GTDB lineage: Bacteria > Chloroflexota > Anaerolineae > Anaerolineales > E44-bin32 > JBFJVD01. Next base: position 723 of record JBFJVD010000209.1, read on the forward strand.
CTCGGAGCTGCGGCATCGGTACGGCGCCGGTCCCGAGATCCGCTATGGGGAACGGCGCCTGCCGGTCCACCTGGCGGCAGCGCCTGGCGGGCGGCGGGTCCGGCTGCTGAAGTCGATGCTGACGACGGCATGTGAGCGCGATTGCTACTACTGCCCATTCCGCGCCGGCCGCCGCGCCCGGCGGTTTAGCTTCACGCCTGAAGAGATGGCCCGAACCTTCGAAGAGGTCCATCGGCGCGGCGCCGTCGACGGCCTGTTTCTCTCAACCGGGATCCTGCGCGGCGGGGCCAACACCCAGAACCGGCTGCTGGATACCGCCGAAATCCTGCGGACTCAACTCGGCTATCGGGGCTATCTGCATCTGAAAGTCATGCCCGGCGCCGAGCACGACCAGGTCCTCAGGGCGATGCAGCTTGCCGACCGGGTGTCGATCAATCTGGAAGCGCCCAACGGGGATCGGCTTGCCCGATTGGCGCCGAACAAGCAGTTTCTGGAAGAACTGCTCGAGCCGCTCCAGTGGGCGACGGAGATCCGCCGCAATCATCCAGCGGCCGAGGCCTGGAGCGGCCGCTGGGCTTCAACCACGACCCAATTCGTGGTCGGCGCGGCCGGCGAGAGCGATGTGGAGCTGCTGCACACGACGGCCGGCCTCTACCGGTCAAACGGGCTGCGGCGCGCCTATTTCGAAGCCTTCGAACCCGTAGCGGATACGCCGCTGGAGGATCTGGCCGCCGAGGATAAGCGCAGAGAACACCGTCTCTACCAGGCCTCCTTCCTCCTGCGAGACTACGCCTACGACCTGGAGGATCTGGTCTTCGATGCGGATGGCCTCCTGCCGCTGAACCTCGATCCCAAGCGCGCGGCTGCCGACCGGACCCTGCGCGAGGCGCCGCTCGAACTGAATCGAGCACAGCGGGAAGCACTGATGCGGGTCCCTGGTATTGGTCCACGCGGTGCAGCTGCGATCCTGCGGTACCGGAACAAGGGTACCTTGCGTGACCTGCGCCAGCTGCGCGGCCTGGGGATCCACGCCGAACGCGCGGCCCCCTATGTTCTCCTCGACGGACGCCGCCCGCCGCAGCAACTGCCGCTGTTTGCCTAAAAAGAGAGCGCAGCTTGGGCTGCGCTCTTCGGATCGACCCTTCCGGCGGGAGCTACTCCTCGCCCTCTTCATCGTGGGGATCCCCCATGTGGGCCACATACTGCTCTACCAGGAGCAGGCCGGACTCTCCGGCGCGCCGCACGATGCCGAGCAACTCCTCCATCGTCGAGACCTCTTCGAGCTGCTCTTCGACGAACCAACGCAGGAACTGCTGCGTCATGTGGTCGTTCTCTTCCATCGCCAAATCCATCAGGCCGTTGATCTGCTGGGTGACTTCGAGCTCCCAGTCGAGCGCCATCTGGACCGCAGTTTCCGCGCCGGTGATCCCGGTCGGTGCGGCTTCGATGGCCGGGACTGCAACCGACCCTCCGGCGTCTAACGCGTAGTGCACGATGCGCAGCGCATGGGCGCGCTCTTCATCCGACTGGCGAAAGAAGAAGCCGGCAAGCGCTGGCAGTGATTCGTTTTCAAAGAAGGCAGCGATGTGCAGATACTGGTTAGAAGCACCGAGTTCACTTCCAACCTGGCGGTTGAGCGCCGCGTTCATGTTCTGGCTGATCAGCATGGAACTCCCTCGATTGGTGTGGGTAGTGTGTGACGTGCGAGGCGATCGATCTCACCTTCATCTTACATTAAGGCGGACCGGATCCTGATCAAGATCCGCCGGTCACAAAATCCAGACCGTACTGCGCATCGATATAGTTCGGGTTGATCCCAAGCGCCGACTGGAAATCCTCAACCGATCCAAAAAGATCACCCAGCCGGTAGCGCGCCCAGCCTCGCCAGAGAAGTGATTCCTCCGCCTTGTAGGTACGGAAGAGCGTGGCATCGGCCAGCTCGATCACATCTTCAAAACGTCCCTGGTGGAAATACGCGATATAGGGGCCAAACTGGTAGCGGGTGTAGCGCCAGGGCAGGCCGAGGGAAAGCGCGGTGTCGTAGGCGCTCGCCGCCTCCCCGTAGCGCTCGAAATAGACCTGATTCGTGCCTAGATTGAACCAGGCGAACGCATCCTCGGGGTCCGCCTCAACTTCGGCCTGGGCGGCGGCCAGCGCGCGCACCCGGTTCTGGTCGGGGTCGCCATCTTCACCTAGCAGCCCATCGATAACCGCCTGATCCTGCGGGAAGTAGATGTAGATGAAGACCCGATTGAAGGCACGCCAGCCTTCGTCCAGGGCCTCATAGGTGATGAGGCGATCCTGGCCACCGGTTCCAGGATTGGTGTCCTGCACCGTGAAGGTCTGGGCCGCGTCGTCATAACCCGTCAGCAGCAGATAGTGGCCGGCCCATCCCCCACCGCCATCCGTTTCGTCGAGGATGAACCCTTTTTCAACAATCACAGGGTAGCCGGCCGCCAGGAACCGCTTCAACGTCTCGAGCGTGCCGCCCACCCGGAAATCGGCGTTGAGCCAGCCGGCCCGGGTCCGGACGTAGTAGACCAGCTCCTCAACGTTGACATTCTTGTCTCCGCGATCTGGTTTCAGGAGATCCGATATGTCGAACTGGTCGCCCTGCCAGCCGAAATAGCGCAAACCAAGGGCCAGTGTGGCCGGTCCGCAGTTGTTCCAATCTTGTTTTTCCCACGCCGGAGCGGGAAGTGCGACAGACGCCGGGAGCGGCGTCGGCGACGGCCCGATGGTGGGGGATGCCGTGGGGACGACGACCTGGGTGGCTGCCTCCGTTGGCTGTGGCACGCGGGTCGCAGCAGCACTCGCCACACCTGCCGGCACGGGCACCGTGTCGCCCGGCGCGAGCCAGCCTCGGACGACGCCACCGGCATAGTCAAGGCGCCATTCGAGTGCAAACTTGACGAAAGGCAGCTGGTAGACCAGGAGGAATGTGCCGACGGCAACCGATGCGCCGAACAAGAAGCGGGTGAACCAGGCCAAACTGAGCCGAGATTGCATGGGCGGCATTATAACAGCCGAAAAACTCAGAGCCTGCAGTCAGCTCCCATGTCGGGTTTGCTAGAATAGGCATTGTCCAACGCCCCAGCGCACGAGCGGATAGGCGCTGCCTGAAGCCGCGTGCGGGAGGTCCTATGAGCGACACCACCTCGATCGTCATATTCGGCGCTTCCGGCGACCTGACCAAACGGAAGCTGGTTCCCGCGCTGTTCAGCCTGTTCTGCAAAGACCGCCTGCCAGAGGATTTCCAGCTGATCGGCATGGCGCGCACCGACTACGACAGCGAGGCCTTCCGCAACCAGATGAAATCCGCGATGCAGGAATTTGCGCCGGCCAAGTTCATTGAAGATGAATGGGACCGCTTCGCGGAAAAAGTGCACTATGTTTGTGGGGACTTCGGGGAGGAGCACGCCCGGGTTGAACTCCGGGAGCGCCTGCGAGCGACGGAAGAGGCAAACGGCGGCCGCGCCAACCGCCTCTTCTACCTGGCGACACCACCATCCGTCTATGAATCAGCTCTCGTGGGCCTCGGTGAAACCGGATTGGCTCAACAGGATCGAGGCTGGCGGCGCGTGGTCATCGAAAAGCCCTTCGGCCGCGATCTCGCCAGCGCGCACCACCTGAACGAGGTAGCGCATCAGGTACTGGACGAGGAGCAGGTCTACCGGATCGATCACTACCTGGCCAAAGAGACGGTGCAGAACCTGCTGGTGTTCCGCTTCGCCAACAGCATCTTCGAGCCCGTCTGGAACCGACTTTATATCGACCATGTCCAGATCACGGTGGCCGAGTCGGTGGACGTTGGGCACAGGGGCCGTTTTTACGACGGCGTTGGGGTCATGCGCGACATGTTCCAGAACCACATCCTGCAGCTTCTCTCGCTGGTGGCCATGGAACCGCCGGCGTCCTTCAATTCGAACGACATCCGCAACGAACGGGTCAAGGTCCTTCGATCGCTACGTCCCATGCGCAAAAGGGAGGTGGCTGAGAACTCAGTCCGTGGCCAGTATCGGGGCTATCTCGACGATCCGGGTGTGGCAGAGGAATCGAAGACGGCGACCTACGCGGCGCTGCGCCTGTTCATCGACAACTGGCGCTGGACCGGGGTACCGTTCTATCTGCGTTCGGGGAAGGCCCTGGCAGGCAAGACGACCGAGATCCTGATTCAATTTCGCTCCGTGCCTCACTTAATGTTCCCCATGGAGCCGGGTGAGCAGATCCGGCCGAATCAATTGGAGCTCTGCATTCAGCCGGATGAGGGTATGCATTTACGCTTCGAAGCCAAGGTCCCCGACACCAACGCCACCATGCGCTCGGTGGACATGGAGTTCCATTACGCGGACGCTTTCGGCCCCGGGGCCATACCCGACGCCTACGAGCGGCTGCTGCTCGATGCCCTCAACGGGGACCCGTCGCTCTTCACCCGGGCCGACACCATCGAGCTGGCCTGGGGGTTGATCGACAACATCCTGGCCGCCTGGGAGAGCGACCCTCAGCCTCCTC
>JBFJVD010000210.1:0-5204 GCA_041624375.1 Anaerolineales bacterium
CCCATCCGCCCCCGGTGCGAGACGCCGAATCCCCCTTCGCCGAAGCGACTCCCACCATAGCGGCACCCGAAGCACCTGCACAACGCTCCTCCGGCTGGCAAGCTTGGGTGGCCCGGATCGGTATGGCGGCGATCCCGGCGATCTCGATGATGGCGGCCCTGCTGGCGCTGCGCCTGATCCAGCGATTTCGGCGGTGAGCCATCCGGCTCGGTCGCGACCGATCTGCCACGCCCAGCCAGATTGACCCCCGTGAGGGCCCCGTTTTGTGGCAGAATCCTGCACGACCACGCTTCCCACCGCAGCCAGGTACGCCCCGCGGGCATGGGCAGGTTGCGGTTAGGTCGATGAGATGCAATGGCTCATCCTGAAGGAGGATAAATGAGGCAGCTGGCTTTTCTTCTGGCGTTTGCCGTGTTTCTTGTCGCCTGCGGTGGGGCCGGTAGTCCGAGCCCGGATCCGCCCGAAGCTTCAGACCCTGGAACGCCGCTGACGGCCGACGCCATCGCTGAGCTCGGCCTCAGCGGCCGCCTGATCTACAGCCAGGGCGAAGCCGGCCTGATCGCGCTGGATCTGGTCACGGGAAACCCGGAGATCCTGCTTGCGCCACAAGCCGGCACCACGGTCGAAGGCGTGGCTGTCTCGCCGGACGGAGGGCAGCTTGCGATCGCCTACACACCCGAGCTCGGCCCGATCGTCCGGACCGACCTCTACCTGTCGAACACCGACGGGTCAGATTTACGCCCCCTCCTCCTTCATGAGGGCACCTTTGAGGACTATGCCAACCCTGTCTGGTCTCCGGACGGGACCTGGATCTACTTCACGCACGCCGATGTGCCCGCCGACTCCACCGGGAGCAGCGGGGAGGCGGTCCTCAATGTCGAACGCATCCGCGCTGACGGTCAGAACAGCCCGGAGGTCTTCCGGGAGGATGCCGAGCAGATCTCTTTCTCCTCGGATGGGACTCGGATGGCCTACCTGAAATATGATCGCTCGACCAACCAGCGCAGCGTTTGGGTGATCGACGAGCAGAGCGGCGAAGAACGAGAGCTTCTCCCGGTCGGCGCCTTCACACTCATCTCCGGGCTGCGGATCGCGCCGGATGGGGAAAGCGTGACGTTCGGCGCGTCGGGCGCGTTGGACACCTCGCTGGGCGCGTCCAGCCCTTCCTTCTGGCAGCGCTGGTTCGGGGTCCAGGTCGCCCAGGCGCATGGGGATCCATGGGAGCTGTGGACGGTCCCCTTCGCCGGAGGGGAGCCGACCCAGCTCACGGACTGGGATACAGACAGCCCGTGGCCGGCCTGGTCGCCGGACGGCAGGTACCTTGCCGCCCTTCGCCCGGGCGGTGTCTACCTCGTGCAAAGCAGCGGAGATGTCTTCCTGATTGAGGCCGGCCAGGCACACGGTGAGCTGGCCTGGACGCCCTAGCCCGCGCTCAGCCCTTCAGCCAAATCTGGTAGTAGCCCAGCCGGCCGTTCTCGCCGTCGGAGTAGTAACTGTCCACAACCCGGCAGCCAATGCCGGCCGCCAGGGCGCGCAGTTTCGCCTCGTCGAAGTGGTGGACGTAGCGCAGCCCGGTTCCGCCCCGACGCCAGTCGAGCAGGTGGTCGCCCGTGTCGACGTCCTCCGCGGTGAGATCGACCGCCTCCCAGGGCACCACCCGCCCGAGCAGCCGGTCGCTGCTTTTGAAGTTCCAGCTGGAGAGCAGCAGCCGGCCCCCGGTCGGCAGGCAAGCCGCCGCCTGTTCGAGCAGGCGCTGCCGTCGGCCCTCCCCCGGAATGTGGTGCAGCAGCGCGAACATGCAGGCAAGGTCTGCGCGGCAATCCTGCGCCTCCGTCCATCCCGAGGAGGCCAGGTCGACACATTCAAAGCGAGCTTGGGGATGGTTCGAGCGCTGGCGCGCGAGGGCCAGCAGGTTGGAGCTGACGTCGAGGCCCAGGTAGGCCGCCCGGTGACCCCGGCGGGCGAGTTCCGAAGCGACCTCCCCAATGCCACAGCCGAGATCCAGCACGGCGTCATCGGGGTCCACAGAGTCCAATGCGCGGACGACGCCGGGCTGAAGTCGGCGGCGCGTCTCCGCAAAGGACTCGGCGAAGGTCTGATAGAATGTGCGATTAAGCTCGAGCAGGCGTTCTTGAACTTCGGGCCGCATCGGACGGATTATACATGGACCGCGAAATGGCCTGGCGGCAGGCCCACGAATATGGCGACGAGCAGCTGCAGCTTGCTCGACGGGTGCTGGAGGAGGTACGGGCGGGCGCCGAAGTGACCCGGGCGATCCGGCGCCACCCACTTCCCGAAGGCGGCTTCCTCTCCAAAGATGTCCTGGTCCACGCCTACCGGCGGTTGACTCGGGCCGGGACCTGGGAAGCTGACCCCGGCCTGCTGCAGAAGATCCGCATGAAGCCTGTTCGCACCCTCTCCGGCGTGACGACCGTGACGGTGCTCACCAAGCCCTACCCCTGCCCGGGCAAATGCATCTTCTGCCCGACAGATGTCCGTATGCCGAAGTCCTATCTGGCCGACGAGCCGGGCGCGATGCGGGCGCTGCACCACAACTTTGACCCCTATGAGCAAACCGCCGCCCGCCTGCAGGCGCTTCACAACATCGGCCACCCGACCGACAAGGTCGAGCTATTGATTCTCGGCGGAACCTGGAGCTCGTACCGCCGGGACTACCAGGCCTGGTTCGTCCAACGCTGCCTTGATGCGATGAACGGCTTTGACTCAAGCTCTCTTGAGGCGGCGCAGGCGGCCAACGAGACGGCCCAACACCGCAATGTTGGCCTGGTGGTGGAGACCCGTCCCGATCACGTCGACCGGGAAGAGCTCACCTGGCTGCGGAGCCTGGGGGTCACCAAAGTCCAGCTTGGCGCCCAGAGCCTCAACGACCGGATCCTCGCCCTCAACCAGCGCGGTCACACTGTCGCTGCCACCCGGTATGCTGTCGGACTGCTGCGTGCGGCCGGCTTCAAGATCGTGCTCCACTGGATGCCCAACCTGCTCGGCGCCTCGCCGCAGAGCGATCGCCAGGATTTCGCACGGCTGTGGTCCGATCCCTGGCTGCGCCCCGACGAATTGAAGATCTACCCCTGTCAGCTGCTGCCGAACGCCGAGCTCTATGATTTCTGGGCGCGCGGCGAGTACGAGCCGTACAGCACCGAAACGTTGATCGATCTGCTGGTGAACCTTAAGCCGACCATCCCGCGCTATTGCCGGGTGAACCGGGTGATTCGGGATATCCCTTCGACGAATGTCGTCGAAGGCAATCGCCGCACCAGCCTGCGACAGGATGCTCAGCGAGCGCTGGCGGCGCGCGGACTCCAGTGCCAATGCGTTCGCTGCCGCGAGGTGCGGGGACGCCCGGTTGAACCCGATCAGCTTCGGTTCGAGGATCTGGTCTACCCCGCCGGTGGGGCAGAGGAGCACTTTATGTCTTGGGTGACTCCCGACGATCGGCTGGCGGGCTATCTGCGACTATCGCTGCCGGGTCCCGGATCACCGGCTACGGATCTGCCAGATCTGGAAGGCGCAGCGCTGATCCGCGAAGTCCACGTGGTTGGCCCCTCGATGCCAGTTGGGCGTGCTCGCGAGGGCGCTGCCCAGCACAGCGGCCTCGGCTCGCAGCTCATCGCCCGTGCCGAAGGCCTGGCGGAGCAGCGCGGCTACCCTCGCATGGCGATCATCGCTTCACTTGGCACCCGCGCCTACTACCGCCGGCTTGGCTACCGCATCGGTGCATCCTACATGCTGAAAGATCTCGCCAACGCTCAAGGCTCGCTCGAATCGGAAGCCAGGCGCGGGCTCGCGATCCAGCCCTCATAGACTGTCCCGTCATTGCCCAAGATCGGATCGACGCCCGCCAGCACAACCTCCGCCGGCCGCTGGGTGGCGATCGCCGCGCCGGCCGGCAGGACCACACAAGCCTGAAGCTGGTCATGCGTGATCCCGGCGGGCAGTTCCCAACGAAAGCGGTCCTGCAGCCCGCCGACCCACGGGCCCAGCTCGGGCGCGCGGGCTTTCGCTGGAAGACGGGGCAGGCCGAGCAACGGCCAGGCCGCAGAGGGAAACGACTCGATCAGCCAGCGCCGACTCGGAGGCGCCATCCAATCTTCCTCGAGCAAGCGCCAGCCGTGGAACGTGCGCAGGCGCTGGAACACTTCGATCGAAAAGCGGATGTAGGGGAGGTAGGTCGAAGGCTTCACGCGGCCGGGAACGCCCGTCTTGCCCGGCGTGTTGAGCACGCGCTCACAGAGGCGCATATGCGCGATCGGCGATCCCGGGTAGCGCCATCCCTGCGGACCATCGATGAGCAGGACGCTGATGTCCTGTTGGCGGCAGAAGGCCTCGATGCGGTCTGCAAAGCGGCCGGCGTCGGGCGGATCTGCCAGGCCGAGGCTGGCCGGCTCGAGAAGCACAGGGCTCTCGCCAGCGGCGCGGAGCATGGCAATCCCGAAGTCTGCATAGCGGCGCAGTGCGAGGTCGACGGATAGGACAGACTGGGCCATAGCGGATGGTCCCACCTGGAGTAGGCTGGGGTGGAATCTGGAGCGGATCAAGCTATTCGAAGAATACGCTAATTTCGTTGAGCGGCTTCTTAAGAAGTTCCGGCACCACCGCCTCTTCCGCCGGATGACCGACGACGAGCAGAAGAAACGGCCGTTCATTTGCCGGGCGGTGCAGGATCTCGTTCAGGAAACCCATCGGGCTGGGCGTGTGGGTGAGGGTAGCGAGCCCGGCGCTGTGGAACGCAGCGATCAGGAAACCCGTGGCGATGCCGACCGACTCGAGCGCGTAGTAATGCTTCACTTTCCGACCGTCCGGAAGAAGGCCGTAGCTTTGCGAGAAGATGGCGATCAGCCAGGGCGCCGTTTCCAGGAACGGCTTGCGCCAGTCGGTTCCCAGCGGGGCCAGCGCGGCGAGCCATTCTTCCGGCGCCCTTCGCTCGTAGAAATCCCTTTCTTCCTTCTCGGCCTCGACGCGAATGGTGCGTTTGATCTCGGGGTCGGCGACGACGACGAAGGTCCAGGGCTGCATATTGGCGCCGCTGGGCGCGGAGCCGGCGGTGCGCAGGCAGGTTTCGATGACCTCTCGGGGGACCAATCGGTCGGAGAAGTGACGGACGGTTCGGCGGCTCCGCATCTGCGTCAGGAAGGCCTCGGCTCTCGCTTGCGACTCAACCGCAGGCCATTCCGGATATCCTCGCA
>JBFJVD010000211.1:0-5191 GCA_041624375.1 Anaerolineales bacterium
ATCCGAATGAATGCCTACAGCCGACGAAGCGGAGCCGATCCTACCCAGGCGACGCAGCCCGGCGGGCCGCCCCTGCTGATTCCCCCCGGCCGCAACCGACCGCAGCGTGCGGTTCGGCGGCGCCTACCACTCGATCAGTTTCCAGATTTCCGGCTCGTAGTCGCGCTCCTCCGTGCCGATTTCGGTGAAGATGCCGGCCGCTTGCTTGAGAAGCGGCATGGCCTCCTCCGTCCGGCCATCGGCATGGAGCAGATCCGCCATGTTGCTCAAAAGCGCCGCCTCACGATGCCGGTCCCCGTGTGAGCGGCTCAGGTCGAGGGCCTGCTGGGCATATTCGAAGGCCTGCCCATGCTTGCCCGAATCTCCCAATGCCAGCGCCATGTTGTTCAGCGCAGCCGCCCGGACGGACGGATCGCCCAAAGCTTCGGCAAAGGTCAGGCTGGCGCGCAGCTGTTTCTCAGCCTCCTCGGGATCGCCGCGACCTCGGGCGAGGATGCCGAGGATGTTGTGGATCTGGGCAAGTGCCTCGGGATCCTCCGAGTCGGCTGCCAGCTTCAGGGCTTTGCGGGCGAGCGACTGCGCCTGGCGCGGCTCCCCTGCCTGATGGCGCGTCAGGCTCCACTCGCCAAGAATCTGGGCACGCGCATGGACCGGGCCCTTTTCGCCAAGCACTTCCAGGGCCGCTTCGAAATGACTTCCGGCCTGATCCCAGTCACCGCGGCGATGATAGACGCCCCCCAGCTTCCGCTCCAACCGGGACGTCTCCGGCGCATCGAGGTAGGCGGCCGCCGCCTGGTAGCTGGCCAGCGCCTGGCCGTAGTCGCCCTCGAGCGTCTGCAGGTCGCCGATGGCCTCGTGCAGTCCGGCCAGGTCCTCATGCCCGTGCGTCAGCGCTTCCATGTAGTAGGCCAGCGCTTCGCGGTTGGCGAACAGCCCGCGGGCGTGATCGCCGGCGCGGACGTAGAAGTCTGCCGCTTCAGCCTGATCCCCGGCCATGGCGTAGTGATGGGCAAGGCGGCCGGCGACTGAATCCACCCGCGTCCGCCCGGCGCTGCGGATCAGGGCCTCGGCGACCCGCCGGTGCAGCAGGCGCCGCCGGGCCTGCGTGAGGCCTTCGAGGACCACCGCGCGCAGCTGCTCATGTTTGAAGTCGTAGACTGGGCCACGCGGGCCGGCCGCCTCCCCCACCTCGGCGATCAGCCCGGCCGCCAGCAAGGATTCGAGGCCGCCGACGGTTTCCTCCTCACCCCGGCCGCTGGCCTGACGCAGCACGTCAAATTCGAACGAGCGACCGATGACGGCGGCGGCGCCGAGCAGCTGCGACTCGGCCTCGCCTACCTTGTTTAATTGAGATTCCAGCAAGGCGCGAACGCCGCCAGGGATCCCCCAATCCTCTTCAACGCCGTTCACACGCCCGTTCTCGAGCGCAGCCAGGTATTCGGCAATGAACAGTGGCAGACCTTCCGTATGTGAGAAGAGTCTTCCACCGACCTTGGCGGGAAGCTCCGCTCCTGATTCCTCCAGCAGGCGAATCAAGTCGGCGACCTGCTCGCGGTTCAACCGGGATAGCTGCAGCTGCGTTCCAGTTCCGGCCTGGCCCACCTGCCCGGTCCAGCTGCGGAGGTCGGGAGCGTCCAGCGCGTTCCCGTTACGCCAGGTCGCCAGCAGAAAGATCCGGGAGCCGTGCAGGCGCCGTACGAGGTAGCTGAACAGCTCCCGGGTGGCTTCATCGGCCCAGTGCAGGTTGTCGATCAGGAATACGGCCGGGCCGTTGGGCGAGTCCATCGCCTGGAAGATGCGCCGCAGCGCCTCGAAGAAACGGCTTTGCGCGCCGGGGCTGTCGAGCGGCGGCAGGGGCGGCCCGTCGGGCAGGTTAGGCGCCAGATCGGGGAGCAGGCGGGCCGCTTCGGCGAGCGTCCCTTCGGGAAGCTCGTGCCACCAGGCCTCATCATGGGACTCAAAGACCGAGCGCAGGGCGTCCGTGAGGGCGCCATAGGCGAGGTCGGCTTCCTCCTCATAGCAGCGCGCAGCGGCGATGCGCACGCCGCGTTCAGCCAGCAGCGCCGCGAATTCCTCCGTGAGCCGAGTCTTGCCAACACCGGCTTCGCCTTCAACCAGGACGAAGCGACCGTCTTTGGCGACGCGCTGATACTGGGTCCAGAGAGATTCCAGATCCGCCTCCCGGCCGACAAGCGGCAATCTGCCGCGGAGCGAGGCGGCGCCGGGTGGTTCAGCCGCCACCGGGACGACCGGCAGCAGGTCACGGGATTGGGCAGCGCCCGCGAACTCGTCCTCACGAATCCGCTCATAGAGCTCGGTGGTCTCTTCGAGCGGCGCCACGCCCAGCTCCTCCTGAAGCACGCGCACAGCCTCGCGGTACTGCTGGAGCGCGGCGCTGCGATCGCCGCGCAAAGCGTACAGCTCCATCAGGTTGCGGTGGGCGGTCTCGTTCAACGAGTCGAGCGCGATCAGCTGGCCGGCGCTCTCGATCGCTTCGTCCAACCGCCCCTGGGCGGCACGGGCGCGCGTCAACTGCTCCAGTGCGCGCGTGTGGCCCCGGCGGTAGCTCTCAGCCTGAAAGAGCTGCCATTCGTCGAACGCCGGGCTGTCTCGCAAGGTGAAGCCGGCCATAAAATCGTCATGATGGAGCGCCGCTGCTTCCTCAAGCCAACCCAGGCAGCGCTGGCAGCCATCTGGGCCATCATGATCATGCCGCTCTACCCGGCGCAAGAGATCCTGGAATTTCAGGACGTCAAGCGCGAAGCCGTCGGCCTGCGAGAGGTCCACCGTTGCCCGGCCGGCGCGCAGCCACCCCTCACCGAGCGCGCGGTTGAGCGTGGAGAGAGTCCGCCGCAGCGCCGCCCGCGCTCGGCTCTGATCCGATTCAGGCCAGAGCAGCGCGGCCAGCGTGTCGCGCCCATGCTCCTGACCGGTCACGGCCAGATAAGCCAGGAGCGCGATGGCCTTACGCGTATCGACCTTGATGGGATGCCCGTCCACCTTCACCACAGGTGGACCGAGCAGACGGATGCTCAGGCTGGACAATGGGCCGGGTTCCTCACGATTGCATCGGCTGGCGCACGAACCGTCCGACCCATTGTACACCGCTCGCGCTACGGAGGGTTGGGCCCCTGAGATTTCGTAACGCTCCGGTCACGCCGGTTCCCTACACTTTGTCTGAAACAGGATCAGCCACCCTGGAGCGCTGAGGATCTACGGCATGTATCGCTGGCTCATCTTCCTGCATCTGGTCGGCGCGTTTGGCTTCATGCTCGGCCACGGCGCGACCGTCAACATCATGTTCCGGCTGCGGCAGGAAAAGGAAGTGGCTCAGGTTCGGGCCTTAATCGAGCTGGGACGATCCCGCTGGGTGCAGCTGGTCTCCTGGATCTCGTTTCTGCTGCTGCTGGCGAGCGGCATCACGATGGGTTTCCTGGGCGGCTGGTGGGGCGAAGGCTGGATCTGGACGTCGCTCGGGATTCTGGTCGTGTTGATCCTCTCTATGGGGTACTTCGGGCGCGGCTACATCGATCCGATCCTCAACGCGCTCGGGCTGCCGCAGTACGAGGGGCAAGAGCCAACCACCGAAGCCCAAACCCTCAGCGAGGATGAGCTGCAGGCCCTGCTCCAGGCCGGGCGACCCTGGCTGCTCACCATCTCCGGCGTGCTTGGCTGGGCGCTGGTCTTGTGGTTGATGATGTTCAAACCCTTCTGATCGCAGAAGGGCTCAGATTTTGCGCGAGTGAGGCGCGACAATGGAAACCAACCTCCAGCTCGACGTCCGAAAACGCGTTTCGCGATCGGTGGATCTCAACCGGGTTCCGCTGGCCATTGTGGCGGGCGCCATGGCCGGTCTCTTTGCCGGCATTCCTGCCCGGGTGGCGATGCGGGCGGTGGCCGTCTATGGCGGCATGCAGCCCAGCTTCAGCATCGGCGGCACCATGGGCATCCTCATCGTCGGCCTGATCATGGGCGCGCCGCTGGGTGCGCTGTATCTGGCTGCGGAAGGGTTCCTGCCCCGCCGCCGGTGGCTGCGCGGGGCGCTGTTCGGGCTGCTGCTCTTCCTGCTGCAGATCGCCATCCTCAGTCTTTTCATGGACTTCCAGGAAGCCGCCGAAGGTGAAATCGGTTCGCTCGGCGTCCTGAACGCGTTTCTGATCTTTGCGCCCGTGCCGGCCTTCTTCGGGGTTTCGACCGAGCTGGCGTTGGGTTGGCTGGAAGCGGACACCTCCGAGCGAACCCCGCGCCTCGTCGGCGCGGGCTGGATCGTGCTCCTGATCCTGGCTGCCGGATTTACCGTGTCCGGGCTGGGTTCACTCATGGACATGGGCGTGGTCATCCCCAGGTCGTTCGTGATGGCCTATCACCGAGTCGGCCTGAACTACAACACCTCCCGATTGCTGCATCGTGCGCTCGTCGGCGGATTCGGGGTGGCCTACGCCGGCCTGGCCTTATGGATGTTCTGGCGCGGTTCGCAGCGCTTCATGCCCAAGTTCGCCGCCCTGACGCTGTTGGCGCTGGCGGCAGGCTTCTTCCACACCCATTCATTCGAACCCATGGTGGCTTCCCAGCCTGCAGTGATGGACTATGTCTACGGATCACTTCGCTGGATCGGGTTTGGCTCACTCTTGTTCCTGCTTTACCTGTACCCGGACGGGCGCTTCGCCTACCGCTGGATGTTCCCGGTAGCGGCGGCGTGGTTGGCCTGGCTGTTCCTGTGGTTTATTCCCGTCCCGGGCGGCGCGTTCGCCGCCGTTCGTGCCTGGCCGGAACCCTTGCTGGCGCTGGTGACCCTGGGAGGCCTGGCGACTGGCATTGTGGCCCTGATTCAACGGCACCGGACTGTTGCCGATCCGTCCACCCGTCGTCCGATCCGGGCGCTGCTCACCGCCGCCGCAGTTGCCGTCGGCGGCCTGGCGCTTCTCTGGACCTGGGCGCTGGCCGGTGGCGAGGCGCGCGCCTGGACCGCCGTAGGCTTTGAGGGCCTGTTCGCCTTTGGCCCCTATCTGCTGCCCTGGCTGTTGCTCCCGCTGGCGATCAGCCGGGCGATGCGGCGCGACCAGCTTTGGGGCGCGAGCACGGGCTAACGTCTGGAGGGCAAGCTGCATGTATCCCTGGATCCTCTTCCTCCACGTGCTAAGCGGCTTCATCTTCATGATGTCCCATGGCGCTGCAGCGATCATCGCCTTTC
>JBFJVD010000212.1:0-5185 GCA_041624375.1 Anaerolineales bacterium
ACCGAATGGTCCCGCCCGCGATTGGATTCAGCCATCGCCGCGGTTAGGCGTTGTTTTGTGGAGGGTCCTCACGAGCCTTGCGCAGGAGATCCTGCAGCCGGCCCGTGTTGCTGTAGCCCGAGGCGCCCCGCGTGAGTGCGACGCGCGCCTGGGCTTCATCGACGCTATCGGCAAGCACATAGATCTCCATCGAGGTCGAGAGCTGACGCAGGCCGCGCAGGAGCCAGTAGTCACGCTCCTGGGCCATGTCGGCGTTGACGAGCACCATGCCTGGGGCCACCCGCTCCGCGAGCGCCATCGCTTCTTCAGGCGCGCTCGCCACCGTCACCCGGTAGCCGTGGGCCTGAATCATCATCACCATGCCTTCGCGCACTGTGTCGTCCGACTCCACGACCAGGACTCGCGTTGCCGTGCTCAATCCGGAAGTGAGAAGCGCATTGACCGCAGTAATGAGGGCTCCGGTCCCTTCAGGGCGCACCAGGAAATTGACGGCGCCCATTTGCGTGCCGCCCTGCGCATCGTCGATGGAGGTAAGAAACAGAATGGGGATTCCGCGCGTGGCCCGATCTTGCTTGAGGATCATGGCCACATCGAGCGCCGTCGGCATCCGAGCCAAGAGATCCAGCAGCACCAGGTCCGGGCGCTCGGAGCGAGCCAGGCCGAGCACTTCGTCACCGCTCTCTGCAACGATCACTCGGTAGCCGGCCTGCGCCAGCTCTTCCGTGAGCAGCGACCGCACCTCCGCCTGATCGGCCAGCACGAGGATCCCCTTCGGATCCTCCCCGTGATCAGGCAGCCGCGCGGCGACGGCCCGACGAACGGACTGTGCAGCCGCGCCCTCGCGAAACACGTGCACCGCATGCAGCGGTAGGGCGAAACCGACGCGCTGGATCGAGCTGGTACCGGCCTCAAACCACATCCGCCCACCGCGCGCTTCCAGCCTGCTGCGTTCTCCCGCCAGTTTCAGGTCGCTCTCACCCTGCAGCACAGCCGAAAACCCCTGTTCAGCTGCGGGTCCACCGTTGAACGCGAACCGGACAATTGCCCAGGGCCCACCCTCTGCCAGAGTCTCCGGATTTCCTCGGGCTTCGCCATCGATCTCGGGGGACTCCCCCGCCGGCAGCAATTCGGCGCGGATCTTGATCTCGCCCTGATCCATGAACGAGAGCACGTCGCTCAGCAGCGCGCCAACGATGCCGGCGAGCTCGTCTGGATCACCCTCAATCGAGGGCAGGTGGGCGGGATATTCGGCAACAACCGCGACCGGCTTGCGGCCGACGTGGATGGCGCTCTCGTCGATCGCCTGTTCGATCACCCGCGGCAGTTCAACAAAGATACCTGAGTTCAAAGGATGCCCTGGACCTCCGGTCCCCTTTGGCCCTTCCGACATTCTACGCTATCGATTGGATCACCTCTTCTCGTAACACTCTAGTCCAGGATCGCCGAATCCCGCCTTGCGATCACCTTACAGACACCTTTCAAGCGTAACGGAGGGTACAATTACGCCGTTATGGAAGCCGTCGTAGCTGTGGCTAAGGTGGGGAAATACGCCACTTCAGAGAGCGGAGATTCGCTCGAGATGATCGAACGCCCGGGCGGCGGGCTGTCCTTCGTCCTGGCCGACGGCCAACGCTCTGGCAAAGCAGCAAAGGCCATCTCGAACGTTGTCGTGCGCAAGGCCATCAGCCTGCTCTCGGAAGGGGTGCGGGACGGCGCCGCCGCGCGCGCTGCCTCCGACTACCTGTTTACCTACCGGGGCGGCAAGGTGTCTGCTACGCTCAACATCCTGTCCATCGACTTACAGACCGAGACCATTGTAATCACCCGCAACAATCCGGCGCCGGTCTTCATCGTTCGACCGGACGGCGTTGAAACTCTGGACTCATCGGTCTCACCGGTTGGGGTTCAGCGCAATATTCGACCCCACATCACGGAAATCCCGCTGAAAGAAAACCTAGCCGTCGTTCTTTTTAGCGATGGGCTCACCCACGCCGGCGACCGAAAAGGCGACCAGCTCGACGTTCGAGGCTTCGTTCAACAGCTTTCGAACCAAGGCCTGGATGCCCGCGCGTGGGCCGACCGTCTCCTTGAAGAGGCGCTCAGACGTGACGAGGGGCGTCCGGTGGACGACATCAGCGTTGTGGTGGCGGCCGTGCAACCCCGTTCCACCGACGATGCCCGCCGGCTAACCGTCCGGGTGCCGCTCTGAGCAGGCACGCATGAGATCCGGCGGAAAGTCGCCTCGGCGTGAAACATTCACCGTTGCCCTGGTCGGGCCGTGCGCAGCCGGAAAATCCACCCTGGCGCGAGGGCTCCAAGCCGCCGGCATCCATGCCCGGCAAATCGTGCAAGAGCACTCCTATGTCGCCGACATGTGGAAAAAGCTCACAGATCCCGACGTGCTGATCTTCCTTGATGCTTCCTTCGAGACCTGCTCCCAGCGGAAACAGCTCAACTGGACTCGCAAAGAATACGAAGAGCAGCACCGCAGGCTGGCGCACGCCCGAGCGAACTGCGATGTCTATCTGGCGACCGATGATCTCGACGAGACTCAGGTTCTCAAGCAGGTCCTTGCAGCGCTCGGCGATGGACTTCAACCGGTGCCGGAGGTATAATCCGCCGAGCGCCGTCCAGACAGCCCTCCGCCATGGGTCGCGAACGGAAGGGCTGCTTTTTTTCGTGCCATGAGGGCACCAACGCACCGGAGCATGAAAAGCCCAAACTGGAACCTACTCATCCCGATCATCCTGATCCTGGCCGCGGCGGTCTGGATCGTGCTGCCGAGCAATCCTGGAATCCGACTGGGCTCCTTTGAGCGCGACATCAAGATTGTTCGCGGTCTCGACCTTCAAGGCGGGTTGCGGGTGCTGCTGGAAGCCGACCTGCCGGCGGAAACCGAGGTCAGCGATGAACAGATGCAGACCGCTCGCAACATCGTCGAAAGCCGCGTCAATGGGCTGGGTGTGACGGAGCCGGTGGTCCAGGTCGTCGGTGGACGGCGGGTACTTGTGGAACTGCCCGGGATCGAGAATTCGGAACAGGCCGTGAGCACAATTCGTGAGACCGGTCTGCTCGAGTTTGTCGACCTCAGCTCGATCGGACCCGGCGCGGCGGCAGCACTTTTGGACCAGCCGATCCGGACCGACTTCGGCGCCGGCGAAGAGGAGGATCCGGAGGCAGAAGGCCTGATCTTCCCAACCGTGATGACCGGCGCGGCGCTCGAAACCGCCAGCGTCATCCAAGACCCGATCACAGGCGAGTATGCGGTCGGCTTTACCCTGACCGAGGAAGGCGCGCAGACGTTTGCCACGTTCACCGCCCAGCATGTGGGTGATCCGCTGGCCATCGTCCTCGATCGGAAGGTAATCTCTGCGCCGATCATCCAGCAGGCGATCACCGGTGGTGAGGGGAGCATCACCGGGAGCTTCACCCTCGAGGAGGCCAACAGTCTCGCCGTACAGCTCCGCTACGGCTCCTTGCCGGTTCCGCTCCAGGTGATCGAAATCAAGACCGTCGGGCCTACGCTCGGCCAAGATTCGCTCCGCAAGAGTGCGGTGGCCGGCGTGATCGGGATGGCCGTCGTCATGGCCTTCATGGCCCTCTATTACCGCCTTCCGGGTCTATTGGCCGATATCGCCTTGATGGCGTACGCCGTCGTAACGTTCGCACTCTTCAAGTTGATCCCCGTCACGTTGACCTTGCCGGCGATCGCCGGATTCGTTCTCTCGATCGGCGTCGCGGTGGACGCCAACATCTTGATCTTCGAGCGCATGAAGGAGGAGCTTCGCGCCGGAAGGACGCTGCGGCAGGCGATTGATATGGGATTCTCACGCGCCTGGCCGTCTATTCGTGACTCCAATTTGACCACCCTGATTACCTGTGCCATCTTGTATTGGTTTGGCAATACCTTTGGGGCGAGCATCGTAAAAGGCTTCGCCCTCACCCTGGCCATTGGCGTTCTGGTCAGCCTTTTCACCGCCATCACGCTGACTCGCACGCTCATGCATTTGGTTCTCGACCGATTGCGTGACGTCAGCCAGCCAAGGCTCCTGGGGGTGTGAGGGACCGATGCTGGACATTGTTGGCAAACGCTACTGGTACTTCGCCTTCTCGCTAGCGCTCATTCTGCCCGGCCTTTTCGCCCTGGCCGCCTGGGGACTTCCGCTGGCCATCGATTTCACCGGGGGAAGCCTGCTCGAGGTGCGTTTTGAGCAAGGACGACGCCCGGCGCCTGCTGAGGTGGTTGGCCTGTACGGGGAGCTGGGAATCAGCGACCCGGTCGTGCAGAGCGCAGGCGAGACGGACATCGTCGTCCGCAGCAAGCCGTTCGATGATGCGACTCGCTTTCGGGTGCTCTCTGAAATGGAGCAGCGATTCGGCGGTCAGGTAACCGAGCTGCGGTTCGAACTGGTCGGTCCGTCGGTGGGGACGGAGGTCGCGCAGCGGGCCGCCGGGGCCGTCGGGCTGGCGGCGATCGGCATTCTGGCCTACATCACCTACGCATTTCGCGGCATTCCCCACGCCTTTCGCTATGGCTTCGCAGCCATCGTCGCCATGCTCCACGATGTCGCCATCGTCGTGGGGATCGCTGCAGTTTTCGGCCGATTCCTGGGCTGGGAAGTGGACGCTCTCTTCCTGACAGCCTTGCTCACCGTGATCGGTTATTCGGTGCATGATTCGATCGTTGTCTTCGACCGCATCCGGGAGAACCAGCGGCTTTATCGGCGGCTGCCCTATGAGACGCTGGTGAACCACTCCATCATCCAGACCCTCGATCGGTCCATCAACACCCAGCTTACGGTCGTCTTCACGCTCCTTGCCCTGCTGCTGTTCGGCGGAGTCACGACCAAGCAATTCGTAACCTATTTGCTGATCGGCATCGCCAGCGGCACCTACTCCTCGATTTTCAACGCAGCCCCCATTCTGGTTGTCTGGGAAGGGCGTGAGTGGCGCCAGTGGTTCCGGCGCGGCGTGCCGGCCACCACCGGCTGAGCGGGGCGCATTTCGCGATCCAGCGGCTCAGGGAATCTGAGCCGCTTTTCATTTCGTGACTGTGGGAATAGCTGACGCCTCTTCCGTTTCCCGACCCTCACGCACCAGGACACAAGCAGGTATCACGGGCACACACAGATGCCTGGCCAACCCTCGTTAGCAAAGCCACGGGAGCAGGGCATACCGCCGCTCC
>JBFJVD010000213.1:0-5135 GCA_041624375.1 Anaerolineales bacterium
CCTGCTCCGATTCACACGCCAGCCCGTTGTGGCCGAGCCCGCCTGATGTCCATCCATCTCCACCAGCTCACCAAGTGGTTCGGCGACACGCTCGTTCTGAATGGGGTTTCGTTGGAGATACAGGATGCCGAGCTGCTCGTATTGATCGGCGGGAGCGGAAGCGGGAAGAGCACGCTGCTGCGGGTGATCGCCGGATTGATCCGGCCGGACGCCGGCCGGGTGGTGCTGCAAGGACGGGATGTGACCGACGTTCCGCCTCAGGCACGCGGCACCGGATTCGTCTTTCAAAACTACTCCATCTTCCGCCACATGTCGGTCCTGGAAAATATCGAGTTTGGACTCCGTATCCGGCGGGTTCCGGAAGCTGAGCGCCGGCTGAAAGCCGAAGCCTTACTCGATCTCGTGGGGCTCGTCGGCCTCCACGCCCGCTATGCCAGTGAACTCTCCGGCGGCCAGCAGCAGCGGGTGGCCTTGGCTCGCGCGCTGGCGTACAACCCTTCCGTTCTCCTGTTGGACGAACCGTTCGCTGCGCTCGATGTGAAGATCCGGGCGCAGCTCCGGCAGAGCTTGAAGCAGATCCAGCGGCAGCTTGGCGTGACCGCCGTCCTGGTGACCCACGACCAGCTGGAGGCCTTCGAGCTTGCCGACCGCATCGGGGTGATCGACCGCGGTGAACTGGTTGAAGTGGGCACGCCGGATCAGCTGTACCACCATCCGCAGCAAGAATTCACGGCGACCTTCCTCGGTGGGGGCAACGTCCTTGGCGGCCGTTATGATGACGGCCTCATCCGCCTGGGCGGCACTACGCTGCCGATGCCAGCGGCGGCGGAACCCCACGACGATGGGGCGCCGGTGCGGGTTCTTTTCCGGCCGGAATCCGTGCTTCTTCAGGAGCACGGCTTTCATCCGGGGGCGGGTGTGCCGGTGCTCGGCCGGGGCCGGGTGCGGGAGCGCATCTTCTCCGGAGCTTCCTACCGTGTCGTCCTTTCGCTTGACGCCCTCACCGGCGCACGGCCGCTGACGCCAGAGGCCGCCTACGGCCAACAGCGGATCCGGATCGAGGCCCTTCTTCCCGGCAACGGCCCGGCGCCAGCCGCCGACAGCCAGTATTGGGTGGGGCTTTCCGACTACCATGTCCTATCGCCCACCGGACTGAAGCTGTTGATCCTGGTGGAGGCGGTTCCAGAGGGGTCGCGCGAGGTGGCCTTCGGCCTCGAACTGGCCCGGCGCGCCGGGGGGCCGTTCACGCTGCTCGCAGTGGGCCCCTCGCCTACAGAAGCAGCCGAATTGCGCGCCCTGCTGGCGGCGGAGGCCCGGGCCTGGGATGGACCATCGGCGCTGATCACCGAACGGGTGCGCAGCGGCCATCTCGCCGACGAGCTGCTGCGCGAAACGCTGGAGGGGCAGCATGAGCTGGTGGTGATCTCGTCGGCGACGGCGCTTGCCGGCGAGCCAGCCCTCTGGCGCAGGCTGGTCGACGTCGACATCCCTGTGCTCGTCGTCGGGGACAGTGCGCCGCAGCTGAACCGGATTCTGGTCTGCACGGCCGCCGGAGAACCGGGCAAGAACGATGTCCGCTTTGCCGGCCGGCTGGCACGACGAGCCGGGGCCGATGTGACGGTTTTTCACGTACTGCAGCCCGGTGCGCCGCCGCCCGTTCGTGACCGGGCCGGAAGGCATCTCGACCAGGCCGCAGCCTCCTTGAGAGCACTCGAGGTCAGCACAGCCACCCGGCTGACCCAGGCCGAAATCCTTCCCGAGTTACAGCGTGAGATTCAGCAGGGGGGCCACGACCTGGTCGTGCTCGGGGCGCCGATCTCGACGCTCGAAGTTCCGGCGGCCGGGGGCTTGACGGAAACCCTACTCAAGGAGACCCGTTCACCGATCCTGGTGGTTCCCCTTCAGGACTGAACGCATGCCTCATCTGGTCTATGCTGCCGGCGAGGAGAAAGCCCTGGGCGGCCCAAGACTAGACTACGACGCCGCTGCCGATCAGTTCGACCGCCGCTATCGCGCTTACGCCTACCCTGGCATCGCCGCTGCACTGCGATCACTGGCCCGCCTCCCGGGTACGGAACGCGTGCTCAAAGTTGGCTGCGGCACTGGCCATTGGCTGGCGCATTTCGCTGCGGACGGCCTGGTTGCCCACGGCATAGACAGCTCGCGGGGCATGCTCGACCTCGCCCGGCGGCGGCCGCAAGCGCTGATGCTATGCTGCGGCCGCGCCGGCCACCTGCCCTATCGCCGCGCAGCGTTCGACTTGATCTGCTGTGTGAATGCGCTGCATCACTTCAATGATCCGGGAGGCTTCATCCAGCAGGCTCGCGCCTGTCTGCGAAGAGGCAGCCGGCTGGCGCTGATCGGGCTCGATCCCTCCGATCCCCGCAACCACTGGTTCCTCTACGAGTACTTTGAGGGAACCTTCGAGACCGACCGGGCGCGCTATCCTTCAGTCCGGGCGATCCTCGGCTGGATGGCTGCGGCCGGTTTCGAACACGTCACCCACCAGACTGCCGAACACATCCGCAACGACCTGATCGGAGAAGCCGTGCTCGGTGATCCATTCCTCGAGAAGCGGGGCACCTCGCAGCTGATGCTGCTCAGCGATGCAGAATACGCCGTCGGTCGAGCGCGGATCGAGGCGGCCGTGCGCGCAGCTGAAACAGCGGGGGAGGTTCTCATCTTCCGCGTCGATCTGCGGCTGGCGCTGGTCACCGGCGTCGCCCGCTAGCTGGGAAGTCGCACAGCCGGGGGATGGGCAGAGCACAACTGGATTGGATACACTGAGGTCCAACGGGGGATCGCCACTGAAGTGGCTGCCCCGCCGCTCCTGCCCACCCTCACACACAGAGGAGGCCCAGGATGGTCACTCCAAAGCAGGCTGGCGAAGCGCTGGCGATCGAACCCATGACGAAGGAGCGCTGGGACGACTTCGAGCGTCTGTTCGGCGAGCGCGGGGCCTGCGGCGGCTGCTGGTGCATGTACTGGCGGCTGACCCATCGCGAGTACGAAGCCCAGAAAGGGGCCGGCAACCGCGCGGCGATGAAGGCGCTGATCGAAGCCGGCGATGTGCCGGGGCTGCTGGCCTATCGCAGCGGCGAGCCGGTGGGCTGGATCAGCGTGGCGCCGCGCGAGGAGTTCCCACGTCTGGCGCGTTCTCGCATCCTGAAACCTGTCGACGACAAGCCGGTCTGGTCTGTGGTCTGCTTTTTCGTCGACCGCGCCCACCGCCGGCAGGGCTTGAGCACCAAGCTGCTGAACGCCGCCGCGGCTTATGTCCGGGAGCAGGGAGGCGAGCTCCTGGAGGGCTACCCGGTTGAACCCAGGAAAGACCACGTTCCGCCCGTCTTTGCCTACACCGGGCTCGTCTCTGCCTTCACCAAGACCGGATTCGAGGAGGTCGGCCGCCGATCGGAAACGCGGCCGATCATGCGCCGAAGTCTGACGGACAGGGGTTGAGCGTCCGGGGCGGATGGCGGCGATGAAAGCCCTGCAGCTTGGCCGCTGGCTCGGATTGCGGATCGAGGTCCTCCCTTCGGCGTGGCTGGGGATGGCCCTGAGCTGGGCCGGCAGCGCGCTCGCCTACGCCGCATTGGGCGCCTTCTCAACCGCTGATGCCGTGCTCTCCGGCCTCGCGCTTGCCGGCCTGCACGTTGGCGTGACAGTCGTCCACCATTACGGTCACGCCATCGCGGCCGCCCAGACGGGCTATCCCATGACGGGTGTCCGCTTCCGATTTGGCATCGCGACTTCCCTCTATCCCGACAACGAGCCGCAGCTGCCGGCGCGCGTCCACATCCGGCGGGCGCTCGGTGGACCCATCGCAAGCGTGGTGCTGGCCCTGATCGCTGGCGTCGCAGCGGTGATCCTTCGAACCGCCGGAAGTCAGGCCTGGACGCTCGCGCTGATCACGGCCATCGACAGCCTGCTTGTGTTTGGTCTCGGCGTGCTGATCCCGCTCGGGTTTACCGATGGCAGCACACTGCTGTACTGGTGGGGGCGGCGCTGAGGCGGCGTCAGGCGGGTCGAGCGAATGCCGGTTTGGCCAGCTGGAAGTAGTACCAGCTCAGCCAGCGGTTCGACCACCCCATGAGCTTCGTCTGCACCAGGATGCGCGCCACCTGATCACGTCCCATCTTGGCTTCGTTCAGCAGGACGTTCGCATTGCGCCGGCTGATGGCCAGCGTGCGGGCGGCGAAAAGGACTGGCCAGATGCAGGCCAGCCGGATCCGGTGCTCGCGCCGGGGAAAAGCGAGTACATAGGAGAGGCCGTGCCAGAGATGGCCTTCGGCCTTGTCGGCCAGACGATCGACGACCAGAAGCGCCTTGTCGAGATTGTCGGGGGCGAAGAGCGTCTCGCGGGTCAGGCCCAGCGGCCGATAGAAGGACTGCGGCACGAAGACCCAACCCCGCTCGTAATCTTTGCGCATACCTCGAATGATGTTGACCGTCTGCAGCGCCAGGCCGCATTCACGGGCTAGCGGCATCATCGAATCACGACGGCGCCGGACGATCGGCGAATACCAGGAGAAGACGTCGGTGAGTAGATAGCCGACGCGCCCGGCCACCTGGTGCATATAGTCGTCGAGCGCGGCCTCGTCTTCAACGTAAGGGCCGTGATCCTGCCAACGTGCCATGCCGAGCGAGCTCTCGATCACGTGCCCGACAATCACGCGCCGCACTTCCGAATCCATGTGGTCGATGAGCTCAAACACCCGGTCCGCGTTCTGTGTCAGGTAGATTTCGGGGTCGGAGGCGTCAAGATGGGCGACAGCGCTTGTGAGCGAGTCCAGCGAGCACTCACCAGCCAGCACATCCGCCCAGCGCCGGAGAAGCCTGGCCTTCTCGGGAGAGGCCAGTTCGCAGTGATCTTCCAGCGAATCGGAGATCCTGAAGAGCAGGTAAGCCACCGCAATCGAATCCCGCAACGGATCCGGCAGCTGCTCGATCGAGAGGGCGAAGGTCCGGCTCACCTTGCGCAGCATCTCGATGTGGAAGTCCATCCCTTACATCCCCTCCGGCAGGTATCTCCATTAGCGTAACGGTTCTGCCTCGATTGTCAACTGTTCGAGATGCCTTCAGGGCCGTTTGATTCTTCCATCCCATCAAGGGATTCAGCCCACCCTGGGCACGCG
>JBFJVD010000214.1:0-5129 GCA_041624375.1 Anaerolineales bacterium
GCGCTTCACCGACGGTCTGCCCCGCCAGGCTTGTCCCGGCGCCACGCGGCAAGACCGAAATGCCAAGCTCCTGGCAGACTTCCAGGATGGCTGAAAGGTCATCGGCGTGCCGCGGGAAGGCCACCCCGAGAGGCTCAATTTGATGGTTTGAGCCGTCGGTGCTGTACATGACGCGCGTGTACGGGTCGAACCGCAGATCGCCTTTGAGGCGACCCCGGAGCCTGTGTTCCAGCGCTGTCAGCTTGTTGAGATTGCGAAGCGCCATATGGTGGGAATCCCCCGGCTTTAAGTTGGCAGATTACAGTGCCCGGGCCAGCAGCAAGCCAACAACAGCGAGCACGACACCCAGATGCAGGAGAAGATCCGACGTGGCGATGATGCCAACGCCGGGCAGGAATTGGAGGGCGAGATTCAGCAAGACCAGCCCCAGCCCGAGCATTGGGAGCAGCCCTTTCCGCTGGGCCAGGTATTCCGAGAGACGGTCAATCAACTGACGGGGTCCTCTGGTGGCTCGCCTTCTTCGAGCGTGCTCACAGGAGCCGGTTGTGGGTTCAGGGAAAAGGGCGCCATGGATTCAGCAAACCGCTTCGGGATCCGGCCGCGGATCACAACACAATCTTCTCGATGGTCGATGCCTTCGACCACCCCTTGCTCGTGGAACAGACTGATCAGCCGACCTTCGCGGTACGGGATGGCCACTTCGAGGGGCGACATCGCTTCGAACAGCTCATGCTCAACAGCTGCAAGCAGCCCTGGGATTCCCTCGCCGGTGATTGCGGCGATCGGGACCGCGCGTTCGAAGGCGTCTACCCGGTCAATCAGACTTTCGCGATCTTGCAGACGGTCGATCTTGTTCAGCGCCGTGACAATCGGGATGTCGGTGACGCCGATCTCGCGCAGCGTCATGCGAACCGCCTGCTCTTGCTCGTCGGCGTTCGGGTGGGTGATATCGACAACATGCAGCAGGAGATCGGCCTCGGCAATCTCCTCGAGGGTGGCCCGGAAGGCGGCCACCAGCATCGTCGGCAGTTTCTGGATGAAGCCGACTGTGTCCGTAAGCAGCACATGGCGCCCGCCCGGGAGCTCAATCCGCCGAGTCGTCGGGTCAAGGGTCGCGAAGAGCTGGTCGGCGACCAGAACCTCGGCGTCGGACAGCCGGTTAAGCAGAGTCGACTTGCCGGCGTTTGTATAGCCAACCAGCGCGACAGTTGGCACCGCAGCCCGGCGCCGGCGAGCACGGTACCGGCTGCGGTGGGCCCGCACCTTTTCCAGCTCATCCCGGAGACGAAGGATCCGCCGATTGATGTCGCGGCGATCGACCTCCAGCTGGGTCTCACCCGGCCCCCGAAGCCCGACGCCACCGACGCCTCCGGCCCGCCCCCCGCCACCCCCTGCCTGGCGGGCAAGATGCGTCCATGCGCGCGTGAGACGTGGCAACCGATACTCGTATTGTGCCAGTTCAACCTGCAGCGCGCCTTCGCGCGTCTGGGCATGCTGGGCAAAGATGTCAAGGATCAGCGCGGTCCGATCCACCACACGCACCTCATCGCCGAAGGCGCGCTCGAGCTCCCGCTGGTGGCGCGGCGAAAGCTCTTCGTCGAAGATGACCACATCTGAGAGGGTCTCTTCGGCCAGGTCGCGCACCTCGACCACCTTGCCGGAGCCGATAAAGGTCTTTGGGTCGGGCTTGTTCAGGCGTTGAGTGGTGTTGCCCGTAACTTCGAGCCCGGCCGTACGCGCCAGGAGGGCTAATTCGGCGAGCGAGTCCTCGAGCGGCAGCAGATCCTCGGTGCCGAAGATTTCGACCCCAATGAGAAACGCGCGTTCACGCGGGCCCTGCGTTGCGATAGGTTGTTTAGCCATGCGCTGATTATACTGAGGTGGTGGCACGGCACCAAGCAACTGGGAGGAGGCGGATCGGATGGATCAAGCCGAAAAGATGCGGATCACCTACCCCTCGAACGGCGCGCAAACACCGGGCGTGCTGGCCCTGCCCTCAGGCGAAGCCAGGAGTATCGGACTGGTGGTCATTCAGGAATGGTGGGGGCTCGTTCCACACATCGAGCAGGTTGCGGTGCGCCTGGCACAGGCAGGGTTCGTGGCGCTCGCGCCCGACCTCTATCACGGGGCGCAGGCCAGCGAGCCCGATGAGGCCCGCAAACTGGCGATGGCGCTGGACCGAGACCGCGCAGTTGGTGAGATTCTTGCCGCGACCGAATACCTGCGCGCTCACGACCGGGTCCGTGGGGACCGCATTGGAGTCGTGGGCTGGTGCATGGGGGGCGCCCTGGCGCTTTCCTCCGCGGCCGAGAACGGCAGCATCGGCGCAGTCGTGGTCTATTATGGGCGGCCACTGGCGGCCGAGGACACGCCGAAGCTGCAGGCTCCTGTGCTTGGCCTTTATGGGGAACTGGATGCGGGGATCCCGGTGTCAGCGGTTCGAGAGTTCGAGGCGCAGCTTGTTGAGCACGAGATCGAGCATGAGATTCATATCTACGCGGGCGCGCACCATGCCTTCTTTAACGACACGCGACTTGAAGCCTACCACCCCGAGGCGGCCGAGGACGCGTGGGAGCGGACCCTCGCGTGGTTTCACACCTACCTCGCCTAGGAATCGGCAAGCCACGCCTTGAGGCGTTCCATGGCCTCCCGGCAGCGCTCGATCGGGGTGCTGATCGAGACGCGTACATAGCCTTCCCCTGAAGGGCCGAAGGCAACGCCAGGTGTGATGCTCACACCGGTCTCATTCAGCAGGCGCTCGCAGAAGTCCGCCGAAGTCTCGGAGCCAGGCGGCAATTGGGCCCAGACATACAGCGCCGCTTTGGGCTTCCTTGCCTCCATACCACATGCGCTGAACCCCTCAACGACAGCGTCCCTTCTTTCAGCGTAGATCCGGTTGCGCTCCTCAAGCCAGGACTGGTCCCCGGTCAGCGCAGCGATTCCCGCTTGAAGCACCGGCTCGAAATGCGAGGAGTCGATCTGGCTCTTGAGGGTGAAGAGCGCCCGGATCGCCTGCTCATTCCCCACCGCCATTCCCAGGCGCCAGCCAGCCATGTTGTAGGCCTTCGAAAGCGAATTGAACTCGATGGCCACGTCAAAGGCGCCATCGATTTCGAGCAAGGAGGGGGCGCGGTAACCATCGTAGCCGACCTCCGTGTACGGGGCGTCATGGCAAAGCAAGATCCCCCAGTGACGTGCAAGGTCGACCGCCGACCGCAGCGTAGACAAATCTGAGACCGCCCCTGTGGGGTTGTTCGGGTAGTTGAGCCACATCAGCTTCGCGCGCTGCAAGGTCGGCTCCGAGAGCTTCGTGAGCTCCGGCAGGAAGTCGTTCTCCGCGAGCAGAGGCATGTAGACAACCTCCCCGCCCGCAATCCGGGCCGCGGCGGCGTAGGTTGGATAGGAGGGATCGGGGACAAGGACCGCGTCACCTGCGTCGACGAACGCCTGCGTGATGTGGAAGAGCCCCTCTTTGGATCCGATCAAGCCGATCACCTGGGTCTCGGGATCCGTCTCGACTCCGAAACGCCGCCGATAGAATTCGGCGATCGCTTTGCGATAGCCGGGCGTGCCGCCGAAGGGAGTGTAGCCGTGAAGATCGCCTCGATGCGCAGCCGTCACGAGCGCCTCGACAATGTGCGGGGCCGGCGGGAGATCGGGTGAGCCCATGTCCATCCGGATCACGTCCACTCCCCTTGCCCGCAGATCGGCGATGTGCCTGACAAGTGTGGCGAAGAAATAGGGCGGGATGGCAGCTACTCGGGCGGCCGTCTGCATCGATGAAGTTGTCCTCGTTTCGTCAGGTGTTGGATTCTTCAACGGCCTCGAAAAGCCGGGCCGCCTTGGCGTCCGGGGCAGTCTGCCGCAACGGAACCATGAGATGGAAGGTGCTCCCCGGGCATGCCTCCTCATCATATCCTGGGGAATCTACCCAAATCGCACCGCCGTGGGCTTCTAGAATCCCCTTTGCGATGGGCAGGCCGAGCCCCGGTCCTCCGCCCATGAACTTGGTCTTGCCGCTCGAGTGAAGGGAGGGGTTTCCGAGACGTCCGAATTTCTCAAAGATCCGCGATTGGTCCTCTGGCGCGATTCCGATCCCTGAATCTGCGATGCGAAGCTCCACAAATCCGGGCAGCTGGCGGCCGTCGATTGTAATCAGCCCGCCGTCCGGCGTGTACTTGATGGCGTTGCGGATGACGTTCAGAATGGCCTGGAGCATGCGCTCGGGGTCCGCGTAGGTTATTTGATCCCATCCATCGAACGGCTTGATCTCAAAGATCAGGCGTCGCTCAAGGACTGAGTCGGTGACCTCGGCTTCGGCGAGTGCCAGGAGCCGGTTGAGCCAGACGGGCTGGAAGTGGAGCGAAAGCATGTTGTTATCAATCATCGAGACGTCAATCATGTCGTCGATGATCTCTTTGAGCCGGCGGGCGCCATTGGCGATGCCGACCAGCATCGTCTTGCCGCGCGGATCCTCACGGTCGAGAAGCTCTTCGAGCATCTTGGAGTAGCCTTCGATCAGCGTGAGCGGAGTCTTCAATTCGTGCGCAGCGACCGCGATGAAATTCGATTTCGATTTATCGAGCTGCTCGAGTGCCCCTTGAACCTCCACCATCTTGGAGGTCACGCTCTCCATACCGAGCCGGACCTCTTCCCGGGCCAGGTATTCAGTGGCATGTGCGAAGACCAGCTCTGTCTGGCTGATCAGCTGCAGGCTCTCCGCTGGCTCGAGGTTGGCTTGGGCGACGTCGAGCATTACCTGGCGCAGCGCCTGCAGTACTGGAACCAGGCTTGGCGGCTGTCCGCCATCGGGCGCGACGACTTCTGTGACCGCCTGTGCGTTGAGCCAGCCCTGGAGGAAGGATTCCATCCAGGATGGATCCCCGGTGGCGATCGATTCGGTCAGCAGGTCATAGAAGCGGGAGAGCTCTGCGCTGACAGAGTGCCGGAGGCTCTCGCCGCGCGCCAGGGCTTCGCTGGCAGCCTGCATCCACGCGATTCGGATCCTGATCAGCAGATCGATCACCGTGCTCATATCGGCCTAAGTGTACGTCCGGCTCAGTCTTCTGCCAAGTCTCCATGGCATCGAAGCTGAGTCCAGGCCTCAAGCGTCAGGCCGACCTGTGCCA
>JBFJVD010000215.1:0-5114 GCA_041624375.1 Anaerolineales bacterium
GGAGCTTGTTGCTGTTGAGGCTGTCCAACGCCTCGAAGGCGCTCTGGGTGAGGTTCATCGATCAGGCCTCACGGGTGCCGGGAAGGCCTGGCAGCCAGGTAGATGACGGGCACATCGCTCAGGCCCCGTTCTCAATCAAGCCGTCGCGCAGATGGATGATCCGCTGCGTCTGCGCAGCGACTTCCGGGTCGTGTGTGACGAAGATCAGGGTTGTCCCTCGATTGGCGTTGAGATCGAGCAGGATGCGCAGGATTTCGTCGCCGGATTTGGTGTCGAGATTGCCGGTGGGCTCGTCGGCCAGGATGATGGCCGGATTGTTGACCAGGGCGCGCGCGATCGCCACCCGCTGCTGCTGCCCGCCCGAGAGCTCATTGGGACGGTGGTCGATCCGATCGCCAAGTCCGACCGATTCGAGCGCCTCGATGGCGCGTGCCCGCCGCTCTTTGCGAACCGCCGCATAACGCATGGGAAGCTCGACGTTGCTCAGCGCCGTATGCCGCCCGAGCAGGTTGAAGCTCTGAAAGACAAAGCCGACCTGCCGGTTCCGAATGGCCGCCAGTTCGTCGTCCACCAGGTCGGAGACCAGGTGGCCGTCCAGCAGATATTCACCAGAGCTGGGTGTGTCGAGACAGCCCAGGATATTCATTAACGTACTCTTGCCGGAACCCGAAGGCCCCATGATGGCCATCACTTCGCCGTGATCGACTGTGAGCGAGACGCCGCGCAGCGCGTGGACCTGGACCTCGCCCATCTGGTAGACCTTCGTCAGGCCGTGCGCTTCGATGACCTGCTCGATCACGATCAGCCGCCTCCAACGAAGGGCGGTGGGCCATCCTGTTCGAAGATTGTCGGGGGATTAAGCACGATCAGATCACCCTCGCGCAGATCGCCGCTGACCACCTCGCTGTACAGGTCGGATGAGGCGCCAAGCTCGATCATCACCGGGGTCAATCCGGCGGGGCCCCGCCCCGGTCCGGCGCCCAGGATGTACACTGCTCGCTCGCCTTCGATCAGACGCACAGCGCGGTTGGGGACCAGCAGCACCGATTCAAGCTGGCTGACGATGAAGTTCACCGCAGCCGTCATGCCAGGGCGGACCTCTGCGTCGGGGTCGATCAGTTCAATCGTCACCGGGAAGGTCACGACACCCTGCGCAATCGACCCGGCCAGGCCCACTTCGACCACGATTCCCTCGTACTCACGATCCAGGACGGCATCAAATGTGACCGTGACGGGCTGACCCAGTTCGATGCTGTTGATATCGATCTCAGACACCTCGACGTCGATCAGGAGCCGGGAGAGGTCGTCGAGGCGGAAGGCCATGGCGCCCGGTGAGACCTGATCGCCCGGCATGGCCTGAACCGAAGTGACGCTGCCGGAGAAGGGAGCCGTGAGCCGGGCCGACTCGAGCGTAGCGCGTGCGGCGGCGATGCGGGCCTCAGCCGCCAGGATATCGTCGGCGTTGGCTCCATTCTCCACCCGCTGCCAGGCGCGACGTGCGTCCGCCAGCCGGGCCTGCGCCAACGACAGCTCGGCGTCCAGGATGGCCTGGTCGATATCCGTTGGCGCGCCGGTGTACCAGTTGAGCTGGCGCAAAATCGCATCCCGCTGCTGGCGGGCGGCGGCCAGGTTCGAGCGCGCCAGGGCTCGGGCCGGGTCGTCTTCAGGACGGCCTGAGAAACGGTTGAACTGGGCCTCGGCCAGCTCGACCTCTTGCTCCGCCAGGACGAGGTTCGCTTCGGCAGCCGCGATCGTTTCGCCGCTCGCCCGCTGGCCGGGCTGCTGGACCCGCCAGCGGTACTCCGTGTCACTGAGTGCGTCCTGCGCCTGGGCGAGCGCGAGCTGGGCTTCCGCCCTAGCCTGGTCGGATTCGAGCAGGTCCTCCAGGGCCTTCTGCGCGGCCACCAGGTCGGCCTGTGCCAGGATCACCTGAGACGGCAGGGAGGTCTGGCGCAATGATGCAAGCAACTCGCCTTCGGCGACCTCCCCACCAAGCTCGACGCTCACCTGTTCCACCGTGCCGCTGGTTTCGAATGCCAGGACCGCCGTCTGGTGGGCGCGCACGGTACCCGTGGCGCCGATCGACGCGGTCAAAGACCCGCGGCGGGCGGCTTCCGTTTGGAAGTCAGCTTGGGCGGCTTGCGAAGCGGCGATCGAACGGAAGGCGAAGAAGGCAGCCAGACCGAGCACAACGATCAAGACAATCAACCAACGGAAGCGGGTCATTTCAAAACGACCTCCAGCGAACCAGCGCGCAATCAACGCCTGATTGTACCTTATTGCACGCATCACCCGGCTCGAGTCACACCCATCTGTGACTTCCTTCACATATCAGCATGACTTCTGTGACTCCTATCCCCGAGCGCGGCCGGCTAGAATATGGATGATCCTCCATGGATCCCGGCGCAAGTTCCGGGGGAGGGTCAACAACTTGCATCCTTCTCCTCCTTGGATGCCAGCCCTGCAGACCTCCCGGTCTGCAGGGCGCTTTTGTTGCGGCAGGTCTCCCTACCCCCTCTTGCCCCGCTATAATCGCGGCATGGTCTCACGGCTTCCGTCCGAAACGGCAGAGCTCACCCGGCGAGTCAGACTCGAAGCCCGCAGGCTTGGCTTCGATCTGGTCGGCGTGACGACTCCGGATCCGCCGCCGCATCTGGATGTGTATGAACGCTGGCTCGGGGCTGGCCATCACGGTGAGATGCACTACATGGCGACCGAGCGTGCCCGCGAGCGACGGGCCGATCCACGACGCATCCTGCCGGAATGCCGCTCGATCCTGGTAACAGCAACCAATTACCTCCCACCCGCTGCGGAGGGAACTGCCGAAGTGCCCGAAATGCAGGTGGCGGCCTATGCCGTGGGGGACGACTACCACGACACCCTCTACGATCGGATGGCAACCCTGGTCGCGTATTTGGAAGCGGAGGTCGGTGCGCCGATCCCGCACCGGATCTACACCGATACCGGACCGCTGCTGGAGCGGGAGCTCGCCCAACGGGCGGGCCTGGGCTGGATTGGCAAGAATACCTGTTTGATCCACCCCGAACATGGTTCCTACCTGCTCCTGGCTGAAGCCCTTCTTGGCATCGAGCTCGAGCCGGATCCAGCGTTCGAAGCTGACCGCTGTGGAAGCTGCACCCGCTGCATCGACGCGTGCCCGACGGCCTGCATCCTGCCGGACCGAACGATCGATGCCCGTCGCTGCATTTCCTACCTGAACATCGAGCTGAAGGGCGCGATCGAGCCGGAGCTGCGAGAAGACCTTGGCGCGTGGCTGTTTGGCTGCGACATCTGCCAGGACGTCTGCCCCTGGAATCTGCGCTTCGCTCACCCCACGAACGAGCCGGCTTTCCTGCCGCGACCCATTCTGCAAGCCCCGCAGCTCGATGCCTTTCTTCGCCTAGACCAGCAGACCTACGCAGCCGAGCTGAAGGGCAGCCCGCTCAAACGGCCGCGCCTCGCCGGCCTCCTGCGCAACGCCGCCGTGGTCGCCGGCAACTCGGGTGAACGGCTATACGCAAACCAGCTGGCGGAGCTGATGCGAACCGCTGCAGAACCGATCGTTCGCCAGCACGCGGCGTGGGCGTTGGGCCAGATCGGCGGATCTGTCGCCCAGGCAGCGCTCGCAGATGCCCTTTCCTGGGAACAGGACCAAACGGTGCGCACCGAGATCGGCTCAGCCCTCCAGCGGCTGGAATCCGGGGCTGATCAACCGGGTTGAACACCGGCGCTCGTGCCTCTTCGCCGCCTGTCAAGCTCGCCGCCCGCGAAACAAACGCCCCCGGCCGGAAACCGGGGGCGTCGTGATGCTGAGCCAGGTATCTCAGGGACGCGGTGTCGGCGTCGCGGTGTTCGGATTGGGGGTCGCCGTGGGCACCGGCGTGACGATGTTCACCGGCACGATCAGGATCTGGCCGATGAAGATGTCGTTCGGATCTTCGATATCATTAAGCTCCGCAATCGCTTCCGCGGTGCTGTTGAACTCGGCTGCAATCGTTTCCAGCGTATCCCCGGCCTGGACCCGATATTCGATTTCCTGACCCGGCACGAGCGTGCCAGGCAGCGGCGTGGCAGTTGGCAGCTCGGCATCGGACGCAGGAATGATCAACTCCTGCCCGATGAAGATCGTCCCCGCATCGGCGATGTCGGGATTGTAGGCGAGAAGCAGGTCCAGGCTGATCTCAAACTGCTCTGCAATCGAGAAGAGCGTGTCCCCCTCCTCGACGATGTACGTGATCGGACCCTCGGGGGTTGGCGTTTCGGTGATCGTTGGGGTGAGCGACGGGGTGGGTGTCTCGGTGGGGGGCTCCGGCGTCGAAGTTTGCGTCGGCGTCGGCGTCTCGCTGGCCAGGAAGCCCAGCAGCGAGGGAGGGCTATCGCCGGTGATCCAGAGCACGATCAACAGGACGCCGAGCACGAGCAAGATTCCTGCGGCCGCTCCCAGCAGCATCGGCACCATCTGCTCGCGGCGCCGACGGTAGGCCGCAATCACGTCGGCGGGATCGGCTTCCTTCTCAGCCATCTTCGGTCTCTCCCTCCGCAAGGGCGGCGAGCCCTTGCCAGCCGCCATTTTACTCGAATTCACCGCGCGACATGAAACTTCCCTTGGCGAAGGGCAACCGAGGTGCCGCCTACCAGCCCGCGATCAGACTGCCCACTGCCGATTCGAGCAGCGCAGACCAGGTGGCGTCTTCATGCCCGCCCGGGACGATGACAAACCCAACCGACGCGCCCCGGGCTTCAAAAATTGCCACTAAACGGCGGGTTTCGGGAAGCGCCCAGTCAGAGTCGCCAGCCGCTAAATAGAGAACGTCCGGGAAATCCTGCGACTGTTCGGCAAGAAGGAAGGGATCATAAGCCGACCGTGGATAGTTCACAGCCAGTGAGGGGCTCAGGGCTCCAACGCGGCTCAGGACGCCCGGATTGCGCAGTCCGATCTCAAGCGCCCAGATCCCGCCCCGCGAGATTCCGGCCAGCGCACGATACGCCGATTCGCTTCGAATGGGAAAGTCAGCTTCCATCGCCGGTATCAGGCCTTCAAGAAATTCGGTCTCGTAGGATCCCGGTCCACCGTCGCTGCTGCTGAACAGCGGCTCCGGCACGCGCGGCAGAAC
>JBFJVD010000216.1:0-5113 GCA_041624375.1 Anaerolineales bacterium
ATTTGCGAATCAGGCCGTGGACCTCGTAGCCCTTGCTGAGCAGAAACTCAGCGAGGTACGAGCCGTCCTGCCCGGTGATCCCTGTCATGAGGGCCTTCGGCATTCAGCAACTCTCCATAGACATGCTGTCAAAATTCAAACGCTGAATTATACCTCGGTGGTCCGCCCGGTCAATGAAACCGGTGGCTCGCGGCGATTGCGATCCAAGAGCCAGCCTGCGATCAGGTATCCGAGGCTGACGACGACGATCACACCGAGCGTCTCCCAGAGGTCCAGTCTCGGCAGGCGGTAATAACGGCCGGCCTCCCAATGCAGGAAGGCGAGTGTGGCGATTCCGACGACGACGGCGGTCCTCATGAGCCAGGGGCTTCGCTGCTGCCGCGCCCGCATCCAGGCCCAACCTGCCAGCCCAGCCTGGAGCGCTAGGAAGACCGCCCGATAGCGCGGGTTGTCCCAATCGTCGACCGCGCGGTAAGCGGCCAGGAAGGCCGTCAGCCAGACAACGGCGCTCAGAAATAGCGGCAAACCGCGCCAGCGACGCGTGCGCAGCGCGGCGAGGGGCGCATACATCAGAAATGGGAGAAGCAGGTACCAGCCCAGCGCTCGCCAGCTCACAATGACTCGGAGCAGCGGCGCCGCATCGGAGTCCATCAGCGCCGATGGAAGGAAAGGCCGCACCAATCCATAGACCGCTGCAAGCGGATGATGGCTCCAGGCAGGCACGAGGGCGAAGATCTTCTGCATCCATCCGGAGGCCTGAACTAGCTTGCGGAGCTCGAAGTCGGCCCCAGTGAAGAACCACCCCAAAACGACCTTGCGTACGCTCTCCCATGGCAGGAATTCAAGGCGGGACCAGGCAGAGACTGTGAGGAGGAAGGCGAAGGCGGCGAGCGCCAGCAGCGGCACGAAGACCCAGCGGCCGAGCCGACCTTCAGTGCGGCCTTCCCAGATCCATGCGGCGCCAATGATACCCAGCAGCAGAATGCCAAACGGAGGTGAAACAAAGATCGTCAGGAGCAGACCGGCCAGCAGGAAACTGAATCCACCGCGCACGGCACCGATCCGCACGCGAGCATAGCCGTAGACCGCCAGCGCGAGTGCCGTGGCGAGGAAGGGTTCGCGCATTTGGGTCGCGCCAAGCAGCACCGACTCCGGAAAGAGGGCCATGATCCAGGCGGCAAGGGATGCGGCACGCTCACCGAATACCATGGCTGCGAACGCCCATGCGAAGACGACCCCGGCGGCAGAAACGCTGGCCGTGATGAGGATGAGCATGAGAGGATGGTGCCCTGCAGAGCCAAAGTAGCGGTAGATGCCCGCGCTCAGAAGCATCAGTCCCCCATACTGATCGCTGGATTTCGGATCCGTGAAGGCAATCCAAAGCGGTGCATCCGAGCGGCCGCGCGCCCAGGCATCCTGATCGCGCCGGTACGCATCCGGGAAGAGATAACCCTCGTTTTGATGCGGCTGATCGTAGCCAGCGCTAGGCAGCGACCATGTGAGGCCCACACCGACCAGCAAACGCAGCCCGAAGGCCAGGAAGAGCGCCCAGCGGAGGTAGGACGGCGGTCGCTCCGGCCCGATGGTCGACCAGGCCGCGAAGACAATGGCACCGGCTAAAGCCCCTAACAGCGCAAAAGCCGTCCATGACCTGGAGGCCGCGCCGCGCGGATCGATCAGAGCTAGCAGCAGGCCGATGAGTGCGCCTGCCAACAGCCAGGGCCACACTCGGCGCGCCAGCCTGAGGGCTTTCTCCCGCATCAAGCTCCTCTGCGATCCCCCATTCGCCGCCAGAACAAGTGGATCAATACGAAGATGACGAGCATCTGCAAGGGTACCAGAAATCGGGGGTTATCTCCATGATCGGCCAGCGTCTGTACAACTGACGTCAACAGAACCAGTCCCCCGGCGAAGAGCGCCAGCCGATCGACCATCCAGCGGCGGCGCAGCGCCGAAAGAAGGAGCAGACCCGCTGCGAGCAGCAGGAACAATCCGTTGGCGGCAATGGAGAGCCCCCGCCCGACCCAACGCAGTGCGTTGAAGGCCGCGCTTACGGTCTGGGAGGAAAAGGAGTCTGGATCCCAGTAGACCGGCGCCTTCCAGAATCCGATCCAACCGTCGAGCACGTTGCGGGCATACCGCCCGGGATGATCCCGGATCAGCTGAAGCGAGAGACGCTGCAGCTTCCTTGAGAGATCATAGAACGATAAACCCGACACGCGGCTCATCTCCGGGATAGCGTCCCAAATGGCGTTGGCTTGCGTGCCGCGGGCAGCGATTTGGGCATCCCGATACTTCAGGTACGTGTCGCGGAGCGCGGCCTCCTCGTCCGGAAGGAACTCAAAATAGCCACCCGTGTGCTGAACGAGATGGTAGCCACCCATCACGGTCGGAGCCAGGAACTGAAAACGGTTCTGCATATAGCCCAGCCAGCCGCCTAGAATAAGAAGAGGTCCGACCGAAACGGCAAACGCATGGGTCCAGCGTGAACGAAGGGACCATCTCGTGTTCAGCAGCAGGTAGAGCAGCAACCAAATGGGCAAGAAGTAGAAGAGGGGGCGCACCATCCCGGCCAGGCTGGCAGCGACGCCCACGGCCAGAGCCAGGAGATGTGAGGAGGTAGAGCTGGGCCTCGAGTCCAACAGCATCCATCCGCCGACAGTCAGGAGCACAAAGAACGCCGTCAGGGTCTCCGTGAGGATGGCGGCCTCCCAGAGGAACTGCCCTGGGATCACGTTATAGAGCGCCCCCAGCAGTGCACCACCCACCGGATTTCCGGTGGAGACCACCCCCATCCAGTAGAGAAGGAGCGTGATCAACCACCCGAGCAGCAACTGGATCGCCCAAACACGCGTAAGGTCCAGGCCGTTCAGCGCCAAGAACAAGGGGTAGCCTGGAACCCGCGTGCCGTCGTAACCGTCCAGCGAACCGGCGGCGAGTCCTTCAGCCAGCCGGAGGTAGGAAGGCGTGTCCCCGAAACTGATGGGGCTGTACGCTTGCCAGAGCCAGAGGCGTAGAAGCGCCGCCAGCGCGGCAAGCAGGATCAACCAGAGCCAGAACCGGGGCAGGCGATGCACGCTGTCGGCCCGGGCCCAACGCGAGTTCACGGCGCCAACCCCTCCAGCGCCCGTTTTGCTCTGGCGCGCCAGTCAAAAGCGGCTGCATCCCTTCGCGCCCTTTCAGAGAGCTCAGCCCGGAGCTGCACATTCCGCTGGACACGCAGAAGGGCCGCCTCCCAGCTATCCAGATCACCCGGCGGCAGCAGAATCGCATTCTGATCGGAGAGGATCTCCCGAAAGACTGGCAGATCGCTCGAGAGAATCGGCCGTCCGGCCGCCAGGTACTCGAAGGCCTTCATCGGGTTTGCATAAGCCGGGGAACCGCTGCCGCCGCTGATCGCGATCGACTCGCCGTAGGGCATCAGAAGGACGTCGCAAGCCGCGTGGAAGCCCGGAAGTTCAGCGTTGGGCAGGAATCCAACCAGGCGGACATTCCTTGCACCGGCGTGATCCAGCCGCTGCCGCCAAGCCCCAATGGCTTCCGGCTCGCCGCCGGCCCATGCGAATTGCACCTGCGGCTGCCGCAGTGCAAGCTCCATCATCAGGCTCGCCCCCCTTCCCTGATACAGATGGCCGCTGTAGCCGGCGGTGAACCCTTCCTCCAGCCCAAGGGCTCGACGCGCTATTGGAGGATCTGGTAGATCTGCATACCGGTCGAGCTCAACTCCATTGGGCGCCCACTGCCCAAATGGTGGATCAAACCTTGGCCCGTATTCAGCTTCGAGCGCCTGGCGCAGGGCATGCGTCGTGTACAGCGCGCGCCGCGCCCCGCGGCCGTTGAGAAAGGTCCGGAACAGCAGCGGACCAAATCGTCCTTGGGGCCGGTCGTGAAGCTCAAGCAGAGTCCTGCGACCCAGTCGGGAGGCCAAGGCGGCCGCCTGCAGGGTCCAGGTGTAGATCAGGTCTGGCTCCCAGGCGCGGGCAGCCAGGACCGCGTTCAGACTGAAATCGTAGCGCCGCAGGGCTTTGAGCGAGCGCTGCCAGTGGATCGTAAACCGATCGCGGAGGCCGTAGTGCGCCGCAAGCGTTTCCCAGGGTGCCCCGGGTTCCAGGCCCGGGATCCATAGCTGAACGTCATTCCCGATCCCCGCCAAGGCGCCGCAGGCCTTCATCAGCTGGATGGAATTCGCCGTCCGCGACGGGACCTCAGAGGTTGCGATGCATGCAATACGCATGGTGAGTCAGCCGCCGGAAACAACCGGCAGGGCTTCAGACCGGCGTAGCTCGCGCCGGGTGCGCCAGACCAATGCGAGCGCGGTCCCAAGGAAGAACGCGCTGAGCAAAAATGCCATCCCGTGCGCACCGTAGCGCGGCACGAACAGGAAGATGCCCAGGATCTTGAGCAGGGCCGCGACCAGGTAGACCCGGGTCGGTACGTCCGGCAATCCCAGCGGCAGGAGCACATTCCGATTCCAGTAGAAGATGTTGATGACGGTCACACCGACAAGCAGGATTAGCAGAGCGGTATAGGCGGTCGGCAAGAATTCCGATCCCCACAGGCCGACGATCCATGGCCCCAGCACAACAAGTACGACGGCCGCCGGTAGCGAAAAGCCCGCCGCCAGCAGACTCCCGCTGCGAAGCAAATAGCGGACGTTATCCCAGGCCTTGCGGCCGACTTCGCGCGCCACCTCACGGTAAGTGGCATTGATCAAGGGCTGGATGGGAATGAAGAGGAAATTTAGGATCGCCAGGGTGACTTTGTAGTAGCCCACCTGGAGTGGGCTGCTGAACGCGCCCAACCAGAGGACCTCGCTATCACGTGTCACGAGGGTCAGCGAGCCGGTCAGGTTGGTGCTGATCGCAAAACGAGCCATCCCTCGCCATCGCCCCTCAAGCAATCCCAACGGCGTTCGCCACCAGCCACGTCCCCATTCCTGACCCGCAACCCAGAGCGACGCAATCGAAACGGAAATCGCCCATACGACCTTTCCGACCAAGTAGGCGGAGACGATGGAGAGAAGTCCGCCGCCGGTAGCGAAGGCGCCGGCGATCAACAGCAACGTGAGGGCACTCTGACCGACCGTAAACAGGGCGAGCATGCGGTAGCGATC
>JBFJVD010000217.1:0-5085 GCA_041624375.1 Anaerolineales bacterium
TCAGGCCGGCCAGCTCCCGCAGAAACTTCCAGGTGTAGATCCCATAACGGTGGCCGTCAGCCCATGCCAGCTGCAGCGCATAGTTGCCCACTGTTTCCAGCTCGACGAGCTCGACCGCCTTGCTCGAGATGACGGGGATCTCCAGCATCTCCGGAGAACCGGGTTCTCCCATCTGATCGTGCCCGCCGCGGCACTGGGCACAGGGACAGGCAGCCCGAAGACCCGCCATTGGATATTCGGAGACTTCCCCGTCATTCCATTCGATGGTGAGGAGTCCCTTCTTTCGTGAGACCAGGATCTGTGACGGCTGAAGCATGGCCTCCTCCTGATAAGGACCGAGCGGCGACCTACTTCCTAGGGGTCGGCGGGCCGCAGGAAGTCGCCGACGGCCCAGCCCGACTTGGTTGGATCAAAGGGGTTCACGAGAAGCCACCAGACAAATCCATCCGCATCCGCAGGCCCCTCCTGAATTTCGAATACTTCGTTTTCGAAACCCAGGAACTGAATCGTTGCCAACAATCCAGGGGCTTGCCGCAAGCGAAGCCCGTCTCCCCCCGTCCCGAAGACCTCGACAAGTTGGCCGCTCGCGAAGTCACCCCCACCTCCTTCGGGCGGCTCACGAGTTGCCGTTGGAGAAGGAGTGCTTGTTTCTACAGGGGTCAGGCTGGGCCGAGACGTGGGACTTGAAAAAGCGACAAGGGTAAGGATCGGTGTCGGCGCAGCCGCCGGCGTAGCCAGTTGAAGCACAGGTCCCAGCAGAATCGCCCCGATGAAGATTGTAGTACCGATCGCGGCGCCAACCACGAGACGCATCGTGCTCCCTTGGATCTTGACCCACCTTCTTGACGGGCGAACTCGCTCCTCTTCTGTCATCGCTGTTCGGCGGTAGGTGTGGTCGCCGAGAAGATGCGCGGCCAGCCGCCCCGCGGGGTCAGGACACGCAGCACCCGCTGGCGCACGCTGAATTGAATTGGCGGTGCAAACAAGGCTGGCTCGCCGTCAAAATGCAGCGGCAGTGTATCGTCTGAGTCGAACGTCGCTTCTGCCGCCCGGAAGTGGATCACCCCTGGGGCGTCCACATGGGTGCCCAGAAGAATCTGGGTTGCACGCACAACCGCGTCGCGGATCGACTTCCCACCTATAAGCCAGAAATCCAGCAGTCCGTCGTCGATCTTTGCCTCAGGCGCCAGCTCGAGAATCCCGCCTGCATAGGCACGCACGTTGCTCCCAACGGCGAGCAAGAAACGCCCTTCCCACTGGTTGCCGAGGGCCTCAACCATGAGATCCACCCCTGTCCATCCCAAGGATGTCCAGATGGCCTCGATAGCGAAGTGCGCCACGGCGAACGCCTTCTCCCACCGTTCGCGCGGCTCGATGCTGTTGATAATCCGTCCGTCGAGTCCAACTCCGGCCCAAAGCAAGAAGGAACGACCGTTGCATACGCCGAGATCAATCGACCGCACCTCCCCACGAGCGAGCCGCCTGGCAGCATCCTCGAGCGCAAACCAGTGGGCCCAATCGAGGTGCGGCAGGCCGAGCTCCTTT
Source organism: Anaerolineales bacterium (assembly GCA_041624375.1). Classification (GTDB taxonomy): domain Bacteria; phylum Chloroflexota; class Anaerolineae; order Anaerolineales; family E44-bin32; genus JBFJVD01. Next base: position 1,546 of record JBFJVD010000217.1, read on the forward strand.
GCCCAGACATTGGCGGTTCCCGAGGGAAGCACGGCCAAAGCCGTTTGCGAGCCGGCCAGGCCCTCTGCCGCGAGCCCAACCGAGCCATCCCCGCCAGCAACGAAGACGGCGCGGCATTCTTCCTGCGCCGCCTCACGGGCCAGGCGCTCCACCTCCTCGCCGGAGCGCGATTCGAGCACGATGATGTCCCAGCCTTCCCGCTCGAGCACACGCCGTGCGCGATCGACGAACGGCCATGCGGGGAAGCGGCCGGCGGCCGGGTTGTAAATCAGCTTGGCGGTGCGTGGCGCATCCATCGGGGTGAGATTATAACTCGCAGGTCCGGGCGGCTACAGTGTTGCCGTGTGGGAGCGGCGGAGTTAGAATCGTCTTGCCATGACGGAAAGCGAAGCCGCAAACCAAGGCAATGCCATCCTGGACGGTCGGTATGAAATCCTCGGCCCACTGGGTACGGGGGGCATGGCGAACGTCTACCAGGCTCGCGACCTCAACCTGCAGCGCGAAGTCGCCGTCAAGCTGCTGCGCGACGACTTCACGGCCGATGCGGCATTCCGCGTGCGCTTCTTGCAGGAAGCGCGCTCCGCGGCAAACCTGATCCACCCCAATATTGTCACGATCTACGACTTCGGACACGACGCCGATCGTTACTTCATGGTGATGGAATATGTCCACGGCACTGATTTGAAGACCCTGATCCGCCGGCGCGGTCGACTGTCGTCCGAAGAAGCCGTGGAAACGATGTCGCAGCTCTGCGCAGGGGTTGGCTATGCGCACAGGGCTGGCTTGATTCATTGCGATCTTAAGCCCCAGAACATCCTGGTCACATCCGACGGTCGCGCCAAAATCACCGACTTTGGCATCGCACGGGCGCTCGCTTCGATCGAACCCGATTCGCGCGACGAAATTGTCTGGGGCAGCCCACAATACTTCGCTCCCGAGCAAGCCTCCGGCGCCGCACCCTCACCGGCCAGCGATGTCTACTCGCTCGGCATAATCTTCTATGAGATGCTGACCGGCCGGCTGCCGTTCGAGGCCGCCGATCCGGGCCTGCTGGCCGAGCTGCATCAGGTGGCGCCTCCCCCCTCCCCTCGGCTGCTCAACCCTGAGGTTCCGCAACCCATTGAGAAGATCCTGCTGAAGGTGCTTTCCAAGGAACCCTCCGCCCGCTACAGGACTGCGGACCAGCTCGGCCAGGTCCTTCGGACCTTCAGCCGCGAACAGGACCCGCCGGAGACGCCCAGCAGGTACGAGCCTTACGCGCCGCCCGTGTATCTTCCCGAAGCTACGACGGCGCCCTACGCTCTGTCCCAGTCCGATCAGGTGGACTGGCTTGCTGTCATCCTCGCGCTGCTCGCCTTCCTGGCGATTGGCGGATTGGTTCCTCTATGGCTATGGGCCTGCCTGCTCTACCCCACCTGCCCGCTGAATGTATAGCTGCCTGGCATCGATCTCTCCGGCCACGTTCGTGATTCATCTCAAACCGACCCGGAATCTGATCGTCAGGCCGATTACTGGCTGTGGAAAAGGGCGTAGGGTATAATGCGGGCCATCCGCCTCAAATGATGGCTCAAGAAATGGACTGGTAGGCTGAGGAGGGTACTGTGAACGCAGCCAGGGGCCGGAATTCTCTGGTCATGCTCATCCTAATCCTGATCATCGCGGTTCTGGTGATCCAGTTCCGCGCGGGCGCGCCGCAGCCGGAGCGCCTGTATTTCAATGAAGTTTCGCAGGCCGTACAGGTAGGCGACATCACGCGCATCATTGTCGACGACAACGACCTGGAAGTCATCTTCCGGGACGGGCACAACGCATTCTCCCGCAAGGAGCCGGGGAGTACGGCGATCGAGCAGCTGATGGCCTTCGGCGTCACGCCAAATCAGCTTTCCCCGGACCAGATACAGGTTGAAATCAAGCGGCCAAGCGATTGGAACACGGTCATCAGCCTGGTCACCTATATCCTGCCGGCGCTGCTTGTGGTCGGATTGATCTGGCTGATGCTGAGGCAAGCCCAGGGCAGCAACAACCAGGCGCTCTCCTTCGGCAAGAGCCGGGCTCGGATGTTCACCGGCGATCATCCTACGGTCACATTTGAGGACGTCGCCGGTGTCGAGGAGGCGAAGGAGGAGCTCCAGGAGGTAGTCGAGTTCCTCAAAGAGCCCGAAAAATTCATCACCCTTGGGGCACGCATCCCGAAGGGCGTGCTCCTGATCGGACTACCAGGAACCGGCAAGACGCTCCTGGCTAAAGCTGTTTCGGGTGAGGCCGGCGTGCCATTCTTCTCCATCTCTGGTTCCGAATTTGTCGAGATGTTCGTCGGCGTCGGCGCCAGCCGGGTCCGCGACCTCTTCGAGCAGGCCAAGCGCAATTCCCCTTGCATCGTTTTCGTCGATGAGATCGATGCTGTCGGACGCCAGCGCGGCGCCGGGCTCGGCGGCAGCCATGATGAGCGGGAGCAGACACTCAACCAGATGCTGGTTGAGATGGACGGGTTCGATACGGACACCAACGTGATTATCGTTGCTGCGACGAACCGCCCGGACGTGCTCGATCCGGCGCTCCTACGGCCCGGTCGCTTTGACCGCCGAGTGGTGCTGGACCGGCCTGACATGCGTGGACGCGAGGCGATCCTCCACGTCCACGTGAAGGGGAAACCGCTAGAGCCAGACATCGACCTGGGCGTCATCGCACGAGCCACACCCGGATTCGTCGGGGCGGACATCGAGAATTTGGTGAACGAGGCGGCGATCCTGGCCGCTCGCCGCAACAAGAAAACGATCGGCCAGGATGAGTTTCAGGAGGCGATCGAGCGTGTGATCGCCGGGCCTGAGCGGAAAAGCCGCATCATCAGTGAAGAAGAGAAGCAGATCGTGGCCTTCCACGAGGCCGGCCACGCGGTTGTTGGGCATGTGCTCCCGGAGGCGGATCCAGTCCACAAGGTGACCATAGTTTCCCGCGGTATGATGGGCGGGTTCACCATGGCGCTTCCCGAAGAGGACCGCACGCTGATGGCCCGCAACAAGATGAAGGCCGATATGGCTTTCTTGCTGGGCGGGCGGGCCGCCGAGGAGATCGTCTTCAACGACATCACCTCGGGCGCTTCGAACGACCTCGAGCGGGTGACGAAGCTGTCCCGTGCAATGGTGACCCGACTTGGCATGAGCGAAGAGCTGGGCCCCATGGTCTACGGCCAGAAGGAGGAGCTCGTCTTCCTTGGCCGCGAGATCGGCGAGCAGCGCGATTACTCGGAGAGCGTCGCGGAGCAGATCGATGGCGAAGTCCGCATCTTGGTTCAAGAAGCCTACGAGCGGGCCATCTCGATACTGACCGAATATCGCCCCCAGCTTGACGCCGTGGCCCAGCGGCTCATCGAAATCGAGACCATCGATCGGGAGGAGTTCCTCAGGCTTTTCAACGAGCCCGTCATGCCCAAGAACGGTGGAACCCCCCTTCCGGTCTCCGCTTCTCGCACGGCGGCGGGCTAGCCCGCCGCCGTGCGAGAAGCGGAGACCGGAAGGGGGGTTCCACCGTTCTTGGGCATGA
>JBFJVD010000218.1:0-5083 GCA_041624375.1 Anaerolineales bacterium
CGGCCAACTGGGCTAGGACCGGACGAGCCCTGAACGCCAGCCACAGGACCTGGGCGGCGGTCCCCAGGCTGAACGCCACCCAGCCGACATAGAGGCCAGTCGCCTGTCCCCAGATCACGCCGCCTGTCAGGATGGCGCCGGCTACGAGCAGGAAGACAGCCACCGCTTCGGTCACACCGCGCGTGCGGCGGCTGCTCACCAGCAGGCCTTGATACCAGCTGAGCAGCGCGCCGAGTCCGGGCAGGGGAAGGGCAAACCAGAGCGCCGATGCCCCCAGGGCCGCCAGCTCGGGTCGCAGGCCGGAAACCCGGCCAAACCACAGCGACGACAGCGGCGTGCCGGCAATCAAGAGCAAGACCAAAGAGGAAGCGCCGATCAGCAGCCAGGTGAACTTCTGCAGCGGTCGCCGGGCGCCGGGCTCATCGGCGAGGGCGACGACCACTTCGTTGTACGCAACGCCGGCGCTGCGGGTCATGAACGTCAGCCCGCTGATCACCGGCCACACAGCGAGCGATTCGAGCGCTCTCGGCATCCGGCTGAGGGTTGCGCTTCCCAGGGGCTGCACCATCAGGAAAAGCAGCGAAGTCATAGCGAGCGGCACATAGAACTCGATGAAACGCTGGAGGGTCAGCGGCTGGGCCGCCTTTGGGGCATTCCGCACCTGATCTCGCAGAACCGGCTGGACACGCAGCCCGGAGTAGATCGCCTCGGCGACCACCCCCACGGTCACTGCGGCCGTCCCGACGACGATGCCAGGCAGAGCGCCCCAGGTATACCCGACGGCGAGTACCGTACCCACGGCAGCCAGACGGACCACTGTGCCGATCCCGACCGCGCGCGAGTGGCCGAAGCGAATGAGCACGCCCTGCGTGAAGCGCCGGTAGGCGATTGACCCCGTCCAGGGTGTCATAATGCGAAGCCCGATCCGCGCCGGCTCAACGATCTCGGCCGGGGCGCCAATGACCCCGACAACCACCAGGTCATAGAGCGGTGTGAACGCAACCAGCACATGCAGCGCGGTGAGCACGCCAGACATCCACAGCATGTAGCGCCGGCCCGCTTGATAGGACTCCCAGTCCCGGCTGAGCGCGGTCGAGGAAGCGAGCAGCATAATGATGGGCGCTTCGATGATCAACGCCAGTGGGAAGACCACCCCACCATACGCGGCCAGGTGGGTTTCGGGATCGGCCAGTCGCGCCATCACGGCGCTCAGGAGCGGCAGTTCGACAGCCATCAACAGCCAGCTGGCCGCGAGGGGCCACCAAGTTTGCGCGACTCGGGAGAGACTCAATGCCGGAGGCGGGCTGTCCTCGGCGGGGGGAGAAATGGGGGCGGCCAGCGTGCTATCCAAGTCTGTTCGACCTCACATTTTCGCCGCCGCGACGGTCGGCACAAGGACGGCCCTGGAGACACACAGCCGCTTTTATACCACACGGGTTCGCTATATCATGGGGGAGCCTCCCCACAGCGGGGAAAACCGACTTTCATGAGGGTGTCCAGACAAGTCGAAAGGGAGGGTGCCTTGCTTCTCATTGTGATTGCGGTGCTGTTCGCCCTCGTCCTCTTCTGGCTGATGATCCACCTCTTGCTGCGCGGCCGCTCACCCGAACTGATCATGATTTCTCATCGCGGTGCAGCGGGCCTGGCGCCGGAGAACACGCTCGCCGCCATCAGGAGAGGAATCGCGGAAGGGGCAACGCACATTGAAGTGGATGTCCAGCGTTCGGCGGACGGTGTCCTGCTCCTGCTGCACGACACCACCCTGGACAGAACAACCGACGGGCAGGGCCCGGTACGTGAGGCGAGCTGGGACGAAATTCAGCGACTCGACGCCGGTTCGTGGTTTGCGCCCGAATTCGCCGGTGAGCGCATACCCTCGCTTAACGCTGCATTCTCCCTGCTGGACAGCTGGCCGGGTACGCTGATCCTGGAAGCCAAAGACCCGGCCCTCTATCCCGGCATGGTGGAAGACATGGCTCATGCGCTCGAAGAACATGACGTCGAAAGCCGGGTTCAGGTGGTATCCTTCGACCACGACTGGCTGGCGGCATTCCAGCACCGGCTGCCCACAGTGTCGATTGGCCGCCTCAATCTGTGGGTGCCGCCGTTCAGCGGGGGCCCTGCCGCGACTTCGACCGGCGTGTACTGGCCCGCCGTGCTCATCGATCCGACCTTGATCTGGCGAATCCACGGCCGGGGCGAGCGAATCTGGGTCTGGACCGTGAATGACCCGGCTTTGATGCGGCTGATCGCCTGGCTGGGGGTCGATGGGATCACGACGGATCACCCCGAGCGCTGGCCATTTGTCGTAGGATCGCTGGCCTCCGCGCCCTGAGGCCTTCCAGATCACTGCCTGCATCCTTGCCCGTGGAGGACGCCGCTCATGCCAGACTACTTCCAGGATCACATGCCAGGCAACGTTTGCTTCGGCTGCGGCACGTTGAACCACGAAGGACTGCAGATCAAGAGCTACTGGGATGAAGGCGGCGAGGAAGCCGTCTGCACCTGGCAGCCGGAGCACCGCTATCGCGGCTGGCATCAAGTGCTCAACGGCGGCATCCTGGCCACGCTCATCGACTGTCACTGCATGGGTGCGGCGCTCGCCGCCGCGTACCGGGCCGAAAACCGCCCGATGGGCTCCGAGCCGGTCTACCGCTATGCGACCGGCACGATCACCGTCCGCTACCTTAAACCTACCCCGATCGACACCCCGGTTGAATTGCGCGCCCGAGTCCTCGAGCTGTCGGGCCGCAAGGCGCGTATCGCCTGCGAGGTCTTCGCGCAAGGAGAGAAGACAGCCGAGGCCGACGCCGTAGGCATCCGGGTTCTTGAGGGTGACGCCACCAAAGACGACCGCTTCAAAGCTCCCGGCGCATCTGATTCCTCTCGTCAGCCACCGGAGGGAGCGGTCGAAGAGACTGCGCCGTGAACCGCCGGCGGCTAGGCCGGATCCTGCTCGCAATCATCCTGCTTGCGTTGCTTGCTGCCGCTGTGGCGGTCTGGCGCTTTGCTCGCCAGGTGAACTTCACCGGCGCGTTCGGATCCGGGGGGCAGGCGACGCTCAGTGCGCCGCCCGGATTCGAGGTATCTGTTTTCGCCGCCGGCCTTCAAGGCCCGCGTTTCATCGCCTTCAGCCCGCAAGGCGATCTGCTCGTGGCCGAACGCGGCGCCGGGCGGATCGTCGTCTTGCCCGACGCGAACGGCGACGGCGCAGCGGATCGCGTGCAGGTCTTCGCGGACGGCCTCGGGGCGCCCCACAGCCTGGCCTTCGCGGACGGTTCGTGGTTTGTCGGCATCCCCAACGGCGTGCTCCGCCTGACCGACCTCGACGACGATCAGCGCGCGGACGAGCAGCTCACCCTGATCGATTCCTATCCCACCGGTGGGCACAACACACGCACCGTCCTTTTCCTGCCGGATGGCCGGATGGTGGTTTCCATCGGTTCGAGCTGCAATGTATGCGAGGAAGCGGATCCCCGGCGGGCGGGCATCGTTGTCTATGATGGCCCGCAGGCGACTGGCGAGGCGATCTTCGCCACCGGGCTGCGCAACGCTGTTGGCCTGGCCATTCATCCAGCCACCGGTGACTTGTGGGCGACCAACAACGGGCGCGACTTCCTCGGCGACGATCTGCCGCCGGATGCCGTGTATGTTGTGCGCGAAGGCGTCGACTACGGCTGGCCGCGCTGCAACAGCGGCCGGCTGGTCGACCCCGACTTCGGCTTCGAAGGCGCCTGCGACGGTGTGCCGGACCCCGCCGTCCGCATCCAGGCACACTCCGCGCCCCTGGGACTGGCCTTCTACGATGCCGAGGCGTTCCCAGAGAGCTACCGCGGCGGGCTCTTTGTCGCCTACCATGGCTCGTGGAACCGAAGCGAGCCCACCGGCTACAAGGTGGTGTACGTACCGGTCACTGCGGCCGGAATCGCCGGCGAGCCACAGGATTTCATCGTCGGCTGGCTCGACCCGGCGGCGGACGACATCGCCGGGCGACCGGTCGGCCTTGCGGTGGGGCCTGATGGCGCCCTGTACATCAGCGATGACAAGGGCGGCTTCATCTATCGGGCCATCTATCGGGGTGAATGAAGCAGTCGCATCGGACCTGCCTCAGCCTGGATGGCATGATCATGGGATCACCGGTCGGATTGGGCAACTCTGCGAGCCGTCGTCCCTCTACCTTCACTCCTTCCGATGTCCAAGGGCGATCAAGAACATCACGTCCAGACCTGCGGCAAGGGGTGAAAAGAAATCGATTACGGCGTCATCGGAGAACGTCAGGCCGGTGGCGCCGAACCGCTGGCCATAGGCTGCCAGATAGACTCGCCCAGCGCGCACCGCCGCCTCCAGCTGCGCCAGGCGGTAGCCGCGGTTTCCGAATCGCTTCAGGCCAGCCGATAGGTCCGCCAGGAAGTAAAGGTTGACACTCGCATCCGCACCGAGCGCCTGCGAAAGCGCGAGGTAGCCGGCCTCGCCCCGGAAATCTCCGTGCGCCAGCGGCTCAAGTGTCCTGGAATCAGGATGGTACCGGTACGAGCCCGGCTTCAGTCCCTCCACGGCATTCACGATGAGGTACAGCTGCCCTGCCGGCGCCTCGATCACATCGGTCCCGATGGGCGCCGCCGCAGCTTCGAGGGCAACCGCCAGCTGATCGCTGCGCAGGGGGCGGTGAGCGAAGACGCGAGTCGAGCCCCGGCGCCGAATCACGGATTCAAGGGGATCTGCCGGGAGCTCAGCCGGGTCCGGGTCCGGCATGGTAATGGCTTCCCCACGAGGTTCGACCTCCCTGCGGTCGGCCGCCTGACCGGTCCGCCATCCCCGAACCTCCGGCGCGCTTGATAGCTCGGAAGCAGCGTGCATCTGCGTGATCACCGGGTACTCGAGCGGATACCCTTCGATCGGGCGCTCTTCCACTTCCAGGGTTCCGGGACCATCGTTCGTTTCAGGTGCCTGCGCGCCCGACCCGAGCGGGACCACCGCCAGAGGCAGCTCCGGCGATCCTGCCAGCCCGAGCAACTTGCTGAGCTCGGCGTCAATGAAGCCAATGATGATGTTCGAATCCTGGTCATGCGCTGTGGCGAGAGCC
>JBFJVD010000219.1:0-5082 GCA_041624375.1 Anaerolineales bacterium
GAAGCCGGCCTCAGTCCAGGGCAGCCCAGAGGTCTTCGGGCGCAATCGGGCCGGATCGCAGGATCCGCAGCTCGTCGTCGGTGCAGTCAACCACAGTGGAAGGTGTGCCGCCTGGCGTTGAGCCCCCATCGATGAGAAGCTCGATCTGCCCGCCGAGGTGGCTAAATACGCCGTCGGCGGTTGTGTTGTTTTCCCCGCCTGAACGGTTGGCCGAGCTTGTCGCCAGCGGGCCAGCGGCGCGCAGAAGCTTCTGCGCAAAAGGATGATCAGGCACCCTTACGCCCACCGTCCGCCCCGGTCCAAGCATGGCCGGCAGCTCCGGCTTACGCCAGACGACCAGCGTAAGCGGCCCGGGCCAGAAATGATCCGCCAGCCGCCTGGCGCGAGAAGGCAGATTGGCCGCAACCTGTGGCAGATCGGTCGAACTGCCGAGCAGGATCGCGATCGACTTCTCCGCCGGTCGCTTCTTCACCTGAAAGATGCGCGCAATGCTCTCACCGGCGAATGCATCAGCGCCCACACCATAGACGGTATCGGTAGGGAAAGCGACCAGTCCGCCTGTGCGCAACACAGCGAGCGCCCGTTTGAGCGTGCGAGGATCGTTCGCATTAAGCCGTTCCGTCTTCAATGAATGCCTCTTCAGCGTTCGATGACCAGGAGCCGATCATCGCCGGCCAGGTCCTTCCGGACCGTGATGTGGGCGCCGGGAAGAATTTCGGCGGCGAGCCGATGCACCGCTTCTCCATGGGTCTCATCCATCTCAAGCAGCGCATGACCGCCAGGCCGCAGTCGCTTGGGCAGCTGCTGGATCAGGCGCCGGATCAGCTCGAGACCATCCGGCCCGCCATCGAGGGCTGCGATGGGCTCCCGGCGCCCCACCTCAAGCAGCGCCAACCGGTGCGTGGGAATGTAAGGCAGGTTGGCGCAGATCAGCCCAAATGCCGTCTCCAGCGGGCCGAGAAGATCCCCGCAAAGGAATGTGATCCGGTCTGAAACCTGATGGCGCCCGGCGTTCTTCCGGGCAAGCTGCAGCGCGCCAGGTGAGCGGTCGGTAGCCAGGATGTGAACATCCTCCCAGGCTGAGGCCAGAGTGACCGCAATGCAGCCAGAACCCGTGCCCACATCGACCACCGGCAGGCCTTCTGCTTTTGGTTTCGCCACATCGAGCGCCGTTTCCACCAGCAGCTCGGTTTCCGGCCGCGGGATGAGCGCGCTTGGGGCGACGTAGAACGGACGGCCGAAGAATTCCCACTCACCGAGCAGGTAGGGCAGCGCCGTGCCCGCGTGCAGGGCCGCCAGCTGGCGCGCCAGCCTCTGCGATGCGGTCAGCGAGAGCGGAGCTTCACCGTGGGCGAGGACCCAGGCGCGCGGTCGGCCCGTGACCTGCGCCAGCAGCAGTTGGGCATCCAGGCCGGGGGTCTCAGAGACGGTTTCCAGTACGCGTGCAGTCTGCCGTAGGGCTGCCGCCACCGTACCGAGCGCCGGCTTAGATTCCTTCGGCTTGAAGACGTGCGGCTTCATCGCGGGTGGCGAGCTCATCGAGGATGAAGTCGATGTCACCATCGAGGACCGCCTGAAGATTGTGAGAGGTGACACCGATGCGGTGATCGGTCAGACGGTTTTGCGGGAAGTTGTAGGTTCGGATCTTTTCGGATCGCTCGCCGCTACCCACTTGCGCCCGGCGCAGCTGAGCTTCTTCTTCTTGTTGTGCCTCGACGGCTTGCTCATAGAGGCGCGCCCGTAGAATGGACATCGCCCGCAGCTTGTTCTGCAGTTGCGAGCGTTCGTCCTGGCACTGGACCACAATCCCGGTCGGGAGGTGGGTGATGCGCACGGCGGTGGCGTTCTTCTGGACGCTCTGCCCTCCGGCTCCGGCAGAACGGTAGACATCGATGCGCAGGTCGTTCTCGGGGATCTTGATCTCCACCTCATCGGCTTCAGCCAGAACCGCGACCGTCGCTGTCGACGTATGAATCCGTCCTTGCGATTCGGTAGCGGGAACTCGCTGGACCCGATGGACTCCCGATTCGTATTTCAGGCGCGAAAAGGCGCCCTTTCCCCGCACTTCAAAGATGATCTCCTTGAATCCGCCGACCCCCGTCTCATTCTGCGAGAGCACGTCAACCTTCCAGTTGCGAGATTCGGCATAGCGCGTGTACATGCGGAATAGATCGGCAGCGAAGAGTGTGGCCTCGTCGCCGCCGGTCCCGGCTCGGATCTCGACGATGACGTTGCGCGTGTCTCGGGGGTCACGTGGCAGAAGCATCGACGTCAATTGGGCTTCGAGTGCTTCGAGCTGCGGGGATATCGAGTCGATCTCGAGCTCTGCGAGCGCGATCATGTCGGCATCGTCCGACTCCCCCAGCACAGCCTGGGCCTGTTCGAGCTTCCGGCTCAGTTCACGATGCTCACGGAAAGCGGTAACGATCGGCTCGAGCTCCGCCCGTTCCTGGGCCAATTCGGCGACCCGCTGGTAGTCCTCCACGGCTTCGGCCATGCTGCGCTCGAGCCCGAGGAAGCGTTCTTCAATCCCTTTCAGCTTCTCAAACATATTCACCACACATAAGAAACTCCCACTGCACGCCGTGGGAGGAGCACCTTCATTATACACCTGGGCACGATCTTGGCTGGGATGAGATGGCCGCGCTTCGGGAACCAGAAGCGACCAACGAGCGTCCTAGATATACACAGCGGCACCAGCTAGGAGGAGAGACCATGCGACGCCTGAAGCCCGTGCTGCTTACGCTCCTGCTGATCTTCGTTTTGCTTCTCGCCACCTCGACTTCGGGGGGAACGCCCCGGGCGGATGCTCACAACGAGCAGCCGATCGCCGGCCAGATCCTTCCTATTGCCCCCTGAGCTGCGCGGCTAATTCAGGAAGAAGGAAAGCACAATGAGCAGGGTGATGAACCCTGCCGCCAGTACGCCGATCCGCTTGAGGTCCTTCACGACATTGCTGTAGTCGGGGTCGAAGTCCCTCGAGCCGGCCGTTCGCCGTTTCTTGGTCACCGATACCTCCGGGTGCGGCCGACCCTCGCCGGCTCCTGCTCAGGAGTCGACAAGCTCGCCGAAGACGACAATGCGCTGATTGTCGATCAAGTAGGGGTAGCAGGAAATGAGCGTGATCGTGGCATCCGTTGTGGGATTCATCACGCCGACTTCTGTTGGCTCGACGATACGTGTACCGGTTACGCGGTAGACGAACTCTTGGGTAACCGTCGAGACGAGGATTTCGTCGCCCACCTTTAGCCGGTCCAAGTCACGGAATAGCTCACCAAAGATGTCGTTGTGGGCGGACAGGACCATGTTGCCCTTCTGCCCCGGGTTGGCTGAGCCGATATGCTGCCCCACTCCCTTCTTGAGCTGCTCCCAGCCATCCCCCTGGACAACCGGCGCCGAGCTGTTCCAGAGCGCAGGGATAAAAATGCTGCGCGGCTGCTCCGGCCCAGGCGTTGGCAGCGGAATGGCGGCCAACGACTGAACAAGAGGACGCAGGTTCTCTGGGATTTCCTCTTCGTTTGGACGGGCTCCGCCCGGAGAGGTCGGGGGGGTGTGTCCCGAGGGCAAGACGACAGCGGAGATCAGCGGCGTGGGTTCGGGCGTGTCGCCCCCCAGCGCCTCCGCCACCTCCTGGTTCAGCTGCTGTAGCACCCCAAACCCGCTGAAGATGACAAAGGCCAACCCGACGACGCCAGCGATCTCGAGAACAAGCAGCAGCCGGTTGAGCGTGTTGCTCCGGCCGGGCTTCGTGGGTGTCTCCGGCTCTGCGGGCGGCCTGGCTTCGTCCGCAGCGCGGAAATCATCAACCGAGGGTTCCGGCGGGCGCTCCTGCTGCAGGCGCACGGCACGGCCGCTGCGCTGGTACTGGCGCAGCCGGCTGCGGCGAGCTTCGCGCTTCTTCTGCGCGAGCAGCGCTTCCAGCTCCTCGATCGAAAGATCTTCGGCGTACTTCCGCTCTCGGGCCATCCCTCACCTGTCGAAGGCATGGTGCATGTCCGGTGCCAGGTTCGAGCGACGATTATACTGCACGCAGGCCTGCCTCTTCCGAGCCCCAGCATACGCGCAACTGGGCACAGGCGCCACTTCCCCCGGTGTACACTAAGCCATATATCGACATCCTCATCGCAACGCCCGGAGGCACCCCCATGCTAACCATCTCAACCACTTTCCCGTGGGCCCTCGGACCACCATCGGAGACCGTCCGGCATGCCCAAATCCTTGGAACGCCGGACGTATGTATTCGCGCCACCGACGGCGCCTCGCAGTACGGGACCAACAACTGGACGCGCGCCCGCTGGGGGGGCAGCACCCACCATGATCTTGAGCGCGAAGCCAAAGACGCCGGACTCTCCGTTTCGATCTGGGTCGTCGTCTACTTAAACAACTGGCAGGGCGAAGCCGAGGCGATCAAGGAGGCGGTCGCATTCTACAATCCGACGGCCGTCTTCATCGACGCCGAGAAGAAAGAGAACGTGCAGAACCTTGGCGCATTCCTGCGTGCCCTCGGACGGCTTCCAAAGAAGGTCTACTTGCAGTCGTTCCGTCGCGCCGACCTGCACCGCGAGATGATGTGGGAAAAGTGGTACGGTTACAGGGATCTGACAACCGGCGAATTCATCATCGACGGTCACGGACACCAGCTGTATCCGATCGGCTGGGAGACCCCCGCACAGTGGGTGGAGCAGTTCGAGCGCGATATCGAGAGCCATGAACAGGCGGCGGCCGCCGTTGGCCGTCCCGGGATGACCTGGTATCCCACTCTCCCGACCTTTGTAAGCGGCTCGTTCGAAGGCGTCAGCGGCTGGCGTCCGCGACCGGATGCCTTCATGGCGGCGATCGACTGGATGAAGGAGAATCTCGGCGAGCGTCTCGTCGGTCTCAACTATTGGAGCCTCGACAGGCACCTCGCCCAGATGCAGGACCTGTACGGGGTCGTTCCAACTGTCGAATTGGAGCCCGGGGTGGTTGAAGAACCCTTGGAACCCGAGCCGGAGGCAGAAGGGGTGCCGCTTGTTGCGTGGGCACCAGAGGTCGACACCTGGGCACGGACAGAAGGCTACAACGGTCCGCGACCCATCTCAC
>JBFJVD010000220.1:0-4989 GCA_041624375.1 Anaerolineales bacterium
CCAGCTCTTCCTGATCCTGATCGGGCTCACGCTCGCCTTCGGCCTGCTGGCCGTCGTCGCCTTCCGCTGGTGCGATCATCAGGCGCGCGAGCGGGGCATGATCGATATGGTGACGAACTACTAGCCTGCGGCGCCCGATCGAGGGTGAGTTCGCACCTGCCTGCCAACGTCAGCTGAAGACGACTGGATCCGTCGCTTTCCCCATAGCGGGGATCGAGTGACGGGGTATTCCATTTCTTGTACCGGACGGACCATCAACCCACAGGGAAGGTGAATCGATGGCGACCATGGCCCCGGCTCGCACTGCGCTCCCGGAACGCCCTATTCTGCTCGCGTTCTTGGTCTTCATCCTGGTTGGCGGTGGCGCCTCGGTCGCCATCCGCCTGACCTACGCCGAGATGGACCCGTTTTGGGCGGGCGCCTCTCGCTTTGCGATCGCCGCCGTCGTGTTTTGGCTGCTGGCTTACTTCCGCCGACTTCCGGTGCCGAGGGGGCGCGCCCTGGTCGGCGCGCTGCTGTTCGGAACCCTCACCGTCGGCCTGGCCTTCAGCCTGATCGGCTGGGGCCTGGTGGCCACACCGGCCAGCCGCTACCAGATCCTGATGGCGATGGTCCCCCTGCTGACAATTTTCCTCTCATCGCTGCACGGCATCGAAGCCATTAGCCGCCGCGGCATCATGGGCTCGCTGCTGGCCGTCGGCGGGATCGCCTTCACGGTCGGCGGGGGTTCGGCCGCCGAGCTCTCCCTACCCCACGTCGCCGCGATCATTCTGGCGGCGGTCTTCATCGCCGAAGGCGGGGTCTTGATCAAACGCTTCCCGCCCAATCCCCCGATTATGACGAACGCGATCTCGATGACCGTCGGTGCCCTGATCCTTGGGGTGACCTCGCTGGTGAGCGGTGAAACGTGGACGATCCCAACGCAGGCGACAACCTGGATCGCCTATCTCTACCTGGTTCTTTTCGTGACCATCCTGGCGTTTCTGCTCTACATGTTTGTGCTGGGCAAGTGGTCGGCCTCCGGCACGTCGTACGGGTTCGTCCTGGTGCCGCTGGTGACCATCGTCGTGGCTTCGGTCGTGGCTGGGGAGCAGATCACCACGAATTTCCTGCTCGGCGCGGTCCTGGTGCTGGCCGGCGTGCTTGTCGGGGCGCTGCTGCCATCGCCGACGAAGTCGGATGCGGTCGAGGAGTGCAAGGACCGCTCGGGACAGGTGCTGCCGCGCTGCGCGTGAGGCATGAGAGGAGCAACCCGGTGAAGGTGAGCAAGCTGTCGCGGGAAGACGTGCCGGCCGCGCTCGAACTCTGGTGTGAGAGCAGGGGGACCGGCGGCGATCCTGGCCCAACCCGGCGAGATCGAGACCGGATGCGGTGAGTGCTCGAGCAGATTGCTGCGAGCGGAAAGGCATGTTGCTTTCTGGCCAGGGAGGCGGATGCAGCCGCCGGCTTCGTGACCGCCGCTGTCATCGATCACCCGGTGATGGACGGGCCGCTCGGCGCAGTCGAGGAGCTCTATGTGCGTCCCGAGTTTCGCGGTTCGGGCGCCGGTGAGGGTCTTCTGCGGCACGCGCTGGACTTCCTGCGGGAGCGTGGTGCGGCGGTCTTCCGAACCCATACCTGCACCAAGGACTCAACCGCGGCCGGTTTCTGGGATCGGCTTGGCTGGGAACGGGACGTGGTGACCTTTTCGCGTTATGATGGTGCGCCAGTGAACCCAGCCGCCGGATAGCCGCCCACGGACGGGCCCGTTTATCTCCCAATCGCGATTTGATAGAACCCAGGAGCTGCGCCGCATGCTTCGCCGAATCCGTCGCCGCCATCTGCTGATCCTGTTCGGCGGGCTGCTTGTGCTGGTCGCGGCAAGCCTGACCGCCTGGGCTGCCGTGGCGGGACCGGTCACGGTGCTGCGCATTTTGCGCTATGGGGACTCAAATATCGACGATTTCAGTCACTACCCGGGACGCACCCTGCAGGCGAGCGACGAGCCCTCCGAGTTTGAAATGACCATTGGCGGACTGAACATGGAACCGGGGACGCTGGCGGCGTTCGGGTCGAACGGCGACCTGTCGGCGCTCCTGGAAGCCAACGATTCCATTGCTTTCCTGGTGGTGCGGGACGGGGCGATCCTCTACGAGCAATACTTCCAGGGTCACCGGGAAACCTCCCTGTCTCAGCTCTTCTCGGTGTCGAAGTCGTTCACCTCCGCATTGATCGGGATGGCGATCGAGGACGGCTACATGGAGGGCGTCGAGCAACCGGTGACCGATCTTATCCCTGAGCTGCTGGATCGAGGGTTTGGCGTCGTCACCCTGCACCATCTGCTCACCATGATGTCGGGCTCCAGCTATCACGAGAACGACACCCCCTTCGGGGAACACGTAATCCTGAACTACACGCCCAATCTCGAGCTTGAAATCCTGCAATTCACGATGGAACGCGAGCCCGGCGAGCTCTACCGCTACAAATCCGGCGACAACGCGCTGCTGTCGCTGGCCCTGGCCCGCGCCTTGGACGACGAAGCACTGACAGCGTACGCGCAGCGGCGTTTATGGACGCCGCTTGGCATGCAGGACCAGGGCGTCTGGAGCACCGACCGGGAGGTTGACGGCTTGGAGCGGTCGTGGTGTTGCCTGGCCACGACGGCGCGCGACATCGCCAAGTTCGGCGCCCTCTACCTGAACAACGGCCTGTGGCGAGGGGAACAGCTGCTCTCCGCAGACTGGGTCGAACAGTCGACCGGACAGAGTCAGGTCCCGGGGGATCTCTGGCCGGGCGAATACCAGGAAGTCGGCTGGCGGGGCTACGGCTATCAATGGTGGCTGGCCTCGGAGCAGACCGGCGACTTCTTCGCGTTCGGCAAAGACGGCCAGTTCGTGTACGTCAACCCGAGCGAGCAGGTCGTTATCGTCCGGCTGGGCAGGAGCGCAGGGGATCTTCGCGGCAGCCAGTGGGTGCGGCTGTTTCAGACCCTTGCTCGCCAGACCGGGCGTTAGGAAGTGCCTTTTGGGGAGAACCGGCGGGCGTTGTCCGGAGCCTTGTGCAAAGAGTTCTGATTTGTCTGCTGGCAATAAGGAGGCCAAAGATGGCTGATCATGAACTTCAAGCTCAAATCGATTCGGCGCTTGCCTACGAGGACCTTTTCGTCGTTTCGCTGTTTCAAGAGTGGCCCCCCAGGGTTCTGGATGCGGCCCGGGCGGCGCAAGGTCACCGTGTCCTCGACGTTGCCTGCGGCACCGGCGTGCTTGCCCGTGAAGCGGCCCGTCGAGTGGCGCCTAGCGGCAAGGTGACCGGTCTCGACATCAATCCGGGGATGCTTGCAGTGGCTGAGCGCCTGGCGCCGGCGATTGAATGGCGCCAGGGGGCGGCAGAATCCCTGCCCTTCGCCGATGCGACCTATGACGTGGTGGTCAGCCAGTTCGGGTTGATGTTCTTCACAGACCGTCACAAAGCGGTCGAGGAAATGCTCAGGGTTCTGCGCCCCGAAGGGCAGCTTGCGGTGGCGGTCTGGGATTCGCTGGAAAACACGCCTGCCTACGCAGCCGAGGCAAGGGCGGTGCAGAAGGTGGCCGGCGAACAGGCAGTCGAACCGCTTCGGGCGCCCTTCGCGCTCGGGGATCGGGACGAACTGGTCGAGCTGTTTGCCGGCGCCGGCGTAGAGTCGGTCGAAATCAGAACGCATCGCGGAACAGGGCGTTTTCCGAGCGTGCAGGCCATGGTCGAGGCAGACCTGCGCGGCTGGCTGCCCTTATGGGGTATCCACCTCGGAGAAGACCAGATTCGGCAGATCATCCATGAAGCTGAGCGGGAGCTTCACCCCTACGTGGTTGCGCAGGGGAGGGTCGAATTCGACTCGCCAGCGCATATCGTTGCCGGCAGGAAGCCCTAAAGCGCCACGGCTTGCGCGTGGCCCGAATCATCGCTGCCGCGGAGGGAATCAATTCGGGATCTGGCATTCGCTGGATGAACTTCGGCGGCCGAAGCAGTGGAGATGAACATGAAGATCGCCATGACAAGTGTGTATGTGGACGACCCAGTGAAGGCCTTTGCGTTCTACACGCAGGTACTGGGCTTCGTGGAGCGGCTGTACATCCCGGACGCGGCCCTGGCTATCGTCGCCTCGCCGGAGGAGCCGGAGGGCACCGGGCTGCTGCTTGAACCGAACGACAACCCGCTGGCGAGGACGTACCAGGGAGCCCTCTACCAGGGCGGCCTGCCGGCCATCGTCTTCGGTGTGGAGGATTTGCAGCAGGAATACGAGCGCCTGGTGGACCTTGGCGTGGTCTTCCGCTCGGAGCCCACGACGACCGAATGGGGCGTCCAGGCCATATTTGAAGACACCTGCGGGAACCTGATCCAGCTCCACCAGGCGTAGGCCATGTGATCCCGATCGCGAAGACCGCTCGCGTCCCTGCGGGATACCCCCGATCGATCCATCTGAGCACGGAAAACTGAGGCTACGGCCTGTACGGCGCGATCGGCGCCTGGCCGGCTTCAGTCCTCGCTGCGCGGCGAAACGCAGTGTCGAAGCTGATACACCGCTGCAACAACGAAGTCACCTCAATACCTCAGAATCAGAGTAAGTAAATCAAGTACGCCAGGAGCGGTCTATGATGGGCATCCGGCACTTCCGCCTGTTCGCAACGATGTTGGTGTTGGCAGTCGCAGCAACCGGCTGCGGTACCCTGCAAGTGGGCATTGAAGACCCCTTCCGGGACCTCATTCCGCCTACGCTCACGGAGATCCCCCCTGGGCGTTCGACCGAACTGGTAGCCGTGACACCGACCGATGCGCCCCCTGATTTGCTGCCCCTTGCCCTCTATTTCTTCGCGCCGGACAGCGCCGGGCTCACGCAAGTCTTCCGCATGGAACGGGATGGAACCACGACCCGCCAGCTCACCTTCGAACCCTTCGGTGTTCGAGAGTACGATGTCTCTCCTGCGGATGGAAGCGTCGCTTTTGTGGGACAGAGTCGGTTTGTTTACCTGGACG
>JBFJVD010000221.1:0-4973 GCA_041624375.1 Anaerolineales bacterium
GCCCTTGCGGGCGACGATCCCGCCGACCACCTTCTTCATCACCAGCTTGCCCTCCTCGGACGCCCGCCGCTCGGCGACCCGGGCGATGCTCTCCATCACCTGATTGAAGCCTTCTTTGCCCTGAAAGAGCCCGGTCCAGAGCTTGCGGTCTTCGGAAAGCGAGGCGCGTGTGTAATCGAGGAAGGGTTCGACCGATTCAAACTCCAGCGGGTTCTCAAAGATGTGAAGCTCGACTTCGGCAAAGGTCGACCGAATCGCGCCAAGGATCTCACTGTCATACCGAGAACTGCCGGGCATGGGCGGGATGGGCTTCCCGGTGGCTTCGCGAATGATGTCATAGAACAGCTGTTTGTTGGTGGGCATGGGTCCCGTCGTGAACAACCGGCCACCCGGCTTCAGGACGCGATGCATCTCGCGGATCGTAAGGGGAATGTCTGCTGCGTAGTAGATGGCAAAGCAGCAGGAGACCAGGTCGAACTGGTTCGGCTCGAATTCAAAGGTTCGGTCGAAGTCCAGCGTGACGATATGAAACGGATCTCCGAGGCTCGCATTGAGCTCACGAGCCTGAGCCAGCAGCTCTTCCGAGATGTCGCCTCCGGTGATTTCGGCCTGACCTTTCAGGTAATCGTGGAAGGCGCGCAATTGCTTGCCACCGCCGCACCCAACATCGAGGATCCGGATGCCTGCTTCCGGCTTCAGCAGCTCGAGCATCCATTGATCGATGTCCCGGCTCCCATACTGTTGATGGATATCGATCCGGGTCTGAAGATCCTTGCTGGTTTCCTGATAGTCAAAACGCATGGGTTTCACCCCTCCTGATGAGCTGGGCCATTATACCGTAGGGGTCATCTCGGCCTCTGTCGGACAACTCCAGTTCTACATCGGCATCACAAAGCTCGTGCCGTGCAGCACACCATCGCAGATCGCCTCCAGCGCAGGTGAACGCATGAGATCTTGCATATCGAATGCGGTGAAATCCACCATCCCAGGTTCGTGCCGCCGCGGTTGGAGAAACGATGAAAGATCAAGCGATGCATGGAACAGTTCGTAGTACAGAAATCTGCGAGCGTTTTCTCGGAAACCTTCCGGCTGAGCTACCTGGTCTTCCTCGAGGATGCGTTCAAGCTGCGCCCAGTACGCCGCCCGCGAATCCGGAAAGAAGACGGTGGAGAGCTGCGTGTAGCGTGCTCGCGCGGCGCAGAGCACCGCAGCGCCAAGGATGGAGGCTTCCAGTCCAATCGATGAGTTGTAGACCAGGACGATATGAGCACGGCGGATGAGTTCATACGATGAGATTGGATCGTTTGGACCGAGGAAGACAACATTCGGCCGATCGGCCAAGCGCCGCGCGGCCGCCCAGGCCGACACACTCTCCCGACTGCTCTTCCCCGGGCGTGCTTCGTCGGGATGGGCGCGCAGGACGAAAAGCGTGCGTGGGTGCGCATCGATGACCGGAATCATCCCGTCCAACCAGTCGAACATGGTCTCGAAGAGCGTGTTCGCGTGGATCTGGCTGGTGTCGAAGATGACATTGGTGAAGATGGGGACCATCCGCTCGAAGCGATTGAGCTGCTCTGTGAGATGCACAGGCAGCGACTCAATCTGCGGCCAGAACTGGATACCGGCCATTGTGAAGTGACCCTTAAAGCGTTTCTCGAGGTAAGCATCCAGCTGATGTGACATCGGGGGCTGGAGAGCAAACCCCTCGGGCAGATCCAGTTCGCGAAAGGTCGCATCGGCATGGGAAAAGAACGCCGATTGGGGACGAAGTCCCACCTCATGGGTAATGACGGGAATCCCTTGCCGCTCGGCGACGGCTCGGGCCACTGCTTCCGGATACATCACGCCATTGAAGACGACCAGGCATCTGGGCCGATTCTGCTCCAGCTCGGTCTCGATGGCGGCGGTCAGGCTCGCTGCCGAGGCAAGGTAGCGGCGGAAGAGCGCGCGTGTGTCGGGATCATCCGGGAGGTTGTGCGCGCGCAAGGCCCAGCGCAGGGAGGGCAGGCAGAGCCTCCCAAGTGGAAGATCGGCCCATGTGAAAGCTTCCATCTCCCCAAGCGAAGCTGCCCGCAGCTGGTGGGCTGCCTGACGGTAGATAGGGTGGTCGAGCCGCAGGGCATCCGAGAGATTTGGTGGGAACAGTCCGCCACTCAGATGAATGCAGCGATCGCAGGGCGGCGGCAGAAGGTAGTTCGCCCGATGGGTCCCAAGAACGCACTGCGCCAGGCCAGCATGACAGACCAGGTGGCGCACCGGCACCCCGCGGGCCCGAAGTGCCCAGGCAGCCAGGAGGCTGAAGGCGCCATTCAGGCTCAACCGGTAGAGGCGGGTCGAAGCGTTGAAGACCGTCACCGGCGTGTCATATTCTGGGGCTGGTGGAATTCCGCTGAGAAAGCGTTCGACGCGTTCAACCCTGGCATGCAGGGATCGGTTGGCCCAGCTATCCCGGGCCCGGTGATAGAGGTTGCGCATCATGGCAGGCCGTGGTTCAGGTGTGGACCCGGCGCAGTTTCTCCAAGGAGGGGCGTTCGCTCTCGTAGACCTGCTTCACCCCATCGCCCAGCGACTTCTCCGTGACTCGGATGTATTTCACCAGCCGTTCAAACCCGCCAGGTTCAACCGAAGCTGCCTGATCGCTGCCCCACATGGCGCGGTCGAGCGTGATGTGCCGCTCGATCAGACAGGCGCCTAACGAAGCGGCGACCGCCGACGGAACGAGGCCGACCTCGTGCCCCGAGTAGCCGATGGGACAATCCGGGTACGCATCCCGCAGGGTCTGGATCATCTGGAGATTGAGCTCTTCCGGTTCGCAGGGGTACGTGCTCGTGGCGTGGGTGATGAGCAGCTCCTCTCGACCAAGCACGGCAACGGCTTCTGCGATCTGCTCCATGGTGGACATCCCGGTCGAGAGAATGATCGGCCGTCCCGTCGACCGGACCTTGCGCAGCAATCCGTGATCCGTCAATCCCGCCGAGGGAATCTTGTAGCAAATCGGATCAAAAGCCTCCATGAAATCGACAGAAGGTTCATCCCAGACAGAAACGAACCAATCGAGGCCTTTCGTCCGGCAGTACGCATCAATCGCTTGATAGTCTTCCTGGCCGAACTCCACCCGATGGCGATACTCCAGATAGGTGATGTATCCCCACGGGGTATCCCGCATCCTCTCCTGTTGGTCCGGGGGTACGCACAGCTCCGGGGTGCGTTTCTGGAACTTCACGGCATCGACCCCGGCATGGATCGCCGCATCGATCAATTGACGGGCAATTTCCAGCTCGCCATTGTGGTTGATGCCGATCTCGGCGACGATATAGACCGGGTGTCCGTCTCCGAGACGGCGTTCTCCCAGAACGATCTCACGCTTCATGGACATTTCCTCTCAAGTGCCAGAATTGCAGATCGGAGCGGATCGGGCTGGCGATACGCATCCTACGCACCTTCAAGCTGTCTCTCACCAATCCATCGTCTGCTCGTAGCCAAGTCGGATCAGGAGTTCACCGGCTGACTCTTTGAAACACGCGATGCTGGCGGGCGTGAAGTGTTCACGCCACCCGCCGGTCTTGCCGGCCCGATAGGTGGGGGAGCGGGCTGGATCCATCGAGCGGTTCAGGAGGTCGATGGCTTGCTCACGTTCGACGAGGAACCGTACCCCCTTCAGCTCCAGGTCGTCCAGCAGCCGCGTTAGAGTCTCCTGGCGGTGTTCGATGAAGTCCTCAAACCGAACGACAAACACCCCCGATGTGTCAATCCAGTCCAGATAGCGCGCGTAATCATCGGCGATCCCGGGCAGCTCACCGGGGATGCCCTGGATGGTCGCCAGAATCCGCGCTTCCAGATCGGGAAGAGCAAGGAAATGCGCTCGCAGACCGTGGCCCTCGTGCATCTGGGTGGCATAGAAGATGCGAGAAAGCAGTAGATCGCGCGGATCGCGATAGAGAAAGAAGGTCGACACCTCCGGTCGGGTGAGGCGCTCGATAAACTCCGCGCGCGCGTGCAGGTAGCCCCAGCCGATATCGCCCGGCTGCAAGCGATCTAGATCTGACAGGATCTCGTCCAAGCCACGATGGCGACCTTCGGCGGTGATCATCCGTACGGGGTGGTCCTCGACCAGCACTAGCAGCGATATTCGCTGCAGCCCGCGCAGCAGCTGCGCCAACATTTGGGATCCGCTCTTGGGCATGGCATTCCCAAAAACGAACGGCAGACCACCGGCTCCCCAGCGTCCGTGCCTCAACCGGTGCACGCGACGGACGAACCGTCGCCGCAGCCCGCGCTTCACCGGGCGAATCAGCGCACGCAGCGATCCGTTTGCCCTCATCACGTCCGTACGCTTTCCCAGCCGATCAAGGCCGCGGCCTCATCTGCTGCAGCAGCCGATCGCAGACCTCACGCACCGCCCCCTGACCGCCGGGGCGCATCAAGACCTGGTCTGCGGCGCGAAGCGCATCGGGATGCGCGTCGGCGACAACCAGGGCGCAGCCGACAAGCTCAAAGCAGGCAATATCGTTTGCATCATTGCCCACATAGACAACATTCGCACCATCGAGACCACGTTCGGTAAGGATCGATTCCAGGGCGGCGGCTTTATCCCCCACCCCCTGGATGACCGGGAGGCCCAGTTTGACGCCTCGAGCTCCCACCACGGGGTCGGTCTCGCTCGACAGGATGAGCACCTCAACCCCTTGCTCTCGCAGCCGCGCCAGCCCCCACCCGTCACCGCGGTGGGCGGCGACGGATTCACGGCCCTGGGAGTCGACCCACACCCGATTGTCGGTGAGTACGCCGTCGAAGTCGAGCACAAGCAGCTCAACCTGCTTCGGGAGGGGCCGGCGCGAGCGGACGGGCTCAACCACGGCGAGCTTTCCTTCGGCCAGCGTCCATTCAGCGCGCCCCCAATCCTGCTCGGTGTCGATGTCTACGCTGTATCCCGCCTCGATGAGCAGTGGCAGGATCACCTCCCCGCTCATGGA
>JBFJVD010000222.1:0-4838 GCA_041624375.1 Anaerolineales bacterium
ACCTCGCCCAGCAGCTCATCCCCCGCCGAGTGACCCAGGCCTCCGATGACCCGATTGAAGCCTTTCAGATCTAGATAGAGCATGCCAAAAGGCTCGAGCCGTTCCCCTGTTTGCTGGAGCAATGCATCCGTCTGCTCCAGGAAGAAGCGTTTGTTCGGCAGGCCGGTGGCGGCGTCGAAATACGTCTCGCGATAGATGCGAAGGTTCTGCCGCCGGATGGTCCTCCAACCTTTCCAGACAATTCCCAACAGCGACAGGAACAGAACGGCAAAGCCAAGGCCAGTGGTGAGGTAGACCTTCTGGTAGAGGCTGTCGAGACGGGCCTGGACCGGATCGAAGTACTCGTAGATCTCAAGCACGCCTCGTGGCTGGCGCTGCCCGGGAAAGACAAGTGGCGTGTACACAGACATCAAGGTGCCGAGCGCTCGCTCGGCTTCATTTTCGGCCTCATCGGGCAGTTCGAGCTCGACGGCGACCTCACCGCCCATCGCGGCCCTGACGTTTTCATTGTCGGGAAAGCTGGCGCCCACGCGATCCGGGTCGCTGGAATAAATGACCACACCTTCCGGTGACCAGAGCTTGATGCGTGCGGTCCACTCCGAGACAATGGCGGATTGAACGAAGGAATCGAAGCGCGCATAGCGCTCGCCCGCCATCGGCGTGTCGAGATCCGAAGGGTCGAGCTCATCCAGCAGGGGACCGGTCGCGCTCCGGATGGCTCTTGTGGCGAGGTCGTCCATGGTGTCGGATTGAATGTACGCCGTGAGGGAGATCACGAGGCTGACGGCGACGAGCACCATGACCAGGAAAGCAACGATGGAGAACTGGAGAACCAGATTGTTCTTCAATGAATCCATCTGAAACCAACCCATGCGGCGGGCGAGGTCGTTGCTGCAGCCAGCTCCCGGCCATGAAAACCTGCTCCTAGAGCTTAGGGGTGACTTGCCTCGAGGAAACTTGCAGTTGGCTTACAGGCGGAAATTGGAGGTTCCGTTCATTCGGGACGCGGCTTGATGGGAACCTCCAGGTCGCAGCCGGTGTATACCTATGTGAAGGTCTGGACCGACATCAGGAGTAGAAGCGTTGATGCATATGAGACCAGGTATTCCATTTGCCTCCGTAATCAGGCTCGCCGCTGGCGTGGGACTGGCAGCGGCCACACTGTTGGGGGCGGCCTACGCCGCCGGCGCCAAGGGTCCGGTGTCGGTGACGATCGCCGGCCCCGGCATCGCGCGTCCGATCGAGTTGATGGAGTCTGGCGATCCGGAGTTGATGAACCGGCTCATGCTGCAAACCGGACTCTGGTACGGGGGTGGGCCGCGCCTGCAGGAAGCGCCGCCGGGCGCACTCGGACCAGCCTACACACTGACTTGGGTCAATGCTGGCCCACCGGGTGAGCACCTCGAGAACCGGACGATCTACCAGTTGATCTATCTGGAGGCCGAGAGCGGTCCCCTGATCCACACGCCGGCCCAGCAGGGGCTTGTGAACTGGGGCGCCGGCGTGATCGGTTGGTACCCGGCACCTGATGGACTACGGGATACGCTCACCGAGTTCGGGGTGCCCACCCAAACCGCCTTTTCTTTCAGGATCGTCTTGCCGGCGGGGCTGGCAGTTGCGATGGTATTGGCCGGGTGGCTCCTGTCCCGGGCTGCCCGTTCCGCAACGGACCAAAGTGCATTCCGACGGGCGGTTCAGGACGAGCGGATCGCCAACCCCGACCGACCTGCACAGGATGCTGCGCGCTAAGCTGGCGGGCCCCAGATCGAGTGGCGTCCGGGGGTTCGGCCTTCTTACGGAGCGAGCAGGAGCGCGACCGAGGCGATCACCATGAAGACAGAGGTCACTGCGCCGGGGAAGTACGGCCGGAACACCGCCCAGCCCAGCAGGTGAACAAAGACGGCGTGCAGGATCTCGCCCACTGCGACGAGCCGGGCGAAAAGAAGCGCGGCGGGATGCGCCTGGACCACAAAGGGTGCCGCAGCGAGGAAGGCCGCCCCCAGGATGAAGTTCAGCAGAACAAAGAAGTCGCGGCCCATTCCGCCGGTCGGCACAAAGGGTAGGAAGCGCCGATACCATTGGTAGAGTGCCGGTGAGCGCTCTGGAAAGCCGGTCAGGTATTCCTCCGTTCCATGGATAAGCTGCAGCGTGGTGACGACAAAATAAAGCGAGACCAGGCTCATCTTCTTCCTCCATCTCAGCGAGGCGAGCACGAAGCAGAGTCGTTTATCCTTTGGCTCCTTACAGCGGGCTCAAGGGTTCGCACAGCAAGCAGCCGTGGGTCCACGGCGATTCAGCGCGTTATGGTTTTGACGTGAGAAGGGCTGGATCGCAGGGCCCGACCAGGCTTCGCGGCGGATGGGATCAGGCCTGATCCAGCAGGCCAATGGCTACTTGTCAGCGTACCATAGCCTTTGGGCTCCCAATTGGCTCGAAGCATCATCTGCGTCGCGTGACAGCAGTGGGCGCCAGCCACGGGTCCTGGCGATTGCAGGGCCTGGTCGATTCCCGCCCGGCGATCCTCTCCACCCAGGGGATGCCGCTCCTAATCCTGCATCTTGCCGAAGGGTTCTCTCCACCCCGGCAGGCGCCGCTTGCTATTGTGCATAGGTGCACGGCGTCGAGCTGACCCGCATATGGATGTTCTCCCGACTCACCTCAGTTCGAGTCTGCTGGCTGAAACAGCGTGATCTGCATGCCGTCCGGGTCTTGAAGCCGCACGTTGCGGTCGCCCCACGGTGTGACCACGGGAGGATGAACGAGCGTTGCGCCGTGGGCAAGCAGACGCTCCATGGCGGCCTCCAGGTCGGGCACCTGCAGCGCGAAACGGATGGGGCCGCTCACGCGACGGCCGACCTCGATCTGGTCGACGGTCTCGGCCTGCCGCTTATCGAACACCTCAAGCATCGCTCGCCCCAGGTCGAGCACCAGCGCTCGCCCCTGGTCCTCGGGCCAGACCTGGGAAGGTTCGAGCCCGAGGCCCTGGCGGTAGAAGCTCGCCAGGCGCTCGAAGTTGTCGGTCGTCAGGGCGACACGCAGCTCGAGGACCGGCTGCTCGGTTTGAGAATTTGACATGGCTGAGGATCTCCCTCCACCTGGTGTATGGGGATTGCCGTCCTTTGCGGCCCAGTCCGGCGCATGGATGGCCCCGAGCATGCCGCTGGCGGTCCCGTCCAACCTCTCCAGATCAAGCGCCGCCAACAACCACAAGGTCGCCTCGCGCGAGCTAGCCGACGACCTCGTCCAGGAAGGCGCGGACGGCGCGCTGAAACACCTCGGGGTGGTCCATGTTGGGCAGGTGTGCGGCGTCCGCGAGGACGGTCTTGCGGGCCGACGGGATACGCTCCACCACGTGATCTGCAGCGGCATGCGCGTAGGGGATATCATGCTCCCCGACGATAACAAGCAGGGGTACCCTGAGCTGATCCAGTCGCTCGACGGCCGGTGTTTCGGTGTCTGGATGCTGATCCCCCAGCTTCTTGCTCTCATGCTGGAGTGCCAGGCGGTTCATCTCCACCGCCAGCGCCCGCATCTCAGGATTGACCTGTTCGGGCGTTCTCCCCATTCCGTCAAACCAGATCTGGGCTTCGATCTCGGCCAGCAGATCCATATCCCCGGCGTTGTAGGCTTTCACCGCGTCGGCCATTCTTGGATGGCGTGGAACGTCCAGCTCGAGGCCCGAGGGCCCTGATGCAACCATCACCAGGGCCTTAACCCTGGAGGGGTTCTCCAGCGCGAAGTCCATCGCCAGGCCCCCGCCCATCGAGCAGCCGAGCAGCACCAGCGGCTGATCGAACCCGAGCTGTTCAAGCAGCGCCGCCAGATCTCCCAGATGGCTGAACGCACCCTCGACGGGCTCGCTCTTTCCATAGCCTCGCAGGTCGTAGCGGAGCACCCGGAAGTCGCGAGCGAAATGGACGAATTCCCGATCCCATTGCCGGCTGTCGGCGACGCCGGCGTGGATCAAGATGAGCGGTTGGCCTTCGCCGGCGAGCTCGTAATAGAGGCGCGCCTCCCCAATACTTGCGAAGCCGGTGTCTGCGGTCATGTTTTCAAACCTTTCTTGCAGTAGGGGGCAGCTATCCTTCCGAGGGCAGCGCCGGGAAATGCGGGTTGTGCATGGCAATCCGGTCTTACACCAAGCCTCCAAAGCGAGGCAGAAATTGTGATTGACGCGAGTAAGCAGACCTCCGCGGCGTCGGGGCCATGCCGGTTCAAGATGGCCGTGGACTCGGAACCCAACGATCTCTTACTTACTCGATGCCAAGGCTGGCACGCATTTTTTTCGATAGCTTGGAGGCGACGATCGCATGCGCCTCGCGCAGGAGGTCCAAGGTGTGATCCAGCGGCAGGGCGTCCCTCCGAGAGACGCTCACCCAGCCATGCTTGGCGAGATAAGGGGCTGGACGGATCCTATCCCTTTGCGTCAGATCGGCAAATACGTGCGGGTCCGCCTGGAAGCTGAAGGGTTCCCCGTCCGGGTATTCGAAGGCGGCGAACATCTTGTCGCCGACGGAGAAGACCAGATCGTTTCCCCACTTCATGTCCACTGTCACGCCGGGCAGCGATCGGCAGAATTCATACAGGGGGTCGGAGTCTGCGGGATCATGCTTGGGGATCATGTTTGATACTGGGCACCAAGAAGGTGGGCTGGCCCCACCGGTCACCAACGTCTAGCCGCCGTCCGGTCTCACCCTATGGTACTCGACCAGGCCATCGGTGAGGGTGTCGGTGTCGGGATTGTACAGGAAGGTTGTGTTGACTGGATAGAAGATGTGATCGCTGGACCGAAGACCCCACCACACCAGGGTCGCTTCCATTGTCTCAGCATCCCAACT
>JBFJVD010000223.1:0-4824 GCA_041624375.1 Anaerolineales bacterium
CGGCCTGCCCACCCTAGCCAGGCGGTCGGATGGGTCTTGCCGGCCCCGACCCATCGGCTGAAGGAGGGGTGTGGAGACAGCCAACGGGTCGTCGGGTCTTGCTGTGCTGCGCCGGCGCTGGGTTCAGCTCAGCCTGGCCGCAGCCACGACCGTGGCCGGCGGCCTGCTGTTGCTGGAAGGGGTTGTTGGGCTGCCGGAAGCGATCCGCTGGGGATTCGCCTCGGGCGTCACCCTCGCCTACCTGCTCTGGCTTCTCTGGCGCAATCTGCCGCTCAATCGTCGCCACGGCGAAACCGGAATCCTGCCCACACTTGGCGCAGGCACCGGACTCTCCCTTCTACGTGGGCTGTGCATTGCCCTGCTCGCTGGATTTCTTACGCTCCCCCGTCCGCTAGGGTTGATTGCCTGGGCGCCTGCGATCCTCTACACCGTCGGCGACCTCACCGACTATTTCGATGGCTATCTGGCCCGGCTCCAAAACCACGTCACGCTGCTCGGTGAACGTCTGGACCTTGAGCTCGATGCGCTTGGGCTCCTGGCTGCAACCCTACTGGCCATTCACTACGGCTCACTGCCCTGGTGGTTTCTGATCCTCGGGTTGGCCCGCTATGCGTTCGTTGCTGGGCTCTGGCTTCTCGAACGCCGCGGCTCGACGATCCAACCCCTGCCGCCCAGCGGAAGACGCAGGGCCGTTGCCGGTCTGACGATGGGATTCATGAGCGCGATGCTCTGGCCGATCGTCAAGCCGCCGGCGACGACGCTTGCCGGCATCCTTTTTGGCGCGCCCTTCCTCGCCGGGTTCGTACGGGATTGGCTCGTCGTCAGCGGCGCGCTTGATCCGGCCTCGCCGCAATACCAGCGCGCCCGATCGGTTGTGCTCAACTTCATGATTCGGATCTTCCCGGTTCTTCTGCGGCTGGGCACCGTCCTGACGCTTGTCGCCCTGTTGGGGCGGGCGCTGCTGGACACCGACGCCTGGGTTGCCGCTTTTCAATCGCAGGGTTACCGGTGGCCGTCGCTGACAGCCGGGGCGTTTGCGGCGGTGGAGTTGGCTGCGCTCGTCCTGCTTTTGCTGGGCGTCGCCGGCCGGTTCGCCTCGTTTGCGCTGATCGTCGTGTTGGGCTTTACGATCGTCGGGCTGGGTTACGATCCGTTGCACGGCGCGGCTCTTGGCGGCGCGATCAGCCTGCTGATCCTTGGCACCGGCGCGTTCTCGCTCTGGGAACCGGAGCGCGCCATCTTCGGCCGGCCGAGGGGGTCGCCTCCGTGAGCAGAAGCCAGACGCAGATTGCGGACCGAGGATGTGAGACAGCCGGCGCTTCGACCGGCGCCGACTGCCTGCATCTCAGGATCCGCTGGATTGAAGCTCGCGCGGGGGAGTGCCGAAGAGGATCCAGAGGAATCGCAGGATCACCCAGGCCAGGAGCAGATAGACCACCATCCCGATCAGCGCAGGGAAATCCAGTTCGAAATTCCCGATCGATGGGACGCGTGTGAGTCCGAGGAAGGGCTGCAGAAGGGCATCTGTCGTGTCGAAGATCAAGCTGGCGAACGAATTGCCTGGGTTCGCTGCGACCAGCTTGAGGATGAACCGCAGTCCGATCAGGCCTTCGATGATCCCGAAGATCAGCCAGATCAGTTGCGAAAGTCGTGATAGGGCAATCGTGCGTCGGTCCATGGCTCCTCCTTTGTGTTGGTCTTCTCAACTTGCCCGGCGTCCGAGCCGCCGTGATTTACAGGCTTTAGGGTAGGAAAGCAGTGTTAATCTTTCGTTGGAGGCGACAAGGGAGTTTCCGCGGAGGGACCGCCGCCCGCTCAGCCACAGATGCGGCGAGCCGTGCAAGCACAATCGGGTTCATCCGAATGAGCTGCCTGGCCTGCAACTGGTCTCGCCCGTGAAGCGACTTTTGCGCTGGCGGAATCTGTTCTGGCTGTTGGCGTTCCTTTTGATCGGGTGGGCGCTGGGCCGGATTCAGCTGGATGAGTTGCTCGCTACGCTCGGCAGGCTGACGCTAGCCCAACTTGCGCTTCTCCTGTTGGTGAATGCCTGCATCGTGGTTCTGCTGAGCAGCCGCTGGTGGGCGATGCTGCGCTCGCTGCGTGTCTCCCTGGGTCTCGTGGAGGTCATTGCATATCGGCTGGCCGGTTTCGCCGTGAGTTACTTCACGCCCGGTCCACACTTTGGGGGAGAGCCTCTTCAGGTTTATCTGCTTGGGCAGCGCGGCGTTTCGGTTTCGGACGCGGCCGCCTCGGTCGTCCTGGACAAAGCCTTCGAATTGCTGGCCAACTTCAGCTTCCTGGCGTTCGGCGTGATCATGCTCCTACGTCTGCGCATCCTCGGGCCGGCACAGCAAACATGGGCGGTCATCGTCTCTGCGGGCTTGCTCCTTCTGCCGGTGGTCTATTTGCTCGCCGCGTGGCGCGGGCGCCGACCCATGACCTGGATCCTGCAGACACTCCCGCGCCAAGCCCTGGAGCGGCCGAGCATCCAGCGCTTGAGACGAGTGCTGCTCGAGGCCGAGGAGCAGGTGGGTTACTACTGCCGGCAGCCGACCTCGCTTGCGCTCGCTCTCCTGCTCTCGCTTGTGATCTGGGTGGCACTCCTCGGAGAGTACTGGTTGATGGCTCGCCTGCTGGGATTGGATCTTGACTGGCGTGGCGCGGTCGCCATGCTCACCGCTGCGCGGCTGGCCCTGCTGCTCCCATTCCCCGGCGGCTTGGGCGCCGTCGAGATGAGCCAGGTGCTCGCCTATCAGGCGTTCGGCTTCTCTCCCGTCGAGGGCGCGAGCATTGCGCTGCTGATCCGCGGGCGAGACCTTCTGATCGGCGGCAGCGGGCTACTGCTCGCGGTGAAGCTCTCAAGCCGCAGGTCCTGGGGTGTTCCAGCGACTTCTCCGGATCCAGGCGAAGAACAGGGTTCGTCCTAGCCTCAGCTCGAGACGCGCCCCAGCAGGTCGATCTGGTGGGCGATATACACGAGCTCATGACGTTCAAGCTGGGCGCGCCGGACCTGCAGCCAGGATTCCAGTTGCTCTGGTTTAAGCTCCGGATGGTCGACCAGTGCGTGGTGAATGGTCTCCAGAATAAAGCCCATAAAATAGGCTTCGTCGTGTGGATACTCGCCTTGCTGGGGATGCACAATCCAATCGGAAGCTCCGGCAGCCAGCACGTCGGCGCCCAGGCCTCGAAGCGCGTCGAAAAGGAGGCGGCCGGTCCGGCTGTTGCCAGATGGCGCGCCCTGGATGCGGCGCTGGTCCATCGTTTGATGGTAGAGGCGCAGGATCTCTTCATCCGATGCATGGCCGGGCTGGAAGATGGTGACGCCGTCGAAGGTGATCGGGAAGTAGCACAGACCGCCAGGAACCAGGTGGCCCAGCAGGGCCGGCAGGGAGGTCCCGAGGTCCAGTAGGTCGAGCAGGGCGCTGCCGATCAGCACATCGAAGCTCGCTTGCGGCGCGGCCTGCTCGAAGATATCGCCGGCCCGCAGGCTGATGTTCCACTTCAGGGAGTCCCCGGATGCGTGCAGGATCCCCTCCGGCGTCTCGCGCAGGCTCAGGTGGCATTGCGCGGCCCATGTTGGCAGCTGGCGCCGTGCGACGTCCAGGAGCGGCGGGTCAAGCTCCACGGCGACGTACTCCACCTGCTCGGCCAATCCCCAGCGCAGGAGCCGGTCGATCATCACGCCGGCACCGGCGCCGACTTCGAGCACATGCAGGGGGCGCTCCCGCCTTTCGGGCAGCGCCCCCAGGAGGGCTTCCCAAACGACTCGATTGAGCGCGCGATCTTCGACGGAGCGCTTTGCGAGCAGGTAGCGCGCGAAGCCCTGGCTCTGCACGGGCATGGGTTCAGGCGGCTCCGCTCCGCCGGCTCCGTCCGCCATACCCAAAGCTGATTTCGATCAGGCGGCTGCGGCGGACTGCCGCTCCTGGCCCATATGAAGCCAGAGCGCGACGATAAGCACCACCTCGTCGATCTTGGTGATGATTCCCAGTGGATCGCTCAGGTCGCCAAGCAGGAACCACCCGAGGATTGTTACCGCCGTAAAACCCATAAATACCCAGTGCAGCAGTCCTCGC
Source organism: Anaerolineales bacterium (assembly GCA_041624375.1). Lineage (GTDB taxonomy): Bacteria > Chloroflexota > Anaerolineae > Anaerolineales > E44-bin32 > JBFJVD01. The sequence goes on from JBFJVD010000223.1 coordinate 4,077, forward strand.
CGGGTGGCCACGATGGATGGGTTGAAGTAGAACGCGCCGAGCAGTGCCAGGTAGCCGAGGCCATTGAGGATAAACAAAGGGAACAGCTTTCCACCCAGGTTAAGCAACACCAGGTGGATCAGGGCAGTGATCGCGCCGGTCACCAGGATCACTGTACGCAGAGTCGATTGGCTCATTTCAATCCTCCTTGGATTATCGGGCCGTTGTGGCTTCTCTGGTTCACAATTTCTTCGATGAAGTAGCTGACCCGGCGGGCACTGTCTTCCCAGGTGGGCTGCGCCTCGTAGCGGGCCCGGGCGCGCAGACTCATCTCCTGCAGCCGATCCCGGTCCTGGCTCAGTTCCAGCAGGCGCTCCGCGAGGATCTCAGGACTTCCGGGAGCGACCAGGTAGCCGTCGACACCGTCCTCGATTAAATCGGAGGCGCCGCCGCATGCCGTTCCGATCGGGGGTACCCCATGGCCCATCGCCTCGAGATAGGCGATCCCGAACCCCTCATACCAGGAGGGCATCACAAACACATCACTGCGGGAGAGCCAGGCGGCCACGTGCTCCGGCGGCTGCGCACCCAGCAACGTGACCCGATCGGCGATACCGAGCTCCTTGAGCATCCTGACCACGGATCGAGCGTAAGCTGGGTCCGTTTCCAGGCTGCCGATAACGGTGAGCTGCCAGCTGTTGGGGTCAATACGTATCAAGGCCTCCAGCACCGTATGCAGCCCTTTCCTGGGGATCAGATTGCCGACGAA
>JBFJVD010000224.1:0-4821 GCA_041624375.1 Anaerolineales bacterium
CGCGATTGCGGCGATCCGATCCGGCTTCATTTGAAGGACGGCGAAATCCTTCACCAGGAACCGGAGGAGCTGGTCGCCCATCTGGGCGTGCCGGTTGGCCGCTGGCTCGAGGATCTGCCGTTTGCCTGAGAGCACATGAACCTCTTCCGGTCGGAAGAGCACGCCGCCAGGTAGGAAGCCAAGCATCCGGGCCTAGAAGGCCAGCTGCTCTCCATCGAACAGGCCCACGCATGGGTCACGTTCATAGGCAGGGATCGCCCGAAGCTCGACTACACTCATCCACGCGCAACCGGCGCCCTGGGCCCGTTCCTGCAGTCCTTCGGCCTGATGGGTTCGTTCTGGAAACCCAGGTGAGGCGCGGCGAACGCGTGCATGCCCTCGTGAGGGTCGAAGACGCCAGATCTTAAAGGTCTGCAAGGCAGTGATCAAGGGACGCCGTCCGCCGTGCGTTTGGGGATAGACCGTAGATCGATCTTGCGCGAGAATGGCAGATGCGTCCCCAAGGTGCCGCTCTGCCCCCTCATTCAGGATTCGTTCCGCCATTCCTTGAGGGTCAAAACTGATCAGAGGTGCCCTCATGTCCCAGACCATGGATCCGCCGGATGCCGCCAGTGGGTCACGCCCCGACAGCCTGACGCTGATCACCTTTCTCCTGCTCGTGGTCATTGGCGGCAGCAATGCGGTCGCCGTCCGGTTCAGCAACCTCGAGCTGCCTCCTTTTTGGGGCGCGGCCACCCGCTTCTTCGCCGCTTCGCTGGTCTTCTGGGTGATCCTCCTGCTGCGCCGCGTGCCGCTTCCCACCGGCAGGGCCCTACTCGGGGTGCTGCTCTACGGCGCCCTCTCGGTCGGAGCCAGCTATGCCTTCCTTTATTGGGGGCTGGTGGCCATCCGGGCCGGAATCGCCATGATCATCCTGTCGCTCGGCCCATTGCTCACCTTATTCTTCGCCGTGGTTCACCGCCTTGAGGATTTCCAGTGGCGCGGGCTGATCGGTGCGGTCACCGCGCTGGCCGGCATTAGCCTGGCCGTCGGCCAAGAGCTGGGCAGCTCCATGCCGCTGCTCTCCCTGCTGGCCCTGCTCGCCGGGGCGGTGTGCATCGCCGAAGGATCCGTTCTCTACAAGCTCTTTCCGAAGTCGCATCCGCTGGCCACCAACGCCATCGCCACGGCGATTGGCGCCGTCATGCTGCTGGCGTTTTCCCTGTTTGCCGGTGAGACATGGCTTCTTCCGCCCACGACGACGACCTGGGCGGCCTTTCTCTACCTGGTTCTCATCGGCTCGGTTGGTCTCTTCTACATCTACCTGATCGTCCTTTCGAGGTGGACCGCAACAGCGACCTCCTATGCGTTTCTGCTTTTCCCCATCGCGACCGTGATCCTCGCCGCGTGGCTTGCCCGCGAGCCCGTCACCCTGCGCTTCGTGGCTGGTGGGAGCGTCGTACTGGTGGGCGTGTGGCTGGGCGCGCTGCGGCAGCCGAGCACGGCGCCACAGGAGCAGCTACCCTCCCAAGAAGCCGCCGTGTAGCGCAGCAGCTGGCTCCGGTGTGCCCTTTGCGAAGCTCAATGCCGATGGCTGCGATCGAGTCGTGAGCCTTCGGGTCATTCCCGTGGGCTGGATGCCGATTGGATAAGAGGGAGATGCTATGGTGGAGTACGTCACTTCGCCGGATGGGACACGGATCGCCTTCACACGCAGCGGCTCTGGGGCGCCGCTTGTCCTCGTCCATGGTACGGGGCGTGATTCGAGCCGTTGGGCCTCAGTGCTGCCTTCGCTGGAGACGCGCTTCACCGTGCTGGCGATGGATCGCTGTGGGCGCGGCGCCAGCGGCGATCGCGCCCCGTACGCTGTCGAGCGCGAATACGAAGATATCAAGACCCTTATCGATGCAATCGGGGAGCCCGCGCATCTGTTGGGGCACTCATTTGGTGCACTCTGCTCCCTGGAGGCTGCCCTGCTGTCTCCGAATCTTCGCAGGCTGATCTTGTATGAACCTGCCATGAAAGTTCCCAGCGCGCCGCCCGCACCGGAAGGCGTGATCGACCGCCTTCAGGAGCTGGTGGATGCAGGAGATTTCGACGGTGTTCTGACGACTTTCTATCGCGAGCTGGTCATGATGTCGTCACAAGAGGTCGAGCAGCTGAAGACTTCCCCTTCATGGCCGGCACGGGTGGCATCTGCCCATACGGTGGTTCGGGAGTCGCGTGTCGAAGAAGACTATCTGTTTGACGCGCAGCGATTTAGGAACCTGCAGACCCCGACGCTGCTTCTCCTCGGCGGGGACAGCCCGGCCTTCCTCAAGGAAGCCACACAGGCCGTGGCCGCAGCTCTGCCCAACAGCCGGATTGCCGTCCTGCCGGGCCAGGGCCATTTTGCCATGGACACTGCGCCGGATCTCTTCGTGCAAGAGGTGCTGGCCTTTCTGACAGGGTCGGATTGAGTGAGCGTCAGCAATCCAAAGGCGCGCCGAAGACATCGCCTAGCGAGCGTGCATGAACAGCCAGGGGGCGGCATACGCAGCCGGAGCCGGAGAGGAACCACAGCTGATGCGTGAACCCGATTATGAATACCGTGGGCTGATCGCCGCCAGCTGGGACCTGTTGCGCGGCGACACTACCGGCTGGCCCGACCGTCCCTTCTACCGCAAGATCATCGCTGCCGGCGGCGAGCCGGCCCTCGACGTGGGCTGCGGAACCGGGCGGCTCCTGCTGGACTACCTTTCTCAGGGCCTGGACGTAGAGGGCGTCGATGTCTCGCCAGAGATGCTGGAGATTTGTTCCAGGAAGGCCGAAGAGATGGGCCTCCAGCCGACCCTCTACCAGCAGGCGGTCGAATCGCTGGACCTCCCGCGCACGTATCGGACCATCTTCATCCCTTCCAGTTCGTTCCAACTGGTGATCGACCCCGCCGAGGCCGAAGCCGCGCTCGAGCGCTGCCACCAGCACCTGGAAAAGGGTGGAACGCTGGTCATGTCAATCATGGATATATCGGACGACACCGGCGGGGAGTGGGTGCTCATCGCTGAGAAAGAACGGGCGGACGACGGTTTGCTCGTTCGGCGCTGGCTGAAATCGAGGTACGACCCCGCCACCTGCCTGGAGCACACAGAAGATCGCTATGAGCTAATGAGAGATGGCCAGGTGGTGGAGACGGAAATGCACGCGCGATCACCGGCAACCCGCGGCTATACACTCGACGAAATATCAAAGATGCTGGAGCAGGCCGGCTTTCAGGACGTACATGCGACATCCGGATTCACCGAGGAAGCGGCCACGCCCGAAGACAGCATCTTCTGCATCTTCGGTACGCGGAGGTAGAAGCCAACCAGCCGGGCTCTCACCTGCTGCAGGCACAGGCCATGAGGAGGCCAGCGAATTTCGGATGACCGGGAGCCTCGAGATTTGAGACCGATGAGAGTATGCTTCGCAGATCTTCAAAATCTGAACCTGATGAGGGCAGCCACCCATGGGGCAAGGATTGCCAGATATCGTCATTGGAGCCATCTGCATCATCGTCTTTCTGCCGCTGGCTGTCGTTACCGGAGGGATCCTGCAGCGCCGGGCCAAATCCCGCAACTGGAGAGCCCTGGTCCCGCTCGCGCCGATCCTCCATGGGTCTGTAGAAAGCGATCACAAATCGGCCTGGATCGATGGCGAGTTCGATGGCCGGCGCGTGCGCGTCAGGCTGACTCCGGATCAAGATATCAGCCAATCCAGTGAATATTCCATCCGGATCAACTTGCTTGAGATCCATCTCTTCGGCCTGTCCGGGCGCTACGGATGGGAGATCGCTCGCACCGGGGTGCTTCGAAAGACATGGGAAGTGAAGGCTTCCGACGAGACGATCCGGGGGAAGTTGTCGGCGTCCGACCTGATCTCCAGGCTGCAGAAGATCGGCAACCATCCTTCGCTGCGCTATGAGCCCGGCAGCGGGACGCTCGAGCTGCGCGCAGATGTCAAACCTCGACTCGCTCCCCAACCTGATCAACTGCGCACCCTGCTCGAACTCATGATCCACGCGAGCGAGGTCCACGCGATCGCGGAGCCGGCAGGCCCCTGAACCGATCCGACTTGCTGCCTGTGTCACGGCTCCGCCGCGGCGTCTCAGGTGACCCGGGGCATTCATCGTTTCTTCACATGCCCGCTCGCCTTTTTGCGATACCCTCTGTTCGTACTCAGAGCCGTCCTGTTTGCCTTGGCCTTGCTCCTGCTGGCGGGCTGCGCGGTGGCGGATCGCCTCGATGGGGGTCCGCTCACGCCGCCCGCTTCCCCAACCACGCGCGCCCCGACGCAGACGCCGACCCCGACGATCACGCCCACCCCCACTGCCACCGCGCCGCCCGCTGTCGTCGCAGGCGATCCACGGGTGATGGCGCTGGCGGATCCGATTCGCCAAGCCGGCGCGCCCTGCGGCTTTGTCGATGTGCTCGATTTTCCGCTGGATCCCCCGGATGGCGAAGCGGCGACAGGCGGAACCGACTTCGGGCGCTTCCGATCCCGCTTTGACGGCTATCACGCCGGCGAAGACTGGCGGGTGGGGGGATCAAGCTTCGGCAAGCCGGTCTACGCCGTCGGGCACGGACGGGTGATCTACGCCCAGCCATTGGGCTGGGGGGCCGACAAAGGGGTGATCATCATGGAGCACCTTTTCCGCGACGGCCGGCGCCTGCTTTCCTTTTATGGCCACCTGCATCCGCCCAGCGTTCTCCTGCGACCGGGCGCGTGTGTCGAGCGAGGCGACGAGATCGCCGCGATTGGCGACCCGCGTTCACCGCCCCACCTGCACTTCGAGATCCGCGTGCACCTGCCGGACACACCCGGACC
>JBFJVD010000225.1:0-4818 GCA_041624375.1 Anaerolineales bacterium
CGATCGAGCCGGATGGCTGGAAGCGCCAGGGCCGTCACGCCCTGTTCGGACCGACGTCGCTGCGGGAGATCGTCGGCTTTGGGGTTGAGCATGAGCGCAAGCATCTCGAGCAACTGCGAGGTGTGTTGCAGGGCGAAGGGGAGTCCGGGTAAGCTCTGACCCACGTGAGCCCACGGAGGAAGGGTTGGGGACCCGCCGAAAGGGGGCGCTCCTTTACAGCCGCGAGGGCGCTCGTTATAATCACCGGGCGGGGGAAGTGCTGGAACTGGCAGACAGGCGTGACTTAGGATCACGTGCCGCAAGGCGTGAGGGTTCGACTCCCTCCTTCCCCACCTGAGCCGCACACCTGATCCCCGCATCCGCCGGCTCATACCCTGCGCAGATCACGCCCATGGGCGCTTTCTTATGGAAGGAATTGTGGCGCTGAAGATCGATAAGCAGTCCCTGGAAGATCGACAGATTCAATTGACCGTCGAGGTCCCCGAAGACCGCTATCAGGCCGCGCTTCGACGTGCTGCCCGCCAGCTGAGCAAGCAGACTCGCATCCCGGGGTTCCGACCGGGCAAGGCGCCCTACGACGTCGTCGTCCGCCAATTGGGCGCCGAACTCGTCTTCGAAGAGGCGCTCGATTCACTCGGCCAGGAAGTCTATCGCTCGGCTCTCTCCGACTCGGAGGTGGAACCCTACGCGCCCGGAACGCTGGACGAGGTGGTGAGCCGGGAGCCGCTGGTCCTGCGCTACACGGTGCCACTGGCGCCCGAAGTCGACCTTGGCGACTACCGGGAGATTCGCATCTCCTACGATCCGCCCGAGGTCAGCGATGAGGCCCTGGAGGCGGCGATGGAAGAGCTTCGCCAGGGCCAGGCGCTCATCGAACCGGTCGAACGCCCGGCAGAGAAGTCCGATGTCGTGGTCCTCGATGCAAAGGGCGAACTCATCGTCAACGAGGAGGGTGAGGACACGGCGCTGCTCGAGGAATCGGGCATCTCAGTGCTTGTCGACGACGAGACCGACTGGCCGGTTCCCGGGGTCGTCCAATATTTGGTCGGCCTGGAGGCGGGCCAGAATGTCGAGTTTGAGTACACCTTTGAAGACGACTATGCGAACGAGTCGCTGCGCGGACGGACCGCGAAGTTCGGGCTGACCTGCCTTGAAGTGAAATCGCGGCTGGTGCCGGAGTGGAGCGACGCGCTGGCACAGGCGGTGGGGGAATTCGACGATCTGCTTGATCTCAGGGTGAAGGCGCGTGAGAGCCTCCAGGAGCAGGCCGACCATGATGCCGATCACGAATACGCCGATCGCGTCATGGAAGCGGTCGTCGAGCTGGCCGACGTCAGCTACCCGCCGGTCCTCTTGGAAGGCGAGATCGACGGCATGATCGAAGAGCTCGACGCTCGCCTTCGCCGTCAGAACCTCAGCCTTGAGGACTACTTCAAAATCGAAGACAAGCGCGAGGATGACCTGCGCGCAGAGTTTGAGCCACAGGCTCGTGAGCGCTTGAAACGCGGGCTGGTTCTTGGACAGGTGGTCGAAGAGCTGGATTTTGAAATCGAAGAAGCCGAAGTGCTCGCCGAACTCGATCGAATGTCGCAGGCCTTCGGGGGCGGTTCCTCCGAAGAACTCCGCAAGGCGCTGGATACAGACCGCACCCGGCGCCGGATCGCGCTCGACTTGCTCACGCAGAAGGCCATTGACCATCTGGTGAGCATCGCCAAGGGCGAAGCTCCTGACGCGGCGGGCGACCCCGCGGAGATCGAAGCAGAAGCGCCGGCTGCCGAGACCAACGAGGCTCCGGAACCGGAAGAAGAAGGCGTAGCAGAAGAGGAGTGAGGCAGAAGCCCATGCTGGATATGAACCCACAATCCCTGATCCCGATGGTGATCGAATCCACCGGCCGCGGCGAGCGCGCCTACGACATCTACTCGCTGCTGCTGAAGAACCGGATCGTCTTCGTCGGATCGCCGATCAATGACCAGATCGCCAATTTAATCGTGGCCCAGCTGCTGTACCTCGACCAAGAATCACCGGAGCAACAAATCAACATGTACATCAACTGCCCCGGCGGCCAGGTCTATGCCGGCCTGGCGATCTACGACACCATGCAGCTGGTGACCGCCCCGATCGCAACCTACGCGGTGGGCGTTACCGCCTCGTTTGGGACGATCTTGCTCGTGGCCGGGGAGGAGGGCATGCGCTACGCCCTGCCCCATGCGACGATCCACCTGCATCAGCCGCTTGGCGGCGCGCAGGGCCAGGCGACCGATATTGAGATCCAGGCGAAAGAGATCTTGCGCCTGCGCGAGAAAATCAATAACATACTGGTCAAGCACACCGGGCAGGATCCCGATGTGATCGATCGCGATACCGATCGCGATTTCTATATGGATGCCGAAGGGGCCATGGAATATGGGATCGTAGACCATGTCCTCAGTTCCAGCCAGGAGCTGGAACCAGTTGTGGAAGGCTGACGCAGCGTCATGTCAACGGAAGAGCAGGAACGAGTCGAGGCTCGGATCTGCTCCTTCTGCAGCCGCAATGAGCCCGATGTCCAGCGCTTGATCGCTGGGCCCGAAGGCGTTTTCATCTGCAACGACTGTGTGGATCTTTGCCACGAGATCCTGGATGGCGAAGATCCACGCTCGCTTTCCATTGGCCTCTCCGAAACCGGCCGCCCATCCCTTTCGCCGCAACAAATTTACAGCCGCCTGGACGAGTACGTTGTTGGACAGGAGTTCGCCAAGCGCGTCCTCTCAGTGGCGGTGTACAACCACTACAAACGGATCGCCAACCGCGGCGACCTGAACATCGAACTTGAGAAGAGCAATATCCTGATCATCGGTCCGACGGGATGCGGCAAGACGCTGCTGGCGCAGACTTTGGCGCGCAGCCTGGATGTCCCCTTCTGCATCGCCGATGCCACCGCGCTCACGGAGGCCGGCTACGTCGGCGAAGATGTAGAGAACATCCTGCTGCGCCTGCTCCAGGCCGCCGATTTCAATATTCAGCGCGCCGAGCGCGGCATCGTCTATATCGACGAGCTCGACAAGACGGCACGCAAGACCGGTGACAACCCGAGCATCACCCGCGACCTTTCCGGCGAGGGGGTCCAGCAGGCGCTGCTAAAGATCATCGAGGGGGCCATCGTCAACGTCCCGCCACAGGGTGGCCGCAAGCATCCGCAGCAGGAATTTATCCAGATCGACACCAACGATATCCTCTTCATCTGCGGTGGCACGTTCGACGGATTGACGGACATCATCGCCGAACGCGCCGGCCGCCGCGGCCGGCTGGGCTTCATCACGCCACATCAAGGACCTTCCGACACAGATCCTGAGACAGCCTGGCTGCGGCATGTCACCCCGGACGACCTGATGCGCTTCGGGATGATCCCCGAGCTGGTCGGCCGGCTTCCGGTGGCCGCCCCGGTACATGCCCTCGACAAGCACGCCCTGCGGCAGATCCTCACCGAGCCGCGCAACGCGCTCGTCCGCCAATACCGCCGGCTCTTCGAAATGGACAAGGTCCAGCTCGAGTTCACCCCCGAGTCGCTCGATATGGCGGCTGAGCTTGCCCTGGCGCGAGAGACGGGCGCCCGCGGCTTGCGCTCCATCATTGAGGGCGCGCTGATGGATGTGATGTATGAGATCCCCTCGCGGCCTGAAATCAGCAAGGTGACGGTGACCGCGGAGGCCATCCTGGGAGAAAACCCTCCAGACCTCCTGGATGCGAATGGACATCTGATCGACGTGAGCGACGAAGCCCACCTCCCGGACGCGGCCTGACAGGCCGAATCCCCCCACCTCAAACCCAATCCGAATCACTGCGATAGAATGAGGTCCGAATTCGACCGATCCTTGAGGGACGCATGAACGACCTTTCAGGCATTCAAGCCTTCGTCATCGACATGGACGGGGTGCTCTGGCGAGGGGACCAGTTTCTGCCCGGACTGGCCGAATTCTTTGCGCTGCTCAGGTTGCGAGAGCTGCCCTTTGTCCTGGTCACGAACAACGCCACGAAGACCCCGGCGATGGTCCAGGAGAAGCTGATGCGCGCCAGCATATCGGTTTCCGAGGAGGAGATCCTTACCTCGGCGCTGGCTACGGCGGCGCACCTCAAGCAGGCGCATCCGGAGGGCAGACGGGTGTATGCCATTGGCGAAACCGGATTGCGCACCGCGCTTGAACAGGAGGGATTCGAACTCGCAGACCAGGCTGACGGTGTCTTCGCCGTTGTGGTCGGCCTGGATCGGGGCCTGGATTGGGGGCGGCTGACCGAGGCCACCCTTGCGATCCGGGCCGGTGCACAGTTTATCGGGACCAATCCGGATGCGTCCATCCCCAGCGAGCGCGGGTTGGCCCCCGGCAACGGCGCCATCCTGGCCGCGCTCCAAGCTGCGACCGGCGTGGAACCGCTCGTGATCGGAAAGCCGCGCGCCCCGTTGTTCGAGCAGGCTCTGCGTCGCCTGGGTACACCGGCCGAAGCGACCCTCATGCTTGGCGACCGGCTGAACACCGACATCGCCGGCGGGCGGCGGGCGGGCTTGCGCACCGGTCTGCTGCTCACCGGGGTGACCACCCGGGAGGAGCTTGAAGGGGCCGACGTTCAACCGGATGAAGTTTTCGAGGATCTGGCTGCCGTGATGGCGGCACTCGAGCGGAACGGGGCATGACAGTCCGGCCTTCGATCTTCGACCTCAGCACCAAGGCGCTTCGAGATTGGGTCAGCGATCACGGGGAACCCGCTTACCGCGGCCAGCAGATCTGGAGCGGCATTTACCAGCGCCTGCTCACTTCACCAAATGAGATGACCGATCTTTCC
>JBFJVD010000226.1:0-4782 GCA_041624375.1 Anaerolineales bacterium
CGGAAACCCTGCTCAAGGTGCCCGAGCTCGATCCAACCTGGTCGCGCACCGCCCGGAGCGTCGGGGCTCAGGTCGTCGCGCACCTGCCTTGGGCCGAAAGCCGCAGCGCCTCAGCCTTCGAGGACACAGCTACCTGGATGCTTCAATCGCTCGGTATAGGAACCAGGAGCGTCAACGGCTACTCGGGCTTCTTCCCCGCCACCAACAGCCAGCTGCGGCACCTGACGGAGTCGTTTCCCAGCAGGTCTTCGCTCCGTGCACTGCAAGCCATGGGTGTGGACCTGATCGTCCATCATGGTCCCCTCGCCACTGCCGTACGGCAGGAGCTTGCCGTTCTGCAGCAAGAGGGCTTGATTGGGGCGTTGATAGAGGGCGACCGCGAATATCAGGTGACGATCGTGCCGACGTCGAACCCCGCCTCAAATTACAGGGGGCCGTGGTCGCTGGCGGTGGTCGCATCCGGCGAGAGCCTACAGGTGCGGGCGCTTGCCATCCCGCCCGCTGCCGAGACGTTTCTCTACGACTACTGGGCGACCCGGCTTCCGATGGAATTGATGGTGGAGGGGAGCGGCCAGCGCTGGCTCACCCCCTTCCGGCCTGCGGGCACCGCGCTTCTCTTCCGTGGCTCAGGAACCCGAATCAATCAGACCTGGGGCCTCCAATTGGCCCCAGGTCGATATCAAGTGATATTACGTTTGACGACCAGCGCCGACCCGATCGCTTCAAGCGAGCTCGAGATCGACCGCTAGGCTCCTCATCACTGGCCGAGGGTGCGCACGAAGGAGACCAGCTGCCAGATCTCGTCGTCGCTGAACGCCTCGCCCCAGGCGGGCATGGCAGAGTTGAACGGCTCCATCGCGCCGCCCTCGGTGATGCGCCAGAAGAGATAGCTATCTTCCATGGTGGACATCATCTCGACGTCGGCCAGGCTGGCGGGCTTCGGATCCAGACCAGCTGCGGCTGGCCCGTCTCCCAAACCTTCATCGCCATGGCAGGTTGCGCAGTTGATCGAAAAGAGCTCCGCGCCCGCCGCGACTGCGGCCTCATCGCCTGCAAGTGGATTGGTCAGCCCCTCGTACTCGGCCGGCAGCTCCGCATGCATATGCTCCATGCCATGGTCGTCTTCCATGTGCTCGTCTTCCATGTGCTCATCGTCCATATGTTCATCCTCCATATGCTCGTCCATGTGCTCCGCCTCGGCTTCGGTGGGGGTTGGCTCGACGGGTGCTCCGCCCCCACAGGCGGCCAGCACAAGAGCAAGAATAAAGAAGAGGGCGATGAAGAGCTTGGCGTGTGAACGATCGTGCATCATGTCCTCCCTGGGACTCGACGACTCGCTTTCTTTAGGGTACGGTCCAGCGCCCAACGCGGATCAGACGATCGTCAGGTTCTCAAGGTGACGACCTTCCCATCCGAAGATGATCAGGCGGAGGACACGCTCGTGTCGATGTTCACGGGACGGAGAGGCCGGTGCAGACCTGCGCTACCGATCTGTGACGCTGGCTCAGTGATACGAAGATCCCCCTTCGAAGCAGACTGCCCGCCAGCGCAGACGGCGAGAAATCCAGTCTCCGATCCAGAGTTCCCCTACTCGCCCGCAGCTTTTCTCAGGACGACCCGCGACTCGATAAGTTCTCGATTGGGGATCATGAGCAGATCCTCCCCCAGGCTGACCTCGGCGTTCAGCGGTCCAATGGCTTCGAGCGTCCCTTCCTGGCCATCGAGCAGGAGTTGATCCCCCGGCGAAAACAGCTCTCGGGCGTAGTACCCGGCCAGCGCATTGCGGGCGACTTCCCGGCCGCCGAGCGCAAAAGTGAGTGCCAGTCCGGCGATCAGAATCGTCATCAGGTTGACGATCGTCTGGGTGAGCACGCTGAGATCGATGCCAAGTTGCTGTACGGCCACGATCACGGTTACGACCAGGATCAGCCAGCGAACCACCCGCCCCAGCTGTCGGGAGTATTCGATGCCAAGACCAGCGCTGCCGGCCTCCACCGCGCGCTCCAGCACCTGAGCCAGCGCGACGCCGGCGAGGAGCACAAGCACCCCAGCAAACACCCTTGGCAGGAAGGCCAGCAGGTCCCGCAGGGGCGCCAGCGCCAGACCGAGGCCCAGCGTTTCCAACGCCAGCAACAAGATGCTCAACAGGCCAATCCAGAAGACAAGCAGCGCGATGAGGTCCGACGGTTCCCGGCGGATCTGAGCCTGTTCAAGAGTTGCCTGCAGCCCAGCTCGGCGGGCGATCCGGTCGAGACCGACTCGGACCAGAATCCGGCGCACCACCGCCGCCACGACCCGCACCGCAACCCATCCGACAACAAGGATCGCGACTCCTAGAACAAGACGGGGAAGAAATTCGAGAAGGCCGGTGATTAAATCCGAAAAGAGCAAGCCGGGATCATTCCCGTTCATCATAGTTCTCCCTTCGACTGCGGCCTCGGGCAGGCGGCCGCAGAAGCGTCGCCACCAGAGACGCCCACCCGCCGGTGGCCAAGCGCACGACTTCCCTAAGGAAGCCCAGGCGATGGATCCGAGAGAAGAGTGCCCGTTCCACACGCACGAGAGATTGCGGTGCTGGAGATCCAGCGCTCGGCAGCACGGGCGCCCGCTCCGCTTCAGCCCAGAGCCGATCCGCGTCCGCCAGGCATTGATCGCATTCCCCGAGATGCGCCATCGCCCGATCGAGATCAGTGGCAGCGAGCTTCCCCTCGACCAGCGATTGAAGTCGCTGCTCCGACAGGTGATCGCTCATGAGGCGTTTGCCTTGCTTAAGGCGGGGGAATCGAGTTGCGCCTTCAACGCGATACGGGCCCGCTGGACGCGCATTTTGGCGGCGCTGACCCCGATCTGCAAGATCTGCGCGATTTCCTCATAGGAGAGGTCTTCGACATCCTTCATGAGCAGCACCTCTTGGTCCTCCACTTTCAACTGCGAGAGCGCGGCTCGCAGCTCCTCCCGCTGCTCAACCCGACGAAGACCACCGGTTGGAGCGTCCATATCCAGGGTCTCTTCCACCGCTTCCAGCGGCACATGCGTCGCCTCGCGAGCAGCCCGCGTGGAGCGCAAGTGATTCAGGCAGGTATTGATCGCGATCCGGTGCAGCCAGGTCTTGAAGCTTGACCGCCGCTCGAACGTCTTCAGGCCCCGGTAGGCCCGGAAAAAGGTCTCCTGAACCAGATCTTCAGCCTCCGGATTGGTGTCTGTGTAGCGGAAGCAGATCTGCCAGACCATCCCCTGATAGCGGCGAAAGAGCTCAGCAAACGCCCGGTCATCACGGGTGCCATATTTCAGAACCCAATCGATCAGCGCTTCATCGGGGAGGCCGGAAAAGTCGGCCGCCCTGAGGAATCGCCTCCCAGCCTCGGTCACTGCCATGCTCCCATACTCAAGACTCTATCGCGTCTTGCGCGGGAAGCGGGCAATTTCACGCGCCGGTTTGGGTGCAGTTGGTAAAGCAACGGGGTGCGGAACAGCCGATCCGCACCCCATGGTCGGCTTCAAGCCGAACGCATCCTCCCACCGGGCAGCTAAAGGCCGCCCGGTGGGGAGGAAAAGCATGGTTACGAGCCGGACCCGCCCCGCCGTGAGAGCCAGCGGGAAAGCTGCTCGCCGGCGATGTCGCGCCCGCCTAACCCGAAGGCCAGGGCAGCCGCTACGGCGATCGAGCCCACGATCAGGCCGAAGGCCAGGTTGACGATGTCTTCTGCAATCCCAGTCTGCCGCAGTGCCAGAGCGCCGGCGAAGATGATCACCGCGATGCGCGCCGCAGGCGCCAGCAGATTGGCCTGGGCGCCGGCTGCGCTGCGCACCACGCGATCCGCCAGCCCGGCCAGATACAGGCCAAGACCGAAGACCACCAGGGCGAGCAGCACGCCGCTGGACGCCACCAGGAACTGCGACACGAGCTCAGACAAGATGGTGAAGCCGAGCAGGTTGGCCGCCTCGATGACCGCGAAAAGCATGATCGCAAGCGTGGTCAGATAACCGACGATTTGCGACGGGGTCTGGCGACCCTCGGCCATCGAACCGCCGAGCCCGATCCAGCTCAGCACGCTGTTGAAGCCGATCCCGGCGAGCACATTGGCAACGAACCCGCCAACAACTCGAGCCACGAAGTAGGCCACGCCCACCAGCAGCAGGGCGCCGAAGATCGCCGGCAGTGCGGTGAGCAGCGAGGTGAGCATCGCCGAGGCGGGATTCGCGATCGCCTCGATGCCGAGGGCATTGACCGCGGCGATCAGCACAGGGATGAGCACCAGCACGTACACCACGGTGCCGATGATCTGCGAGATCGTCTGACCTCCAAGTGCGGTCGAGACGCCGGCGCTCTCGGCCCAGCGATCGACGCCGACACCGCTCAGCAGGTTGGTTGTGATCTGCCGCACGATGCGGGCCACGAGCCAACCGATGAACAGGATGACACCGGCGCCGATGATGTCGGGCAGGACGCCGAGGATTTCATCGACCATGTTGCGCATCGGCTCGAGCAAACCTGCGAGGCCCAGAGCGCCGACGATCGCCGGCAGGAAGAGCAGGAAGACCAGCCAGTAGGCCACATTGGCGATCGTATTACTCATGGCGGCCTGATCCCCTGCTTCGATGTCCGCCTGGCTGGAAAGCCGCTCGTCCAGCTTGAGCGTCGTGAAGACGCGGGTGATCACAAACCGGACCAGGCTGGCAAGGATCCAGGCGACGACGAGCAGGGCACCGGCGCCCAGGAGCTGTGAGAGGTACCCGGTGAGGGTTTCAAGCAGCTGCGTGAATGGCGCTGCCACCGTGCCC
>JBFJVD010000227.1:0-4747 GCA_041624375.1 Anaerolineales bacterium
CCTGACCGGCGACTACATCTTCGCTCGCGCGGCACTGCTCGCCGCGCAGACTGGTTCGCTCGCGGTCATGGAATCCTTCGCCCGAACACTGATGACGATTGTGAACGGTGAGATCACCCAGCTGTTCCGCAGCGAATCGGGCGACCGGCGGGCCGATTACCTCGCCCGGATCTACGCCAAGACGGCGTCGCTCTTCGAGCTGGCTGCCGAAGGCTCGGCGCTATTGAGCCGCAGCGAAGCCAGCACGACCGAGTCGATGCGTGATTTCGGCTACGATGTCGGAATCGCCTTCCAGATCGTCGACGATGTTCTGGATTTCGTCGGCGAACAGGAAAAGGTGGGGAAGCCGGTGGCGAATGATTTGCGTCAGGGCCTGATCACCCTTCCCACGCTCTATTACCTTGAGTCTTTCCCGGATGATCCGACCTTGGGCCAATTGCTGGCGGGGAGGCAGCCCGCAGAACCGGAGATGGACCGTTTGATCGACGCGATCCGCACGTCTGGCGCAATCGAACGGTCGCTCGAAGACGCCCAGCGGTACGCGGAGTCGGCCCGCGAGAACCTCGGCCGGGTGCCAGGCGGTCCGGAGCGACAGGCGCTGCAGGACCTGGCCAACTACGTTGTCGAGAGGCCCCTATGAGCGCCAGCAATGTCTTCGCCTCCGAGCATCCGCTCGTCGCCCACAAGCTGACCAAGCTCCGCAGCCGGGAGACCGACCCCAAGAAGTTCCGCGAGCTCCTGCGCGAGATCGCCGCGCTGCTCACCTACGAGGCTACCCATGACTTGCAGGTTGCGCCTACCGACGTTGAAACTCCGCTCGCCACGATCCAGGGAAGAGAGCTGGTGGAGAAGATCGGCCTCGTTCCGATCCTGCGGGCCGGTTTGGGCATGGTTGAAGGCGTTTGGGAGCTCATGCCGACGGCCGAAGTCTGGCATATTGGCCTCTACCGGGATGAGCAGACCCTGAAGCCGGTCCATTACTACAACAAGCTTCCGGTCGAACCCACCGTTTCGGTGTGCCTGATTCTCGATCCGATGCTTGCTACAGGGGGCTCCGCTGTGGCCACCGTCGATATCCTGAAAGAGTGGGGCGTTCGCAAGATCAAGTTCGTCGGCCTGATCGGAGCGCCGGAGGGAATCGAGGAGCTTCACAGCCACCATCCTGATGTGGCCATTCACCTTGCGGCGATCGACTCCCACCTGAACGAACACGCCTTCATCGTTCCGGGCCTGGGCGACGCGGGCGACCGTCAGTTCGGCACGGGTTGAGGCTCAGGTTACCGCTCGCAAACCGGTCGCGCGTTCGAGCAGCTTCACCGACAATCCAAGTGGAAGAAGCAGCAACAGATCCAGCACTGCCGTCAAGCTGAACACAGCTGCCACGGCCGATGCGCCGCGCTGGAGTGCCGGCAACGCACGCTCGGCGAGCAGGTCGCCACCCCCCATGGCGAAGACTCCGATGACCAACACAAGGATGATCGCAGCCGCAGCCACCCATGTGGCCCGGTCCGAGCGTGAGGGCAGCATGGTGTTGCTGATTGCGACCACGAGGTAGATCCAGACCAGCAGATCGCCCGTGGACCAGATTCGTCCGAATTCCTCGACCACCCACGTGGGATTGAATTCCATACTTGCCTGGGCGAGTGCGTCCAGGCCAAGGATGCGGAAGCCCAGGAAGCCGACCGCAAGCGTACCGGCCGCGACCGGCGCGGCGCCGATTAGGGCGGCGCGTACCGGGTCGGACGAGTCGGTCTCCACATAGCCAAAACGTACGCGGCCATCCACCATGCGTTCGGGGAGGAGTGAGAAGCTCCGCACGCGAACGCCGACCAACCGGGCCGCCAGCCAATGACTGAACTCGTGAAGCGCCGTGCCGGGCAAGAACAGGAGGCTGTAGAAGATGAGCGCCCAGTCCGGTCGCCGAAGGAGAAGCAGCAGCGCCGACTGGAGACTGCGCTGAAATCTCTGCTGAACGAACTGCAGAATGACTAGCGCAAGCCCGAGCCAGATGAAGGCGGCAGAATCCGCCATAAATCAGGGCGCAGCGGCTTCGGCGATCTGGACGAAATCCTCGGCTCGCAGGCTGGCCCCGCCAACCAGCGCCCCGTCGATCGTTTCGAGTTCGAAGAATGAGCGTGCATTCTTCGGGCCTACGCTCCCTCCGTAGAGCACGCGCACCCGTCCTGCCGCCTCCGAACCATACAGCTCAGAGAAGGTGGCGCGGATCGCGCCGTCAATCACTTCGAGCGCATCCGCCGGCGAGGCGGCCCGCCCGGTGCCAATCGCCCACACCGGCTCATAGGCGATCACCAGAGCGTGAAGCTCCCTCGCCGGAACCTCGGTCAGGGCTTGACGGAGCTGCTGGCCCACAAGTTGAAGGGTCTGACCAGCTTCGCGCTCTGCCAGCGTCTCGCCGATGCACAGGATCGGCTTTAGCTGGTGCCCCAGCGCCGCCCGCAAACGAAGATTCACGGTCTCGTCCGTTTCGCCAAAGTACTGGCGGCGTTCGGAGTGCCCTACGATCACGTACTCGCAGAGATCCTTTAGCATGGGAGCTGAGATCTCGCCCGTATAGGCGCCCGCCTCCAACCAATAGAGGTTTTGCGCGCCTAGCTTAAGGCGGCTCCCGCGCAGCGCCTCCGCGACGGGCGCCAGTGCGGTAAAGGGCGGGCAGACCAGCGATTCAACGCGCTCGAGCGAATCCAGCTGAGGCATCAGCACCTCGACAAGGCGCACCGCCTCACCGAGCGTCTTATTCATTTTCCAATTTCCAGCGACCAGCGGAACACGTGTCATGTGCTGCATTGATCCTTTCGGTTTGCCTAGATTCCGCCGAGCAGGTCTTCGAGATGGCCTCGCAGCCAGGGCGGCGTCCGTGGATTCTCCAGTGCCGACTCCGCCAACCCTCTTCCCTCCTCGATGTTTCCACTGGCAAGCTCAATTTCCGCAAGGACGGCGAGCGCCAGCGGGCTATCGGGGACGAATTCCAGAACCTCCAACAGTACCGGCACGGCTTGCTCGCCTTGCCCGAGATAAAACATGCCGCGCGCAATAATCGGCGGGAGACCGGGCCACTCGGGATAGAGGTCCAGCATGAGCTCGAGCGAAGGTCCCGCCCGTTCGGGCTGCTCCGCAGCGATAAAGAGGGCCTGGGTGGTGAGATCCAACAAGCGGGGGTCGGCGGCCTCCGGTCCGCCCGCGATCTCAAGTGCACGCGTCAGGGCTTCCGCCGCCTCGACCGCCTGACCGCGCGCCAGGTACAGCTCGCCGGCGACCATCGCCTCTTCAAGTGCCTGACGTGCAAAACCTTGCTCGAACAGCGCGCGTGCAAGGTTCAAATGCGCCTCCGGGTCGTCGGGAGACGCTTCGAGTGTCGCGCGCGCAGCCTGAACGGGCCGGTTTGGATTTGTTCCATCAGGATTTGCATCGGAGCCAGGTGGTGGCACCTCATCCACCTCCCGAGTCTGTTCTGGGCCCGAGGCCGCCTCCGGTCCCCGGTCACCACGTTCTCCGGCGAGGATGAGCAGCGCGCCCAGACAGAGGCAGGCAACCAAGAGAGCCGCGCCAGCCAGCCACCAGCGACGACGGCCAGGCCTTTTTGGACTGGCCTCAGGATCTGCTTCCAGCTCTGGAGTGGAGTCGCGCGCAGATTGAACCGCCCGGGTGGGTGCCAAGTCCGGCTGCGCTGCCGCCCCACCCCCGGCTTCCTCCACGCCCTGTCGAAAGGCTTGAACGAGCTCCTCAACCGACTGGAAGCGGTCGCCACGCTCCTTTGCCAGCGCCTTGAGAAGCACCCGTTGAATTGGCTCCGGAACCCGTGGGTTGATCTGCCGCGGCATCGGCAAGGGGGTGTAGATGTGATCATGGATGATGGAGAAGGGGGTGTCGGCACTGAAGGGCACGCGCCCCACAACCAGTTCATAGAGCACGACGCCGAAGGAATAGATGTCTGTGCCCGCGTCGAGATCCCGCTCGCCTCTCGCCTGTTCTGGCGAAATGTATTGCGGGGTGCCCAGCATCATATCGGAGGAGAGCGTCGATTCGCCTGCCTGGGCGATGCGAGCAAGTCCGAAGTCCGCCAGATAGATCGAGCCGTCCTCGGCCAAGAGGACATTCGATGGCTTGATGTCGCGGTGAAGCACCCCGCGTTCGTGCGCGTAGGCGAGCCCGGCCCCAACCGCCGCCACAATGTCGAGCGCATCGTTGTCGGCAAGCGTCGTACCGGCCAGCCTCGCCTTCAGCGTCTCGCCCTCGATGAACTTCATGACCAGATAGGGACGGCCATCGTGTTCGGCGAAATCGTAGACGGGAACTATGTTGGGGTGCTCGAGGCGAGCGATCACTCGCGCTTCGCGCTGAAATCGAGCCAGGAAGTTCGGATCCTCGGTAAATGCCGGGTGGAGGACTTTAATGGCCACATAGCGGTCGAGCGCCGCATGGTACGCCTTGTAGACCGAGGCCATGCCGCCCTGACCGAGCTGCTCTACGACCCGATACGGGCCCACGTTCTCGCCGACCCTGAATGCCATCGCTGTCCTTCCGGAAGGCCGGGCACATTATAGATGAGGCGATTTCGCGGGACAATTCAAGGATGTAAACGCAGAGTAAAGCTCGCGCGGGACGCCCCGCGTGCGCCTCGGCATACACGCCGACGCGTAGGTTCACCAGACGGATGACTTCGGGCTAGCGATCCTGCAGCGCAGCGACTCCAGGCAGCGTCCGCCCTTCGAGGAACTCAAGCGCCGCA
>JBFJVD010000228.1:0-4697 GCA_041624375.1 Anaerolineales bacterium
AGGCGCCCAAAGGTTCCCTCAGGCTGAATGGAAACCAGCCGTAGAGTGTAAAGGCATAAGGGAGCTTGACTGCAAGACCTACAAGTCGCGCAGGCACGAAAGTGGGGCTTAGTGATCCCACGGTTCCGAGTGGAAGGGCCGTGGCTTACCGGATAAAAGCTACTCCGGGGATAACAGGCTAGTCTGGTCCAAGAGTTCACATCGACGACCAGGCTCGGCACCTCGATGTCGGCTCATCGCATCCTGGGGCTGGATAAGGTCCCAAGGGTTGGGCTGTTCGCCCATTAAAGCGGTACGTGAGCTGGGTTCAGACCGTCGTGAGACAGGTCGGTCTCTATCCGCTGTGGGCGCAAGGGACTTGAGGAGAGCTGCCCCTAGTACGAGAGGACCGGGGTGGACAGACCGCTGGTGTGCCAGTTGTCGTGCCAACGGCATCGCTGGGTAGCCACGTCTGGCAGAGATAACCGCTGAAAGCATCTAAGTGGGAAACTCGCTCCGAGATGAGGTCCCTCACTGGGTTAACCAGGTAAGGCCGCAGGTAGACCACCTGTAGATAGGCGGCAAGTGTAAGCGCAGCAATGCGTTCAGCTAAGCCGTACTAATGGCCGAGGGCTTAACCTGTGATGCGGAGAACTTGGTGCTTTTCGAAAGCAAGACATGCGTTGAATAACCAATAACGAATAACCAGTTACTGGTTACTCGTTACTGCACGTCTTCTGCAGCTATTCAGTCACTTAACAACTTCATACTCGCGTGAAAAACGCCTCTTGGTGATTTGTGCGGCGGGGGTACACCCGGTCCCATTCCGAACCCGGCAGTTAAGCCCGCTAGCGCCGATGGTACTTGGCTGGAGACGGCCTGGGAGAGTAGGTCATTGCCAAGGGGCTTTTTCGTTGCCCCCTGCCGCCGCCGCAAGGCGGCGTTTTCGTTTGAGGACCCGGCGCCCGAATCAGGGATCTCAGGTCTGGGGCGCCCAGATCCGGGTCTTCGACACCCTGAGCTCGGAACTCAAGCCCATCAAGCAGGGCCTCACTTAATCTGTCTTTACCCCTTTCCTCCACCGATCATGGCGGCTTCCGGCAGGGACTTCAGCCGAAGCATCGACAGGATCCCGAAGGCCGGCCCGGTCGCCAACAGGGCGAAGGCCCACCGCCAGCTGAACCAGGCCTGCAGGAAGGGGAGCAGCCAGATGGTCACTACAGTCACGGCGAACCCGGCGGCCAGCTGGAGTGTCAGCGCGGTTCCCACGTAGGCTTGGTCAGCTGTCTCGGTGACCATGGTGGAGAATTGTGCTGAGTCCCCGACGATTGTGAACCCCCAGATGAGCCCAATCAACAGCGTGAGCGCCAGGCTGGATGGAAACACGAACCCGATCAGCAGCGCGCAGGACCCAGAAACGGCCATCAGCAGGATTGTGGTGTTGGTGCGACCCCAGCGGTCGGCCAGGATGCCGCCAAACCAGGAGCCTGCTGCCCCTACGGCATAGACGGCGAAGGTTGCAAAAGCGGGTGCAGATGCGGAGCCGAAGTTGTGGAGTTCGAACGCATCAACGAAGAATACCAGGATCCAGGCGACCATGGCGAACAGCTCCCACATATGGCCGATGTAGCCGAACGTGGCCAGCCGGACTCCCCGATTCTTGAGCGCGAGACCGATCTGACGGGGGTCGAAGATCGCCTTTGGGAAGGGATAGGGACCCTCCCGGACGAGGAACCCCGCGATCAGGCCACCGAGCAGGGCTAGGAGGGAGGTGGCCGTGATGACGATGCGCCAGTCCAGCCCGCCAAGGCCATTAATTAAGTGCGGGGAGCCGTTGCCGAGCACGATCGCAGCGGCCAGGATCCCCAGTGCCAACCCACGGCCTTCCTGAAACCACGTTGAGATGAGCTTGAAGGCAGGCGGGTAGACCGCGGCGAGAAAGAATCCCGTGGCGAAGCGGAGGGGGATGGCGGCTTCAGGGCCACCCGAAATGAGAAGCAGGGCGTTGGCCGTCGCGGAACCGAAGGCGCCGCCCATAATGACATAGCGGGTGGATACGAGATCGGCCAAATTGAACAGGCTGGAGACGACCGCGCCGACCACGAAGCCCAGCTGGACCGCGATCGTGAGCCAGGCGGCTGTGGTTGGGGTAAGCGCCCATTGACTTCGCACCTGTGGGATGACTGCGGAGGCCGAAAACCACGTGGATATCGAGAAGGCCAGTACAAGAGCGAGAAGGGTGAGGACGCGCCAGCGCGCGGCACCAGCGGCCGGGGAGTCGGGGGATGTCATTATGCGCCTCTGACAGGGCTAGGGTGACGGCGGCACCAAGTGAATTGTAGCAGTTAGGGGAATGGGCTCTGTGCAGGGCTCACATGAATGATCAGATCGTACCGCTGGGGGGATCCTTATTCATCCATGAGGCTGCCTGAGTTCTCGCTGGGGCGGACTGGGACACTACATTTCCGCGCGACGCCACGAGAATCCCTGCCAAGAATCTTGATCCTTCCGCAAGCCGCCCCCGACCAAGCTGCGATGTTCATTCTCGGCCGTTGCTCGCGCAGAGATTCGGCCCCCCCTAAGATGACTTCTCGCCGGCTGTGATCTAGAATCCTCAAGCGGCAAGTCGAGAGATGAGAGAGCTGGAGCAGGGCACGTGCAGGAACTGGCGAGCGGCGGAGTGGCGATCGAGGTCCATAAACTGAACAAATCCTTCGGGCCGGTGCTGGCCCTTCGGAGCGTCAGCCTCAAGATCGCCACCGGACAGATCTACGGCCTTCTCGGACCCAACGGGGCCGGCAAAACCACCTTCATCCGCCTGCTGACCGGCTCCACCCGACCGTCGGGAGGGAGCATCTCGGTGCTGGGCCTCGACCCCACCCGGCAGAAGCAACAGGCGCGGCGCCAGATCGGCTACATGCCGCAGTCTCCCTCCCTTTACGAAGACCTCACACCCGTTGAAAATATCCGCTTCTTCGGCCGGGGCAGGCGCCAGGGTGACCTTGCGCGGCGTGTCGATGAGGTGATCGCTTTCGTCGGCCTGCGCGAACGAGCCAACGACGCTGTCTACACCTTTTCTGGTGGCATGAAGCAGCGGCTATCGCTTGCCTGCGCACTGGTCAATCGCCCGCCGGTGCTGCTGCTCGATGAGCCGACCTCGGGAATCGATCCCCAACTGCGGGAATCCTTCTGGGCGCACTTCCGCGACATGGCATCGCACGGGACGACGATTCTCATCAGCACCCACCAGATGGACGAAGCGCTCTACTGCGACCGTCTGGCGGTTCTGAACCGCGGGGTGCTGCTGGCGGACGATTCGCCCAAACAACTCCTCTGGCAGGAGAACGCAACGGTGAGGATCTGGCGTGCCGGCGAGGTCGTGGTGCACGATCTAGCGGATTACCCCAACACGCTCCCTGGACTGCTGCAGGAACACGGTCTTGACGTCTCGATTTCGCGAATTGAAGTTGATGTGGAGGATCTCGGGCGCATTGTCCTGCGGAAGATCGATATCCAAGACCGGAACACGGGCGGTGACGATCATGCAGGAAACCCTTAGTCGAATCGCTGCCGTTGCCATCAGAGCTCTCGCCCAGCTCCGGAAAGACCGGCGCCTCATCGGGCTTTCCCTCCTGTTCCCCCTATTGATCATCTACTTCATCAAGGTGCTGCTCGACACCCTGGCCAGCCCCTTCTTCGACGCCACCATCTATGTGGTGCCCTACGGCGCTTTCATCGTCCACTTCATTACCTTCATCCTGACCGCCATCGTGCTGGTGCGGGAACGGACCGTTGGGACCCTGGCTCGCATGTTCATCAGCGGCTATTCGCAGCTCGAGATCATCGCCGGCTACCTGCTGGCCTACTCGGCCCTGACGTCACTGCAGAGCCTGCTGGTGCTGGCCGAGCTCGAGTTGCTTTTTGATTTGCCCTACAATTCCAGCCAGTTCGCTTCCATCTACCTGATCATGTGGCTGCTGGCGATCATCAGCCTGGCGATCGGCATCCTCACCTCCAATTTCGCCCGCAACGAGGGACAGGTCTTCCCCTTTGTTCCCCTGATCCTCATCTCCTTCATTCTCTCGGGGATCTTGCTTCCGGTGAGTGAACTGCCGGATTGGGCGCAGTGGTTGAGCTACCTGACCCCCCTGTACTATGGAAACAACGTACTCCAGGAGCTGATTGGCGGTGGCACGCTGAGGGAAGCTTGGGTCGATTTGCTCAGTCTGCCGCTTTACGGGCTTGCCGTCATGTTCTTGGGCATGATGACGCTGACCGAAAAGGATGAGCAGTAAGACGGGTTGGGAAGGCTCCGGCTCGCCGCGCTTGTTGGACAATGGGGTAGGCTGCGCGTTCGCCGCCTCTTGATTCGTCGGCTGGATGGTCTACCATGTGGGTGGCCGGGCTCGTGAGTGGCAGCAGCGACGCCCGGAGCAGAGCTCGCCATGCTTCGCAGGGGTCCACGCCGGTGCGGGTCGCCTCCGTCGGCCTGAGGGGCGAGCGCGCGTGCGAAGTCTTCCGGCTCACGGCGCTTCTCGCGTACCGTGCGACCGTCTGAATCTCTAGCTGCGGCGACCATCCCGTTTGATCGGCGCTTCGAACATGGAGGTGAAGCGCTATGGCGAAGCGCGAACGGTTCATCACCCTGGGCGGCTGCGGCGCGTTCATCTCCGGGCTGGCGGCGCTGATCGGTGTGCTCTTTAGCACCGGGGTTTTGG
>JBFJVD010000229.1:0-4695 GCA_041624375.1 Anaerolineales bacterium
CGACACGGTTGCTCGCTTCGGGGGCGACGAGTTCGCCGTGCTGCTCGAGAACGTTCTCAATACCGACGCTGCTGAGAAAGTCGCCCGCCGGATCCAGGCTGAACTGGAACGCTCCTTCATGATCGACGACCACGAAGTCTTCACCGGCGCCAGCATCGGCATTGCAGTCGGCGACAGCCGGCGTGGCTCCCCGCTTGAGCTGCTGCGCGACGCCGACACCGCCATGTATGAAGCCAAGAAATCAGGCGGGGCGATCGAGGTCTTTAGCGACCATATGCACTCGCAAGCGGTCGCACTTCAGCGCCTTGAGACAGAACTCCGCCAGGCCGTTGAGCGCAATGAATTCAGCCTACGCTACCAACCCATCGTCGCGCTCCGCAACGAACATATTGTCGGCTTTGAAGCGCTGCTGCGCTGGGATCATCCGACACGCGGCCTACTCCCTCCCTCGGCCTTTCTCGACCTGGCGCTCGAGACCGGGCTGATCGTTCCCATCGGCCTGTGGGTCCTGCGGACAGCCTGCCTGGCCTTGAAATCATGGCAGCTCGCTTGGCCACGCGACCCCCGGCTTTACATCAGCATCAATGTCACGGCGGTGGAACTAAAGAGCCCGGACTTCCTCAAGGAGCTCAAAGGGATCCTCGCTGATTCGGCCGTCCGAGCGCAGGATATCCGCTTCGAGATTACCGAGACCACCCTTATGCAGGACATCAAGCTCGCCGAGCAGATCATCCCCAAGCTGAAAGAACTGGGCGTGAAGATCCAGCTCGACGACTTTGGCGCCGGCTACTCCTCTTTGAGCATCCTGCAGCACTTCCCCATCGATGCGTTGAACGTCGATCGATCATTCGTGCGCGGCATTGGCCAGCAAACAGAAGGACGTCAGATCATCCGCTCGATCGTAGAGCTTGCACGCGGTCTGAATATTCAGGTCATCACGGAGGGGATCGAGACCGAGGAGGAATTGGTTCAGATTCGCGAACTGCAGTCCGAAATGGGTCAGGGATTCCTCTTTTCACGCCCTCTCGATCCGGGTGGAGTCAACCGTCTGCTCCAGCTCCATAAGACCTCGCCCGGTCGACGCGCCTCGACGTTGGATCCTCCGCCAGAAGCATGATGGAATGCCGGAGCGCTCTCTCAGGGGTGGTGTCCATGCTGTTGCAGTTCTATAGGACCTCTTGTCGAGGGGCCCGGCTGGATCGAGCCAGTGCCGGACTCCACGGCCGGATGCCGAGCCGATGAGCGCCCTGCTCAAGCTCTCCGCCTACGCTTACTCCGTCTACGCGCTGCCGACCTTCATCGTGGCCGCAGCCTGCCTTGTCCTCGGCGTGGCGGTCGTTCTGCGCGAGCGCGGCACCCGCATCAGCCTGGCCTTCCTGGCGATTGTCGTTTTGGCGAGCACCTGGCTGTCCAGCTTTTCAATGATGTACCTGGCGGTGGAATCCGCCACGGCGCTCGCCTGGGGGAGGCTGGCATACTTGAGCATCCCCTCCCTCCCGCCTGCGATCTATCTCTTCAGCAGCCTGGTTCTGCAGAACTATCGGCAGCATCGAGCCAGGATTTGGATGGGCTGGGGACTGGCCCTCATCTGGACTCCCATCTTTCTGTTCACAGACTGGATCATCGACGGGACGTATGCGTACTCCTGGGGCTTTTATCCGTGCTTTACCAGCCTGAGTGTCCCCTATTTCATCTATTTCTTGATCTTCCTTTTTGTGAGCTTGCGCATGTACTGGCAGGCCTCGCTCTCCGATCAATCGCAGAACCAGCGCGCTCGGATCCGAGCCTTAATGGCCGCCTTCGGACTCGGCTACTTCGGGCTGGTCGACTATTTGGCCGTCTTTGGGTTGGACGTCTATCCCTTTGGCTACCTTGCGATTTTCGGATTCCTCGTGGTCGCCGGGTGGGCGATTATGAAATACCAGCTGGTGGATATCACCCCATCCTTCGCCGCCAACGAGATCATCTCCACAATGCCCGACCTCCTGCTCGTAGTGGATGCGGAGCGCCGGATCCGGGTCGCCAATCAGGCTGCCTGCGACATGCTCGGGTACCGGCTTGAGAGCATGCTCGGCCTGGAGATCTCGGCAGTGTTGCATGCCGAAGGCATTGAATGGGCATTCGGCACGGGCTCCCGAGGGCCCCAGCCTCTGCGCGACGTTGAGACCCAGCTCTACGCCCAGGGCGGCGATCCACTCGACATGAGTCTGTCGATCTCGCCGCTGTCTGGCAGGCGCGGGGAAATGTTGGGTGCAGTACTCGTCGCGCGCGACATCCGCGAGCGCAAGCAGGCCGCCGAAGCGCTCCGCGAAAGCGAAGAACGCTACGCGCTCGCTGCCGGCGGCGCCAATGACGGCCTCTGGGACTGGGACTTGCGGACGGGCCGCATGTACTTCTCGCCCCGCTGGAAAGCGATGCTGGGCTATGCCGAGGAGGATGTAACGACCGAATCCACCGAGTGGTTCGAGCGCATTCACACCGAGGACCTTGAGCAGTTTGAAATCGAACTTCGTGCGCATCTGGAGGACGCTTCGCCACACTTCGAAAACGAGCACCGCCTGCTCCATCGTGATGGCACCTACCGCTGGATGCTGGTCCGCGGCAGCGCCGTGCGGGGATTGGACGGCGCCGCCTCCCGGATGGCGGGCTCACTGACCGACATCACGGAGCGCAAGCGGACCGAACAGCAGCTGCTGCATGATGCATTCCACGACGACTTGACCAACCTGCCGAACCGCGCGCTGTTCCTCGATCGGCTCGGACAGGCGCTCGATCGGAGCCGAAGCCGTGGCCGCGGCCACTTCGCCGTCCTCTATATGGATCTCGACCGCTTCAAGGTCGTCAACGACAGCCTGGGCCACATGATTGGCGATGCCCTGCTCCAGCTGGTGGCTGAGCGGCTGCAGACCTGCCTGCGCAAAGGGGATACCGTCGCCCGGCTGGGCGGCGACGAGTTCGGGATCCTGCTTCACGACATCCGCGATTTTGAAGAGGCCGGACACGTCGCAGACCGCATGCATGCTGCGTTCAGGGCTCCGTTCGATACCCACGGCCATGAGCTGTTCACCAGTACCAGTATTGGGGTGGCGATCAGCAGCCGGGAGTACAGGCTGCCAGACGAAATCCTGCGGGACGCAGATATCGCCATGTACCAGGCGAAGAAGCTTGGATCAGGGAAGACGGTCGTGTTCGAGGCGCAGATGCGCCGATTGCCGCTCACCCTCCTGAAGATGGAGACCGATCTCCACCGGGCGCTTCATCGAGAGGAGTTTGAACTGCATTACCAGCCCATCGTCGAGTTGGATACCTTCGCGATTGTTGGGCTCGAAGCCTTGATCCGCTGGCGCCATCCGGATCTAGGGCCGCTGCCCCCATCCGAATTCCTTCCGCTCGCCGAAGAGACCGGGTTGATCATTCCTTTGGGACGCTGGATCTTGCGCACGGTCTGCCATCAGATCAAACAGCTTGAAGAGGAGGGCATCCACGAGCCGCCGCTTTCCATCAGCGTCAACCTGTCCGGTAGCCAGCTTCGCCAGCCCGATATTCAAGCCGACTTGAAGGATCTGCTGAGGGAGTCCGGCATCGATCCGCATCGGCTGAAGCTGGAAATCACGGAAAATGTCCTCATGGAAGACCTACCAGCGGTCCACGAGAATATCGAGCGGCTGCGTCACCTCGGTCTCGACCTGCACATTGACGACTTTGGCACGGGCCACTCCTCCCTCAGTGCGCTGCACCGTCTCCCCATCAACACGCTGAAGATCGATCGATCCTTTGTCACCCGCCTGAACGGCGACGCAGAGGCGCTCGAGGTGGTTGATGCCATCATGGCGCTGGCTCGGAGTCTGCGGCTGAACGTGATCGCCGAGGGAATCGAAACCAACCACCAGCGATCGCTCCTGCTCGATCTCAATTGCCGCTACGGACAGGGCTACCTGTTTTCACCTCCCCTACCCGACGAGGAGCTGGCCGTTTTTCTGAAGAGTTCCCCGCTCGATTTGCGCTCCCTGATTTCCAGCAGCACATCTTCGCAGACCTAGTCCAACCCGCCTGTATCACCATAGTCAGTGGAGTAGCCGGGCAGCGCCGCCGGACCGGCTTGGTATACTTGCCCGGAGCCCGAGACACCGGCCGGAGGGCATTCATGCGGATTCTCATCCTCGGGGGTACGATTTTCGTCGGACGCCATCTGGCCCGCGCGGCGCTAGACCGAGGCCACGAGGTCACCCTGTTCAATCGAGCACAAACGGCGCCTGACCTTTTCCCCGAAGCCGAACGACTGACCGGCGACCGGAACGGGCCGCTGGACGCGCTCCAACAGGGCCGTTGGGATGCCGTCATCGACACCAGCGGTTTCCTTCCCCGCCAAGTTGAAGCCAGCGCAGGGCTGCTGGCAGCCCGCTGTGATCATTACACCTTCATCTCCAGCCTCTCCGTCTATGACGACAGCAAGACACCCGGGCAGGATGAGGGCGCGCCCCTTAAGGCGCTCCCGGATCCCTCAATCCAAGAAGTCAGCGAGACGACCTACGGCGGCCTGAAAGCGCTGTGCGAGTCGGCTGCGGAAGCGGCCCTGCCTGGGAAGGTTCTCGTCCTGCGGCCCGGGCTGATCGTGGGCCCACATGACCCGACCGATCGCTTTACCTATTGGCCGCGCCGCCTCCGACGCGGCGGTGAGGTGCTCGCGCCGGGCGA
>JBFJVD010000230.1:0-4662 GCA_041624375.1 Anaerolineales bacterium
GCTTGATGGCCAGCCGGATCAGTTCGGCCAGGTTGTTCACGCCCAGCTTGCCCATCAGATTGGCGCGATGGCGCTCGACCGTCTTGACGCTGATGCCCAGCTGTCTGGCAATGGCCTGATTGGTGTTCCCGGCGCCGATGAGCAGCAGCACCTCGCGCTCCCGCGGGGTGAGCGGATCGAAGTCCGGCGATTCCTCTTCCGCCGCCGACATCAGGGCCTCTGGCAGCAGGGCCTCCGAGATCGCCGGGCTGAGGTACGTCCCCCCGCCGCTGGCGGCCCGGATCGCCAGCAGCAGCTCATTGGTCACCGACTCCTTGAGCAAATAGCCGCGGGCGCCGCGCTGCAGCGCCTGGCGCACCAGCAGCTCATTCGAGTACATCGAGAGGATGACCACCTTGGTCTCAAGGCCGAGCTCCTGAATGCGTTCGACGGCCTCGATGCCGTTCAGACGCGGCATGGCGATGTCCATCACCAGGACATCCGGGACCACCGCCTCGAGCAGCTCGAGCGCCTCGAGCCCGTCAACCGCCTCGCCGACCACCTCGATGTCGCCCGCCTTCTCGAGCAGAGCCCGAATGCCTGCGCGCACAAGATGATGATCGTCCGCAACCGCGACCCGGATCATCCCACACCTTCCAATGGGATGCGCGCCACCAGCTGAGTTCCCTTCCCGGGCCGTGAAGAGACCTGGAGCTCACCATCGAGCAGTTCGAGGCGCTCCCGCATGCCCGGCAGGCCAAGCCCCAGCCGACCAAGAGCCGCCTCCGGCGACTCTTCGGGGAGACCCTTCCCGTTGTCGGCCACGGTCAGGCTGATCCAGGACTCCTCGGTGGCAAGGCGTACCAGCACCTCGCTCGCCCTGGCATGCTCGGCGACGTTGGCCAGCGCTTCCTGAAGCACCCGATAGAGGCAGATCTGAACAGCGTCCGCCAACGGAGGTGGATCCGTACCTTCATATCGAATCTTCAGCTTGGTCCGATTGGCAAAGCTCTGGCAGAACCCCTCGAGCGTCGGTTGCAGCCCCATCACATCCAGCTCCGGGGGTCGCAGCCCCTGGGCGAGCAGCCGAATCTGGTTGCGCGTCGAGTCGCTCATCGAGATCGCTTCCGCCAGCGCCTGCCACAGGACAATCCGGTCGTCTGGGAGATCGTGCTGAAGCAAGGCCAGCCGGATCTTCAGCGCGGCGAGCGCCTGCCCGGCCTCATCGTGCAGTTCGCGCGAGATGCGCTGGCGCTCCTCCTCCTGCGCCATGATCACCTGCTGCGCGAGCCGCCGTCGTTCTTCTGCAAGTTCCCGAACCGCTTCCTCCGCCCGCTTGCGGGCGGTGATGTCGTGGGCGAAAACGCGAATCAGCTGTCCGCCAGCCACCAGGCAGATCTTCTGCTCATAGACCGACTCGCCCAGGTCGATCTCACGTGCGAAGTAGTCCTCAGCGCCGTCCTGGATCACCCGCAAGATGGTCTCGATCTCCGCCAGGAGTGGGTGCTGGAATCCCTGCTCGGCGAGCTCCGGAAATCGAGCGCGGGCCACAGGGTTCAGGTAGGTGATCTCACCAGAAAGTTTGGCTTCAAGGACCAGGTTGGGGTTCTGCTCGGGAAAGGACGCCAGCCGCGCCAGGTCGCGCGTGTCCTGATCATGGCGCAGGGCCGCTTCTTCCAGGTCGGCAATGCGCCGCCTTGCTGAAGCCAGTTCCTCGGCTCCAGGGAGCCTTGTCTCGTCCATGTCGTGCGGCGACGGATCCATTGCGATTGCCCGATATCTATCCTGCGCGTAGAAGAATGCATCCTGACTCGCCCAGCCGGTCAGGGGCTGTGAGCATAGCACAGGTCGAGGGGGCCTGCCGGGGCTGGGGTCGGCGCCGACTAATAGTTCGGATGCGACCAGGCGCCTGTGTGAACGAGAGGAATGGACTATAATCGGCCCACGGCACGACGGGGAAAGCTCCGCCTCGAAAACCCAGCGGAAGTCGCCCAATTCAATCCGGGAAAACAGCGCCTCGGCGCAAGCCGTTGGCAGCCAAGGAATCCTATGGAACGCGAATCGAAGCCACGAACCACTGCAGCCTGGCGTGTCCGCCGCTATCAGGAAGCCGATCGCGAAAGCCTGCTGCGCCTGAGCGCCTCCCACTATGGCGAGCGCGATCAGGCGCGGCCGGAATACCTCGACTGGTTGGCAAGCGGTGGGCCGGCCGAGCCAACGATGATCACGGTGGCCGAGAAGGTCGACTCCGGCGAGATCGTCGGCTTCGCGTTCTACATCCCGCTCGAAGTGAGCTTCGATGGCACCTGTGAGCGCTGCCACCTCGGCTGCAACCTGCTGGTCCATCCCAGATACCGTGGCCAGGGAATCTACGCAGCCTTCAATGAGTTGTTTCGCAAGGAGGGGATCGAATCGCTCTTCTCCTATGGATTCCCCAAGCCGGCCGCAATGATCCCCCACCGCATGATGGGCAAATTCCCTGTGAGCCGCATCCCGCTGCTCGTCCGGCCGCTGGACATGCCGCGGCTGACCGCCGAACGGATCGGCAATCCGCTGATGCGAGCTGCGCTGAATCTCGGCTGGCCGATCGCCGGCAGCACGCTCTGGCGCTCCCAGTCGGGCGGCTCCGATAGGGACGGCATCAACGTCCTCGCCAAGTCCGAATTCGACGAAAAATTCGATCACTTCTGGGCGAAGCACCAGCAGAAGTATGCGATCGCCATCCAGCGCGATCGGTCCTTCCTGAACTGGCGATTCAGCGCCCCAGCGTTCCGGTCCTATGAGATTTTGGCGGCGAACGCAGGCGATGAGATGATCGGCTATGCGGTGATTCGCTGCGCCGAGATCTCAGGGACTGAGACCGGGCTGGTGATGGACCTGCTCGTCGAGCCCGGCCGGCAGGGAGACCAGGCCGGTCTGCGGCTGATCACGGAAGCCACGAGGCGCTTCAAGGACAGCGGCATGGCGATGGCCGCCTGCTTGATGCTCGATCACACCCAGGAGTATCGGATCTTGCGCCGGGCGGGCTACATTGACGCGCCCGAGCGATTTTCTCCCCAGCGGTTCCACCTCAGCACGACCAGCCTTTCAACGCGCGCACCCACGGAATTCCTGGCGCAGCACGACAACTGGTTCATCACCCTGGCGAACCACGACGCCGTCTAGATTCGGGCGCTCGCAGAAGCTGAGAATGCAGGCTGGCCGCGTGCGGTCACAGCCGGGTGGCGGGGAACAGCCACCGCTCCATCCATCAGCTCGACCTTCGTGAAGCAGCAGCGTTGGAGTCTGATTCTCGAGGCTTGGGGCCAAACCGCTGGCAGCGAGCGACACGATCAGCTTGCGCGCCAGAAGCTCAACGACTCGATCGGTCCCTCGACGGCCAGCGCGGCGAGATACGCCGCTTGCGGCTCGAATCCAATCACCGACCAGCCTGGCAGCGGGTCCCCCTCTTCAGCCTGCACACCCATCCCGGACGGCGAGTGCGACGCGTTCAGAATGGAGACCTGGCGGACGGGGTACGAAAGCCCGCGGCCGATCGCCTTGATGAAGGCTTCCTTGCGCGTCCAGTAGGCGAAGAAGCCGTCCCGCCTGGAAGGCTCGGGCAGCTTTTGGTATTCGCTGTACTCCGCAAGTGAGAGGAAGCGGCCGGCCAGCGGTTCCACGGCCAGCTTGCGCCGCGTCCATTCTAGATCCACACCCACCCTCGAGCTGGATGTAACGCCAATAAGCGCCAGCCGATGGGCGTGCGAGACGCTGAAGCGCAGCCCGGCGGCGGCGGCGCGTCCGGCCAGCTCGGGTTTGCCGTGGGCGTTGTAGTCAAAGCGGATCTCTCCAGGGTCGACCTGGCAGTACCGGCTGAGCGTGGCCCGCAGCGTCGCCCGAACGACCACGAAGCGGGCGCGCTTCTCGGCGTTGTAGAAGCCGTCAGCCCGCTCGATTTCGTCGTCCGAGAGCTGATCAAGAAGGTCGTCAGATGCTTCCGCGCCGGGGTCGAACGGCCGGCTCCAGAGATGGATCTCGCCAAGCGCCAACTCCCGCGGGTGCCCAGGTGTTTCCCAGGCAACCGCCGGCGGCGGCCAGGCGCGTGCTTTCCAGGTTAGGGATAAGGTGCGCGGCGAAGAGGGTCGATCCGAACTCATGCCGCCTCAATGAGCGCAGCGGCCGCCTGCAGCCCAAGTAGATAGCTGCGCCAGCCAAACCCGGCGATGATCCCCCGGCACGCCCCGCCGGTGATCGAGCGCTGCCTGAACTCCTGGCGTCCGTGAATATTGGTGAGGTGAACCTCGATTACGGGGATCCCGATCGCCAGGATCGCGTCGCGCAGTGCCACCGAGGTGTGGGTGTACCCTCCGGGATTGAAGATCACGGCTTGCGCCCAGGTGCGGGCGTCCTGCAGGGCGTCGATTAGGGCACCTTCATGGTTGGACTGGTGCGTGCGAAACTCGATGCCGAGCCGCTCCGCTTCGGTCGTGAGGTGGGCATCTAGCTCCGCCAGGGTCATCGAGCCATAGAGCTCCGGCTCACGCTCACCCAGCAGATTGAGGTTGGGTCCGTGGAGCACAAGAACGGCGCTCATGAATCCCCTTTCAGCCGGGTCAGGACCCGTCGCAACGCGTCCTCAGGCACTTCAACCCCGATGCGCACGTCGCCCGGTGCGACAGGCAGCGCGAATTTGAGCTGACC
>JBFJVD010000231.1:0-4651 GCA_041624375.1 Anaerolineales bacterium
GGCCGACTTCTTCGGCCTGCAGGATGATGAAGTTTCCTGCCGGCTCGAAGATGGGGAAGTAGAGCAACTCGGCGCCCGAGGCGGCAACCTCGGTGAGCACCGGTCGCATGTCTTCCTGTTCCTTGCCGACCGCTGTGGCGAGCACGATGGTTCCGCCGAACTCCTCGAAGGAAGCTCCGAAGGCGGTGGTCAGACCCTGGGTGTACGGGTCGCCGTCGTTGATCGTGGCCGCTGTGGTGAGGCCAAGGTTATCGAAAGCGAACGCTGCTGCGCCGCGTCCCTGGAACTCATCGTTGTGGGCCGTGCGGAAGTAGCCGAAGCTCCAGGCGTCGCCGCGCGAGGGGCCTTCAGCCGCCAGGTAGCCGGTAGCGGTGAGGCGCGGCGAGGTGTTCGAGGCCGAAACCAACATGACGCCGGCAGCTGACAGAACTTCCGAGGCGGGTACCGCAGCACCCGAGCAGCTCGTGCCGATCACCGCGACGATGGCGGGATTGGCGACGATGCGCTGAGCACCAAGCTGACCACCCTCCGAATTGCACAGGTCGTCTTCTTCCTGCGACAACTGGACAGTGTGCCCCTTGATGTCGCCATAGTCAGCGATGGCGATTTCGACCGCTCGAACCTGGTCGGTTCCCAGGCTCGCCACCGCACCACTGATGGCCTGAAGCGTTGCGAGTTCGATCGGAGCGCCAGCAGCGACGACAACTGCGCCGAAGTCGGAGCCCTCGGGCGCATCAGGAACCACGCCCATGCCGGCTGACGGCGGATCGAAGCTGGAGGTGGCGACGGAAGCGCCCA
Organism: Anaerolineales bacterium; assembly: GCA_041624375.1. Taxonomy (GTDB): domain Bacteria; phylum Chloroflexota; class Anaerolineae; order Anaerolineales; family E44-bin32; genus JBFJVD01. The sequence goes on from JBFJVD010000231.1 coordinate 799, forward strand.
AGACATCCGCAGCCGTCTGGCTTGCGTCCGTGAAGCGGTAGATCCCGATGTTGGGCGCTGCGCAGTCACCGAACTCGTTGCAGCTCAACGAGCCAGTCAGGCCGTCGTGCGACATCGCGTACATGGCCTGGGTAAGCGCCAGCCGGTCGATGCTGAGTGAACCATCGGCCTGCTCTTCAGCGACCTCATCGATGGCCTTCAACACCATCGTCGTCGCATCGTAAGCATGCGCGTGGAACGCCTGGATTGGGCGCTCACCGTACGCTGCTTCATACTTGCCCACGAACTCGGTGTAATCGTCGCCGCTCGGAATGGCCGGCCCGGAGTAGTAGACGCCGACACCGGATGCACCGATGTTTTCGAAGTGGGTGTCCGAGAGCAAGCCGTCGGCGCCCATCAGGAAGATGGTCGCCTCGTCCATCATCGGCTCTTCGGTCTCCGGCGGCATATCCGGCTCAGGTGTATCAGCGGGTGGGGGTTCGACTGGCGGGGCATCAGGCTGGGTCGACGCACAGGCGGCGAGCACCAGGCTGAAAATCGCCAGCAACCCAATCGCAAAGATCATTGACCTGCGGTTCATAATTCTCTTTCTCCTCCTAAGGGTTGCAGGTATTCGTATTCAGATGGTTCATTTGTGCCAGCGGTCAGTATGTCGGGTCGCCTCACCTCCTTCCGGGCACCAGGAACACTGGCAAAATGCCAATGATCCCATCTTGCACGATGGGACCTTCGGTGTTCCCCATTCTGGTGATTCTAAATACTAATTGCAGAAAGAGTCAACCCTCGCGAGGTGGAGACGCCAGGCGCTGCGAGTAGAGCAGCTCATCACGGATTCGCAGGTCGGTGTTGCGGATCTTGGTGGCAAGATCCGCAGCCAGATTGCGCATGAGTCGATAGCCGAGCACCGGGTCGGTCTCGCAGAGCGCCATCAGCGCCTCCCGCGGGATCACCAGGACCGACGTGTCGTGCGTTGAACTGCGCGCCGAAGCCGATCGGATCCCTTGATCCACCAGTGCAATTTCCCCAAACGATTGCCCTCGGCGCAGGGTGGCGATGGTGGCCAAACGACGCGAACGATCCGGCCTGTCGCTGACCAGCTCCGGATCGATGAGGATGTCCACTTCGCCCTTGGCGATAATATAGAGTTCATCGCTGGCCGAATTTTCTTCGAGGATCACTTCCCCCATGCCATACGCTTGCTCACGGCAGGTGGAGGCAACTTCCTCCAATTGCTTTCGTGTCAGTCCTTCAAAGATATCGGTTTGCTGCAAGACCCCGATGTAGCTCATCGAATAACTCGCCTGGATGGTCCACGTCTGCGTCACTAGTCTAGCACAGCTCCGAGGAATGGCTCTTTATGGTTGACCCTGGACATGCGAGCGTCTACGATGAAGGTGCGGGATGCTGGAGGGGCATATGCGAATTGGAATGCTGGTCGATGTCTATAAACCGCACGTCAGCGGAGTCACTCATCACATCAGCTTGACGAAGAAGACCATAGAGAGCAGCGGTCACGAAGTCTTCATCTTCACATTTGGAGACCTTGATTATCCTGACGATGAGCCAAACATACACCGTTCACCGGGGGTCCCGCTTGCGGATACGGGCTACTACCTGAACTTCGGCTATTCGAGCGCTGTTCGTGCCGTGGTTCGAACCATGGACCTGCTCCACGTCCATCATCCTTTCTTAAGCGGCAGGCTCGCGCTGCGTTATGGCCGCCCAGCTAAGTTGCCGATCGTCTTCACGAACCATACCCGATACGACCTGTATGCCCAGGCCTACTTGCCGATGCTGCCCGATCAAATCGGCGCATCCTTCCTCAGCGCTTACCTGCCAACCTTCTGCCGCGAGGTCGACCTTGTCATTGCGCCTTCCGAAGGCCTCCGCCGCGTCTTGTACGATCTTGGGGTCCGTTCTCCGATTGAAGTTGTCCCAAACGGCGTGGATCTCACCCGCTTTCGGGCTGATGTGACCCCTGTTGCACGCGCCAGCCTTGGGATCCCCGAGGAGGACGTTCTGCTGATCTTCAGTGGCCGTCTGGGACCCGAAAAGAATTTGCACTTTCTCTTGCGGGCATTCGCGGGTGTGCAAGCGGCGTTCCCCCGGACGAGCCTGCTCCTGGTTGGGGATGGCCCCGAGCGCGACAATCTCGAAGATGTGGCGGTGCGAAGCGGACTGCAAGAGAAAATCCGATTTACCGGTATGGTGGACTATTTGCAGGTCCCAAGCTACCTGGCGGCGGCCGACGGCTTTGTGACCACCTCAGTAACGGAGGTGCACCCGCTCTCAGTGATTGAGGCTCTGGCCGCTGGCTTGCCCGTCGTGGGGATTCAATCGCCCGGTGTGGGGGACACGATCACCGATGGTCATGATGGGCTGCTGAGCGCGAACGACCTGGCAGCCTACTCGGCGAAGCTGACCCGCTTCCTGGTTCAGGGCGACCTGCGGGCGCAGATGGCAGCCGTGGCGCCGGCTACGGCGGAGAAGTATGCGATCGAACGCACAGGCCCGATTCTCGAGGCGCAATACGAACGTTTGGTGCGGGGACCGCGCAAGATTCGCCACCGGGTTTGGCAGCGGCTCTGGCAAAGAGTAGGGGGATTTCCCAACTGAACCACAACCGTACCGCAGCTTGGGGTGAGGGCGTCGCGCGCAAGGCGCTCGAGGACCGAGGCTACCGAATCCGGCACGCCAACTGGCACGCTCGTTGGGGCGAACTCGATCTGGTCGCCGAAGAAAACGGGGTGATCGTCATGGTTGAGGTCAAAACCCGAGCGAACCTGCGCTTCGGACTCCCCGAGGAGTCCCTGACCGCCGCCAAGAAACGTCGACTGCAGCGGACCGCCTGGGCCTACCTGGAGGCCGAAGGACTGCTCGACCGTGACTGGCGCATTGATGTGATCGCCATTGAACGCGCGGCTGATGGGAGCCTCGCCCGGCTCGAGCATCTCATCAGCGCCGTCGACGCGGATCCAACGCTTTAGTCACCCTTGGTGAATCCCCGCAACCCTCTCGTTGCCCTTGTCGGACCCACCGCGGCTGGAAAGACGGCTCTCTCCCTGCAATTGGGTGAGGCGCTTCCAGTGGAAATCGTATCCGCGGACTCGCGTCTGCTCTATCGAGGGATGGATATCGGAACAGCTAAGCCGTCCCCGAGCGAGCGCGCACGTGTGCTTCATCATTTGATCGATGTCGCCGATCCTGCCGAGAGCTGGTCGCTCGCCCAGTTTCGAGCAGCTGCAAGCAAAGCCATCGCGGCGATCCACCGCCGTTCCCATCTCCCGCTCCTGGTGGGCGGGACCGGCCAATATGTACGGGCGATTCTGGAGGGCTGGTCTCCGCCGCCGCGACCCGTCGACGACTCCTTGAGAAAGCGGCTGGCGCGTATGGCTGAGCGCTATGGTCATGAGGCGCTGCACCGCCGGCTGCGAGGGATTGATCCCGAGCGAGCGGGGGCGATCGATGCGCGCAATGTGCGTCGGGTCGTGCGGGCGCTGGAGATCTTCTTCCATACCGGGCGTCCTGCGAGCGAACAGGTCTCCCGGAACTCGACCTCTTACGATGTGCTTCAGATCGGCTTGACGTTGGACCGTACGGAGCTCTTCGCTCGCATCGATGAACGCATCCACCAGATGCTGGCAGATGGCTGGCTCGAAGAGGTCGGCCGGCTGCGTTCCGAATCCGCCGGCCCAGCCAGCCCGCCGCTCACGGCAATCGGGTACCAGGAACTCAGCCAGCATCTGGAGGGCCAGCTGAGTCTTGACGAAGCGGTTCGCAGGATTCGCAGCCGAACGAGACGCTTCGTCCGCCAGCAAGCGAACTGGTTCCGCGAGGGCGATCCCAATATTCA
>JBFJVD010000232.1:0-4628 GCA_041624375.1 Anaerolineales bacterium
CAAGGGACAGGTAGAGGACCTGGTTTTCGATGTGCCAATGGATCCCCCGGCCGAGGCCGGTACGGCGGCTGCCGCCGCCGGTCTTGAGGGTCAGGTAGATGCTTTCCCGCGTGTTGGCCGTATCGTCACGGAAGCGGCGAATCTCCCGCAGGCTGTCATCCGAGAATTTCTCCGGAAAATGGCAGCGCTCGCAGGTGTCGCGCGCCGGTCGCAGATCGTCGGCGCGGATGGGGAACTCATAGCTCCGGAACGCCAGCGAGACGATGTGGCGGATGTCGCCAGCTTTGCGGGTGAAACGGGTGGCGAAGAACCCGCGCCCGATATGGCATTCGACGCACTGCACGCGTGCATGGGGAGACACCAGGTAGGACGTGTATTCCGGCGGCATGGTGTGACAGCTGGTGCCGCAGAATTCGGGCGAATTGGTGTAGTCCCAGGCGTAGACGCCTCCAACGAGGACGAAAAATGTGAGGATGCCGAGCACGGCATAAGGCAGGACACGCGCCCAGCGTGGGGCGCCTGGAGCCGGGAAGAAGAAGCGCATCAATCGTCGCAACCAGTCACGCATGGGTATAGCTCCTTGCACTACTGCTCAGGGGCCTCAGACTCGATCCACGACCGGAGCAGGGCGAGCTCGTCGCCGCTCAGCTGGCCCGGATGGTTGCCGACCGCCTGCACTTCGAGCAGCAGGCTGGCGTCGGGATCGCCCGGAACGATCGCTGGACCACCCTGACCGCCCTCCAGCGCGGCGGCATAGGTCGATAGGTCCAGCCCGCCCAGCATGACGCTCCCGCCATGGCAGCTCCCGCAGCGCGCCGCCAACAGCTCTGCGAACCCGGTCTCCCAGCTCGTTGGGGTTTGGGCATCCGCGGCCGGGGTGACGGTCGGCAGCGCTGTGGGGACCGGCGTTGGGGTGAAGGGAGCAAAGACGACGACCTGCTCCGGTGGCGGGACCGTGAGGATCGCGGTCTGCTCGAAGGTGGCGAAGAAATAGATGCCGGCCACCAGCCCGACGGCGATCACGGTGTACACCGGAATGAAGATGCGCTGGCGCCGCCGGATGTGCTCTGGATTCGGTGCTTGCACGTAGACGCCCGCCTTGCGGTCCGCCAGCTCGAGCGGATGCTCCTCGAGCATCTCCTCTTCGCTCAGATAGCCGGTGAACATGCTTCGATTGAAGTGACGGATGTGGACGTGATACAGATGCCAGACGATGATCGCCAGCACGGCCAGCAGCGCCTCGCCGCCGTGGGCGGCCTTGGCGGCCGGAATGAACTGCCCGGGCAGGAATCGGGCGGTGGCGATCGGGTTCCAGAGCATGAAACCGGTGATCATCATGATCACGGTGCCCCAAACCACCGCCCAATATTCGGCTTTTTCCTCGTAGGTGTAGCGATCCTGTTGGGGCCGGTGTTCCCTGCGCCCCAGGTAGTAGAGCACTGAGTCCCAGGCGTTACGCACATCCAGCATCGTGGGCAGGATCGATGGGCGGTAGCGAAGCACCAGAAAGCGATAGCCCACCGCGCCGAGGTGATAGACCGACAGGAGCATGAGCGCGATGGCCGAGGCGCGATGGATGAGACGCACGCTTTCGATGCCGCCGAGCGCAGCCACGATCGAGCGGGAAAGGCTCACCTGCGCGAAGAGCTGCACCAGCCCGGTGACGGCCAGGATGGTGAAGCTGAGCATCAACACCCAGTGCTCGGCGCGATAGGAGGCTGGGAAGCGCTGATAACGGCGGTTTTCAGCCATCCGGCTTCTCCCTGCGGCGTTTTATCAGGCGGCGGCTGAAGTCGCCGGCGACAAAGAGCGCCATCCCGCCGATGACCGTCGGGATTAAGACGTCGTAAAACCGCTTGACGTAGAAGACCAATGGGGCATGCTCCGGGCTGGGCCGGTAGTGGCTGAGCCAGGCGTCAGAGAAATTGATGGTCGCATCCGGGTGACACTTCTGACAAGTGGCCAGCAGGTTGGTCTTGATCACATCGCTGTTGGGATCGTCAGCCGGCCGCATGTCGTGGACGCCATGGCAGTCGATGCAGACCGGTTTGTTGGTCTCCTGGTCGGGCGCCACCGCCTGAAAGAGCGTCACCGTTGTGCCGTGGAAGTCGGCAAGGTAGGTTTCGAAGACGTCGGTGCTGACCCCGTATTTAGCCATGAGCTCTTCGTCGGCGTGACATTCCGCGCAGATCTGCGGAGAGAACAAGTGGAAGGGGCGCGTCGAAGGGCCTTCCACATTGTGAACACCATGGCAGTCGATGCAGGTCGGCACATCCGGGTTGCCCTCGCCGATCAGCGCCTCGCCGTGAACGCTTGACTGATAGAGATCGTAGATCTGCGTGTGGCACTGGCGGCAGGTCTGGGGGATCTCAGTGCGCGGGGTGTCCTCGATCGAGCGCATCGCGTGCGGGTCGTGGCAGTCGGTGCACACGGCGGCCTCGAAATTGCCAGCGGCAAACGCTTTTTGGTGCACGCTATCGAGGGTGGCTTCGTACTTGTCTTGGTGGCACTGCGCACAGGTGGTATACAGGTCAATCGAAAGCTGGCGCAAGGTGGGGGCTTCCAGCGGCGGATGCGGATAGCCGGAGATGTTGGTGTGGCACTGCACGCAGGCGTAGCCCAACTCCCCATGCACCGAGTTTTCGAATGTGTCCGGATTGATCGTGAGCGGCCGGATTTCTCCGGAACTGAGTTCGATCTGCATGCCGGGCGTCGCGTGACAGGCCAGACAACTCTGGTTCTCGACCTGCAAGTCTGGCTGCCCGATGGGTTGGGAAGCCGATCGCGCCTCGGCGCCCATTCCGGATAGGGCGGTGAGCCCGGCAATGCCCGCCGCCAGCAGGATTGCTGCAGGGACAATGAGCGCTGTGCGAATTCTGGTGATCGCTGCCATAGGGTTGTCATCCTGTGACGGCGTGGGGAGAAGATCGGTAGGCCCGGAACGGGCCCCGCTGGAGCGCGTCGAAGTCAATTGGTGCTCAACACCGCAGTAGCCATGAAGCAAGCAAGGCTTCCTGGTGGCTCAGGTCCCCTTCCCCATTGATCGACGCGCGTGAGCCATCCCCACTGCCATCGGAGCCATTCTCATGCAGCTAAGCTCACTCTTGCAGTGAGGGCTGTCCTTTGGGTGTGTAACTAATGTCACAAATACGCCACGGTTGCGTCGGCTGCTGCGCAAAACCGCACCTTACGGCAGGGAGGGCATGGTCAGGGTGGCCAAGATTGCCAGCTTTCAAGGCACAAGAAGCCCCGACCCGATCGGGTCGGGGCTTCTTGGTTGCTGGGTCTTGGCGCGTAGCGGCCTGTTTACGAGGGGGTCAGGGAGCTTCGGTCGGGAGCGATTGGGAGTAGCTCAGCAGGTCGATGACATCATCGATGCTCCAACCCAGATCCAGCGCCGCTGGCATGTTTGTGCCCGGCTGACCCATGCGCACCTTGTGGATGAACTCCCATGGGTTGTCAAGGGCGATCGTCCCGACGTACTCCGGCTCATCTTCGTCGCCGAAGTTGATCTCACGACCATCCACGCCATGACAGCCCGTGCATGTGGCGGTATACAGGCTCTCGCCATTCGAGGCATCTCCACCGACTGCCGCCCTGGTTTCCGAATCGATGTAGACGCTGACATCCAGCAGACCTTCGCGGATGAAGGTTGCCAGAGCCGCCAGGTCTTCTTCCCCGATGACCGAGAAGTCATGCTCGGGGTCCACCTGGCCGGTGAGCTGAGCGAGGATTTCGTCGACCGATTTATCTTTTGCCGCCAGGATTCCGGGGAACCCGGTGAAATGGGATCCGGAACCATAAGCGCCCTCGGCACCCAAGTAATCCCAGCCGTGACACTCCTTGCAGCGCCAGGTGGTTGAGCCCTCGCGCGTGTTGGTCTCTTGGCGAGCCCAGATCGGGTTGTCATCAGTCGGTTCGGCGGCCCCCGCTTCTCTCCACCATGCGTCATAGAGCCGGCCTCCCCTGGACAGAGTCGCCGAGGCCGCAGCTTCCTGCGGGAGAGTCTGGGCGAAAGCCATCACGTCGATGACATCCTGCATGGTCCAACCCAGGTCGAGTCCTGCCGGCATGTTGGTGCCTGGCTGGCCCATCCGCACTTTGTGGATGAACTCCCAGGGGTTGTCGGCAGCGATGGTCCCGACATACTCTGGCTCTTCCTCATCGCCGAAGTTCAGCTGGCGTCCATCTTCGCCGTGGCAGGCGGTGCAGTTAGCTGCATAGAGGTTAGCGCCATTCAAGGCATCCCCTCCGATGGCTGCTTTGGTTTCGGCGTCAATGAAGGGGCTGACGTCCACGGTTCCTTCCTTGAGGAACGTGACCAGATTCGCCAGGGACTGTTCGCCCATCGCCGAGAAGTCGTGCTCGGGGTCGGTGGAGCCGTCCAGAGCCGCGAGGAGTTCGGCTAGCGTGTGATCCGCGGAAGCATCCAGGACCCCAGGAAAGCCGGTGAAGTGGGATCCAGAACCGTAGGCGCCGTCGGCGCCCATGTAGTCCCAGCCATGACATTCCTTGCAGCGCCAGGTCGTTGTTCCGCTGCGGGTGTTGGTCGATTGGGTGGCCCATAATGGCTGGTCGCCAGCGGGCTCGTCAACCTCTGCTTCTGTCCACCATCGGTCGTAGAGGCG
>JBFJVD010000233.1:0-4611 GCA_041624375.1 Anaerolineales bacterium
CGGGGTATCCCGCCCGATTGCCCCGAAGCCCTGCTGGACAAGTTCAAAGATCGCCTCCCGATCGATCGCCAGGCGCAGGGCCTGCATGATGCGCGGGTCGTCGCCCGGCGGCTGATCTGCGCGCAGCCGGACGATGGCGAACGCGTTGGTCGGGGTCTGGAAGGCCTCGATTCCGGCTTCACCCTGTAAGCTTGTGAAGAGCGGGGTCGAGACCTGGGTGATAATGTCGACCTGCTCCGACCGCAGCGCGTCCGCTTCAGCCGCCTCGTCACCGAAGAAGATGATCTCCAGCTGCTGAACCTTCGGCATCCCCGCAATGAAGTACACAGGGTTTGCCTCCAGCTCGATTCGATCTTCCGGGCTGTAGTTCACCACCCGGAATGGACCGGTGCCGTTGAACTGGCTGGGATCCTCGGTCTCCGAATCCATCATAAGTGCGTGGTTGTCGCTCAAGTCAAATAGAAAGAAGGGGTTGGGTTGGCTCAAGCGAAAGGTGACCTCCAGTTCGCCGGAGGCCTCGATTGATTCAATGTTTGCATACAGGTCGGCGGTCGGGTAGCCAGAATCGGGATCACGCAGGCGATCGTAGGTCCAGACCACGTCCTCGGCGCTGAAGGCCGAGCCATTGTGGAAGGTCACCCCTTCGGCAAGCGTGAAGACATACGTCAGTCCGCCGTCACGAATATCCCAGCTGGTGGCCAGACGGGGCTCAATCTGGTTTTCCGCGTCGACGTCCACCAGGTAGTCATAGACCGCGTTGGCGACCATCACTTCAGAGTCGGAGCTGATCAGCGCCGGGTCCGTGGCTACAATCGCTTCCGCCGAAACGCGCAGCCTTCCGGTGCGCTCATCCGCCGGTGCCGCACCACCACATGCGGCCAGCACCAGTCCGGCGATGGCGGTGAACGCGAAAAGCACGCCCAGGGATGCTCTCCGTGACACATCACTGAATGAAACCATGGGTTCTCTTCTCCTTATTCCTCAGGTTGGAAGTGCATCGGTCAAGGCAGACGAGGCGTTCGTTCCGGCCGGGAGTCTATTAACGCACAGGTGCATCTGATTCGAATGTGATTGACGGCACATTCACCAACCGGCGGTTCCCGGAGCACCCTTGACCGGACCGACAATGTCGCTGGTGAGCCATCCCCCGTAGAAACTACCAGGCTGTGGTCGGACACGCTCATCACCAACAAAGCAGGCGTCCATCGGCTCCACATAGAATGCCAGTTTGCCGGCGAGGGATCGGTACCCATCGAGTGGATCCGGGTAGGTCCAGGCGGCCAACGCGGCCCGCCGCTCCCCGACGACGACGTTGAAGTAGGCCGCGCGGCCCTTCCACTCACACAGACTGGTCCGTGCTGAGGGCTCCAAATGCTCCATCAGAACATCTTCAGGTGGAATGTAGTAGCTGGGCGGATGGCTGGTCTCAAGCACACGCAGCGCCTGCTCGCTGTCGGCGATCGTGAAGCCGTTGAAAACGACACGGATCCGCTTCGAGGTGGGTTCTACGCGTGGCGGCCTTGGATAGTCCCAGACGGACTCCTGGCCCGGGCCTGGCTCAATACGGTCTGGGTGCACAGCAGGGTTCACTCCTGAATGCAATGCACATGGGGGAGATGAGAGGCGCGGGCGGTACGCCCGCCGTGACGTCATCTGTTGCGAGCCACCGCCTGGCAGATCTGCGGCCTCCCTCGTCTTGCAGCGCGATAAGTATAACGTATCGACGCCTCAGCCTTGAGCCATTGGTCGGAGGCGCATCAGCCCAGGGCGCTCTCCTCGCGAGCGAACAGCCAGACCGATGCTGTGAGAAAGAGTGTGCCGCACAGCACCACCACAGTGACGCTGAGCCAGAGCGGAAAGAGTGTCAGCTCTTGCAGCCGAGCTTCTGGCGCGGTGCTTGCCAGCAGCGTCCAGCGCAAAGCGTCAACCGCGTATGTGACGGGATCCAAGACGGCAAGTGCGCGCATCCAGCCAGGCACAGATCCCAGCGGATAGAACGCACCGGAGAGGAAGAAGAGCGGAAGGAGAACCAGGTTCATCATCATATGGAAGCCGGCGATCGTGCGTTGGCGCGCCGCCATCAGGATCCCCAGGCCGGTCATCGCGGCGGCAACAATCGCCTGCAGCACAACGAGCAGCAGGACCTGCCCCCACGACAGTGCAAACCCCAAGATCGGCGCCAGGAGCATAACCAGCATCCCCTGCCCCCAGGCGATCGTCGCCCCGCCAGCGGTTTTCCCAAGCACCAGCGCGGCGCGGGAAACGGGCGCGACCATCGCATCTTTCAAGAAACCGGCCTGCCGGTCGATGACCACCGAAATCGCGGAGAAGACCGCGGCGTAAAGGATGGTGAGCGCAAGTATGCCGGGAAACAGAAATTGGGCAAAGGAAACGGCGCCGGGAAGATCCGGCACAATGGCGCCCACCCCGACGCCGAAGATCAGCAGAAAAAACAAGGGCTGGCCAAGGGAGGAGAAGAGCTGCGATCGGTCCCGAACGAAGCGAACCATGTCGCGGTGCCAGAGCGTATACATGGCGAGCAGATTTCGCCTGAGATCCATGCTTTCCATTCCTGGGCCTGGACGGTTCTCATCATAACAGCCGCGATCCGGGAGAGTCTTCTATTAGAATGGGGACCGCAATGCGAGGCCGATCCGCCATGGCAGGCCCTCTACGGCTATCATTCGGACATCGGCCTATTGATCATGACGGCACAGATGACCAAGGAGCATAACCATCATGGCTTTCTTCACCTCACGAGCTTCGGAGCAGGTCGAAACGATCCTGACCGCAGGACAGCCGGCTCCGGACTTCACCCTGCCGTCCGCGGACGGAAGCCAGGTATCCCTGCTTGACTTCCGCGGCCGGCCCGTGATCCTGGCTTTCTACCCGGCGGACTGGAGCTCGGTATGCGGCGACCAGCTCACGCTTTACAACGAAGTGCTTTCCATGTTCGAGGCTTATGATTCCCAGCTGCTCGGCATCTCGGTAGACAGCGTCCACTCCCACCGAGCCTATGCCGAGCAGCGGAACCTTCAATTCCCATTGCTGTCCGATTTCGAGCCTAAGGGCGCCGTTGCCCGGTCCTATGGAATCTACAACCCGGAAAAGGGGAACAGCCGCCGCTCGCTATTCGTGATCGACGGCGACGGCATCATCCGCTGGAGCTATCTGGCTCCGGGCGGCGCCAATCCAGGCGCCGATGGTATCCTGAACGCGCTCGAAGCGCTGCCTTCCTGAGCCTCCAATGACCTCCCACGCGCCCCCCCGATTGGTTCTCCCTGTAGGCTCCCGGGACCATGCCATCGGCCCTGAGAACGCTCCGGTGACGCTGGTCGAATACGGAGACTTCGAATGTCCGCACTGCCGGCAGGTCCAACCCATCGTCCGGGATCTCCAGAATCTGCTCGGCGACCGGTTGCGTTATGTCTTCCGCCACTTCCCGATACGCAGCGTCCACACCCATGCGATGCGGGCCGCCGAAGCAGCTGAAGCGGCCGGCGCCCAGGGCAAGTTCTGGCAGATGCACGATCTCCTCTTCGAACATCAGGATGCACTCGAAACGGATGACCTGCTCTCCTACGCCGCTTCCCTGAATCTGGATCTCGACCGCTTCCGGCACGATCTGGAGGAGGGGACTTTCCACGAACGCATTCATGAGGACTTCACAAGCGGCGTGCGCAGCGGCGTGAACGGGACCCCCAGCTTCTTCATCAACGGTCGGCGCTACGAGGGCGCTTGGGACTTCGAAACACTGCTCGCTGAGATCGAAAAACCGCTTGGGGTCAAAATTCGCCTGCTCTTCCAGGAGTTCACCCGGCTCCAGGCCTCCGGCGGCGTCTTGCTGGCGCTGGGTGCGCTGCTGGCGCTTGTGCTGGCCAACTCCGGCGCCAGGGAGTTCTACCATCAGCTTTGGGAAACACACGCCGCCATAAGTTTTGGCGACTTCACGCTCTCCGAAGATCTGCTGGCGTGGGTTAACGATGGTCTGATGGCGATCTTCTTTTTCGTCGTCGGCCTTGAAATCAAGCGCGAGATCACCGTCGGCGAGCTGTCTTCCCCTCGCCGCGCGGCGCTGCCGGTCGCTGCGGCGATCGGCGGAATGGTCGTCCCCGCGCTGCTGTACGCAGGGCTGAACGCAGGTGGGCCTGGTGCCGCCGGCTGGGGCGTGCCGATGGCGACCGACATCGCCTTCACACTCAGCGTGCTCACCGTTTTTGGCCGGAGCATCCCGCTTTCACTTAAGGTCTTCTTTACGGCCCTGGCGATCGCGGACGACCTTGGTGCGGTCCTGGTGATCGCACTCTTCTATACCGATGAGATTCACCTGCTCGGGTTGGGCGTCGGCATCGCCATTCTGGTCGTCCTGCTGGCGCTGAATCGTCTCGGCGTCAATCATCCTCTGCCCTATGGTCTGTTCGGCCTCGGCCTGTGGCTCGCTTTCCTCGAATCCGGCGTTCACCCGACCATCGCCGGCGTGTTGCTGGCGATGACGATCCCCTCACGGACACCATCAGTGCAGGAAGCCTATCTGGCCCAATGCATCACGATCTTTGAGGAACTTGATCCCGAAGAAGCACAAGGGGCCGCCGGGCGCAATCAAGCCGCCGC
>JBFJVD010000234.1:0-4609 GCA_041624375.1 Anaerolineales bacterium
ACCGGTCTTGGCCCCAGCTTCGATCGCCATGTTGGCCATCGAAAAGCGGTCTGCCAGGCCAAGCCCGGCGATCGCCTCGCCGGTGAATTCCATCGCCTGATAGCGTGCGCCATCGACGCCGATGTCACCGATGGTATGGAGGATGAAGTCCTTGCCGCCGACCCACTTGGGCGGTGACCCGTGATAGACGAATCTCGAGCTCTCCGGGACCTTGAGCCAGATCTCGCCGAGTGCCATGGCGGCCGCAGCGTCGGTTGAGCCAATCCCGGTGCCGAACGCACCAAGGAAACCATAGGTGCATGTATGCGAATCCGCACCGGCGATGAGGTCGCCCGGAACGACCAGACCCTTCTCGGGAAGCAGGATGTGCTGGATACCCGCCCGGCCCACATCGAAGAATTGGACCCCGTGGGCACGCGCAAACTCCCGGCAGCGTTTGACAATCTCGGCGCTCTTAATGTCCTTGGCGGGGGTGAAGTGGTCCATGACCAGGACCACTTTCTCCGCATCGAAGATGCGGGCACCCTGGATCTTCTCCAGCTCCTCGATAGCCAGGATCCCCGAGAGCTCGGAAGCCAGGACGAGATCGACCCTTGCGCTGATGAATTCGCCCGGGTAAACCTCACCCTTCTCACAATGGTCGGCGAGGATCTTCTCCGCCAGGGTATGGCCCATATACGCTCTCCTATCTCTTGCTCAACAGGTCGTTGCGCGAACTACGCCTCGATAAGCGCGAGTCGCTCTTCGATCTCTGTCTGACGTTCCGGGGCGAGCCGCCCTTCAGGATCCCAGCCGCGCTCCGCGTAGTACTCGTCCAGCATTTGCTGGAACTTTTTCCGATCCACCCGGTGACCCTTGGTTTGGCGAGCCGGCATCGGATCATCGAAGTAGCGCTTGGGCAGGGTGTCGTCGGCGCGGGTGAGGCCGAGGTCGGCGTTAATCAGCCGCTCCGTATCAATCGTGGTTCGACCTACTTCGCGCAATTCTTCTAGGGTGTATCGCAGACCGGTCGCCGAGGCGATGAGGTCGCAGAACTCCTGATAGCCAAGCAGGTGTGGGCTATTGAAGCCGCGGGTGACAAATCTGCAGATTCCCAGGCAGTCGGCGATCGCGTACATATCATCGCTCCAGGCGACGATCATCCCTTTGTCTTTGTAGCCGGCTGGGTCAGGGTCGTTGACGCGGCCGTAGACTCCGGCCCGGACCTCATCCGGCAGGTCCATGATCTCCAGCGTTGGCCGGTTGCGCAGGTGATCGGCGCCGCGACTCGAAACGGCGATCCCCAGGGCGAACCCCTTGAAGTAGCGCACATCGTGGGGGTCCGATTGTGGGAGATTCTTGACCGCGATGAGGTAGTCGATCGCCTCGGCAGGGAAGTGTGCAATGGCCCTGGTGCTTTCCGCCAGGATGTCGCCGAATCCACGCCGGTGTGCAATGTCGTGGATGAGGGCGACCACCCGATCGTAATCGCCCCAAATCAACGGCCCGCCGGTCATCTCATCGTCAATCAAGCCACGCTGGTAGAGCTCCATCGCCCAGCCGATCACGCCGCCCGTTGACGATGCGTCCAGCCCTAGATCGTTGACAAGGTTGTTGAGCTCGATCGCACGTTTTGCGCCGGAGATTCCGAGATTGGCGCCGAGCAGGCCCATCGTAGAGTAGTCGGGTCCTTCGCCGCCCAGCGTGTTGCGATGGCGGCAATGTACGACGCAGGAGGTGCAAGCCAGCATCTTGTCGCTGAAGCGGTCGATTTCTTCAGCATTGAGCGTTTCGTCGAAGAAATTGTCCTGGCTATTTCGAGTGCGGATGGCGCCGAGCAGGTTGCTCACCTCGTACAGCAGCGGAGTTCCGACCGTGCCCAGCGCCTGTACAATCTTGGACTGCCTCAAATCTGCTTGCTGCTGAATTCGAAGGGCGCGCAGGACTTCCTTTTCTGCGACAGCGATTGGCGCGCCGCCTTTGGCGACGATCGCCTTGATCCCCTTGCTGCCCAGCACGGCACCCATGCCGCCTCGACCGGCGGTGTCTTTCTTGCCGGTCATGATGGCCCCCATCCGAACCCTATTTTCGCCGGCGGGACCAATTACCGCAGAGATCGTGCCCGGCCCATGGCGCTCTCGCAGCTCCTCCTGCGCCTTGATGACGTTCATCCCCCAAAGGCCGTCGGCGTCCATCACTCGTACTTCGCCTGCCTCAAGAAGCAAGTAGCTGGGCCTGGATGCCGCGCCGAGCAGGATAAGCCGATCAAAGCCCGCCTTGCGCATGGCAGCGGCGAAGAAGCCGCCGCAGTTGGAGTCGCCCAGGATTCCGGTCTCAGGTGAACGGGCCGAGACATTAAAACGCGCCGCATTCGGCGCGATGGTGCCAGTGAGCATGCCCGATCCAACAATCAAAGGGTTCTCGGGCCCCAGCGCGTCGACATCGAGAGGGCGACCGCTGCGAGCCAGATAATGCCGCAAATAGGCGACGTTCAGTCCCCGACCCCCCAGGTAGGCTCGAACGAGGGCCTCAGGCGCCGGCGAAATTCGCGTGATGCCTTGCGTCAGGTCGACGAGTGCGGTGGCAACCTGATACGCCATGTCAGCCACCCGCGATCGGCCAGGCAAAGCGGACCTGGCAGCCATCCATGAGGATCGACCCCAAACCAGGTTCCTCGCTGTCGACAAAGATCCGGGGAGGCGATTCGTCCATTTCGCGCGCTAGCTCCGGGTACCTCCTGCGCAGCAAGCTCAGCAATTCACCTACTGAACGGCCGGCCTCCATCTCAAACTCGAGCTCTCGTTTGCCGACCGAACGCCAGAACGGCTCGCCCAGTCGAACCCTTACCCGCACCCTACACTCCGCCTTCCGTGGCCCACCGGCTGCTCAAGGTGTCAATCCGAGACGGCAGCGTCAAGATCTTCGGCCCGAATCTCGCCGCCCGTCTTCAATCTCTCCCGCATGACGGCCACCATCCGCAGGACATCCGTTTCAGAAAGGAGCTGGTTGGAGCGCTTGGCGGCCGCCAGGATCTTCTCAACGAAGACGTGATGCACCTCAATGTCACGCTGCAGCAGGTAATAGCGCACATTGTGTTCCCCAGACATCGGGCCAATCTCAATTCCCTGGGTGCGGCCCACCATGCTCGCCGGGACCCCGCAATAGACGCAATCGGAGAGCCACTGGTCCTTCTTCTCCATAGCCTTGACGACAGCGGCCGCGTGCACGCCCGTTGATGTGCGGAACGAATCGGCGCCCACCACCGGATAATTAAAGGGAATCGGAGCGCCGCATTTCTCGCTGATCACCTGGCAGTACTCCGGAAGCCGGCTTAGATCCCGATCGGCCCAACCAAGCAGATTCAAATTGACCAACAGGATCTCCATCGGGGTGTTCCCGCTTCGCTCCCCGATTCCGAGTCCGCAAGCATGGACCCGGTCCGCCCCCGCTTCGATCGCTCCCAGGGTGTTGATGATGTCCATGCCACGGTCTCGATGGCCGTGCCAATCGATGCCGACCGAAGGCTCCACTTCATCCACCAGCTCGCACAGGAACCGAATGAGGGAACGCACGCCTTCCGGCGTCGAATGACCGACTGTATCCGCCGCGCAGATTCTGTGGGCGCCGGCCCGGATCGCAGCGGCGTAGACAGCCCGCAGGGTGTCGGGGTGTGCTCTTGTGGTGTCCTCCGTGACGAACATGACCGGGAGCCCATGTTCGACAGCAAACCGGACGGCCTCCTCGGTCTGGCGCAGCAGGAAGTCGAGATCCCATCCCTCGGCATATTGTCGAATGGGGCTGGACCCAAGGAAGATCGCCGCTTCGATCGCGATGCCGGCGTCCTCCGAGGCCTCGACGATCGGCGCGATGTCGGAGATCATTGTGCGCGCCGCGCTTTGCGGCTGGATGCTCATCCCCTGCTTGACGATCTCCCGGGCGAGGACGGTCACATCGTACTTGAATCGCTCCCCCGCACCGCACAGGCCAAGGTCGGCAGCATCAATGCCCAAATCCTGCATCATATAAAGCAGATAGACCTTATCCTGAATCGCCGGGTGGATAATGGACGGCGACTGCAGCCCGTCGCGCAAGCTCTCGTCGGTGACCATGATCTGATGGGCGGGTTTCGGCCGGTCTTCCAGAAGATTCCAGTCGTAGATGAGCGGGTGGCCGGCGGTGGCCTTGTCGTTCATGGTTCTTCCTCCGTCTGGCTGACGCCACGGCGGAGGAGGGCACCGGCCTCATGGGCTGCCCCCGCCAAACGAGCACCTTCCTCAAAGGCGCGCAAATTGGGTTCAAGATAGCCGCGCGGCAGGCGCAGATGCAGCGCTTTCTGCCAGGATTCTGTGGGGATCGGCAGCACACCGGCCAGCGCGCCCAGCATGACGACATTGGCCATGCGCGCATCGCCCAGCTCCCTGGCGATTTCCGAAGCCGGGAGTTCAAGGACGTGCAGTCCCTGAGAACGAAGGAAGGCGAGAACTCCGCGCGGGTAGGCGTCTTCGGCATTCAGAACCGAGCCAGGAATGATCTCATAATCGTTGATCAGGACAATTCCACGGTCACGATGGACATAGTGGGCGAATCGCAGGGCTTCAAGTTTCTCCAGGCCGATCACGGCGTCCGCCTC
>JBFJVD010000235.1:0-4595 GCA_041624375.1 Anaerolineales bacterium
ATCGATGTAGTCGTGGACGATGAGCGCCAGGATCGTTTCCTGGCGTTCCGAGAAATCGCTCTCAGCCATCAATGATTCCCCATAAGAACAATTTTAGCACTCTCGATACCAGAGTGCTAACGGGACCCTTTTCCATCTTACCATGTGCCCGCTGAGAGCGTCAAGCGAGCCACAGCGCAGCGGGGAGAACGGCCGGAAGGATCGGTGCTACAATCCTTGGTCGTTGCGCTGGGCCGAGCGAGCGGAGGGTGGCCGCAAGGGAGTTGCAGATGGCGGAGGAGGCTTTCTGTCGCCAGATCGCCCGTGAAGCGGGCGAGCAGATCGCGGGCACGGCCCTGGAGGGCGTCACAACCTGGCTGCTGCTGGAATACTCTGGTGCGTGGGGCGCCAAGGCGCTTGCACAGAGCCGGTTGCCCAAGGCCGTCCGACAGCGCTTGATGGACCTGCAGGAGGAGGTCCCGGGGTGCCGGGTGCACTTCATCCGCCAGGCGCGGCAGGTGCCGGCTTCCGGAAAGGAAGCGGAGCTGCTGCTCTTCAAGGCCAGCGAGCGCGATCCGGCCGGTTGGCGGCTGACACTGCCGTCCTACCGCGCGCTGCTTGAAATCGACCTGCAGGCTTGTGCGCAGGGTGACAAGCCTGCCGGAGCTTTCGAAGTGCCGGGACCCGTCTTCCTGGTGTGTACCAACGGGAAACGCGATCGCTGCTGCGCCAAATGGGGACGCCCCGCCTACGGTCAACTGGAGCGGCTGGCCGGCTCCAGCGTCTGGCAGACCACCCACACCGGCGGCCATCGCTTTGCGCCCAATGTGATTTGCCTTCCGCATGGCGTGATGTACGGCTGGGTGGATCTCGAAGAGGTCCCGCAGCTCGAATCCAGCTATCGGCAAAGGCGACTTCACCGGCTCGATCGCTTCCGCGGGCTGGTCCGCTATCCCCGCCCGGCGCAGGCCGCCGAGGTCTTCCTGCGGCGCAGTATGGGTGTGCTCGACCTGGAGCGCTATGAGCTGTTGTCCTGCCATGAAGTGGAAAGCAAGCTCTGGCAGGTCAGCTTCCGCGACAGCACGGAGACCACCCAGCATGATCTGTTGATCCGAGTCGTCACCGCTCCAGAAGCCATTCCGTTGAGCTGTGAGGCAGAACCCAAGACGCTGACTCGATTCGAGCTCCAGCAGCATCGGACGGAGCAGCTTAGGGGAATGTAAACTCGCTTCCTTGACGTCCTTCGCGCAGGTGAAGTAGGATGCAGGCGATCACGTGGTAGGCAACGAGGATTCTTTCCGGGAGTGGTAGGTCCATGACTGATCTCGCAGATGTGAGCGACGACACCTTCCAGGCCGATGTGCTCGAAGCGGAAGGGCCCGTTCTGGTCGATTTCGGAGCCGATTGGTGTGCGCCCTGCAAGCAGCTCGATCCGATCATCGAGGAGCTTGCCGAGGAGTGGTCGGACCGGGTGACGGTTCGCAAGATGGATGTCGACCACAATGTCAACACGGCGATGGCGTTCGGCGTGATGGGCGTTCCGACGCTGATTCTCTTTGTCGGCGGGGAAGCCAGGGAACGAATGACCGGGTATCAGCCGAAGCAAAAAATCGTCGACAAGCTGGCTCCACACCTGGGCTAGCATCGCCCAGCGGCGCTGACCCGTTGACATGGTTTCGGCAGAGCCGTATACTCCGAAGTGAAATTCAACTTGACGAAAGGCTGCGAAGAGGAAGAGTAGGCGCTGTCATTGCAGCCCAGAGAGCGGGAGCAGCTGAGATCCCCGCCTGCAGACAGCGTTGAATGGTCCTCGGAGCCGCAAGGTGAAAGGCGCTAGCCAAATAGCCTTCGCCGGCAGGCCGCCGTTACCCGGCCCGAGCGATTCTCGTAAGGTCGCTCTTCGAGTGGGGGTCCGTCTTGGATCCCAATCGGGGTGGCACCGCGGGCAGGATGCCCGTCCCCATGTGGGACGGGATTTTCTTTTTGGTGCCCTATCCGGTCGCCGCCGGAAAGGTCAGGAGGTAAGCATGCCGCTCAAGAAGCGCATTCTCACCGGCGATCGCCCCACCGGGAGAATGCACCTGGGTCATTATGTCGGATCCCTGGAAAACAGGCTGCGTCTGCAGCAGGAGTATGAGTGCTTCTTCATCATCGCCGACCTGCACACACTCACCACACAGCCGGATAAAGCCTCCATCTCGGAGATTGGCGACAACATCCGTGAGATGGTGCTTGACTATCTGGGCATCGGGATTGATCCTGAAATCAGTACGATCTTCGTCCAGTCGGCGGTCCACGAAACCTACGAGCTGAACCTCATCTTTGAGATGCTGGTCAGCATCCCGCGGCTGGAGCGGGTGCCGAGTCTCAAGGAGATGGCGCAGGCGGCGAACCTCGACTCAATGCCGTTCGGTTTGCTCGGCTACCCCGTGCTCCAGGCGGCCGATATCCTGCTGCCGCGCGCGCACCTGGTCCCGGTGGGCAAGGACAACGAAGCTCATGTCGAGGTGACACGCGAAATTGCGCGGCGCTTTAATCACCTCTATGGAGAGATCTTCCCGATCCCTGACGTGATGGTCGGCGAAGTGCCGTCGCTGGTCGGGACCGACGGGCAGGCCAAGATGAGCAAGTCGCTCAACAACGCCATCTTCCTCTCCGACGACGAGCAAACCGTCAACGCCAAAGTGCGCGGCATGTACACCGACCCCAAGCGAATCCGAGCCGATATCCCCGGCCAGGTGGAGGGCAATCCGGTCTTCATTTACCACGACATCTTCAATCGGGATGTCGAAGAGGTCGAGGATTTGAAGACTCGCTACCAGGCTGGCGAGGTCGGAGATGTGGAAGTCAAGTCGAAGTTGGCGGCAGCCATCAACCAGTTCCTGGGTCCGATCCGCGAGCGACGATCGCGGTACGAAGCTGATCCGGGGATCGTCGATGAGATTCTCGTTGAGGGAACCCGCCGCATGCGGCGCGAGGCGGCGGAGACCATGGCGTTGGTGCGCGAAGCGATGGGGCTGTATCGACCGCCGCTGGACTGAGGCGGGACACCTTGAGAGCCGCACTCCACAAGCTCGGTCGGTCGCCTGCGCAGCCGACCCCGTCGATGCGGCCTGGACTTCGCCGGGGGTCGGGCTGCTAATCGGTGGCCGGGGCTTCCTCGGCAGCCGCCGGCGCGACAGCCTGTGTGGAGGTCCCACCTTCCTCGGATACTGGCAGCGTGAAGTGGAAGGTCGAACCCTCGCCGACGCGACTTTCAAACCAGATTCTTCCACCCTGTAATCCCACCAGGTATTTCGAGATGGAGAGGCCCAAGCCGGTCCCCGGCGTTTCGCGCACGGTGCGGTTCTCTGAGCGGAAGAATTTGGTAAAGATCTGGGCTTTTTCGTCCTCGGAAATCCCGATTCCGGTGTCCTTGACGCTAATGTGGAGCACTTCAGGCGACCCGGCCAGCACCGGGTCTTCCGACATGTAGGCTACCGACAAGGTGATCTTCCCACCCTCGGGGGTGTATTTGTTGGCGTTGCTCACCAGATTCGTCAGCACCTGAATCATGCGCGTCCGGTCCCCCCAGGCCGGAGGAAGTTTGGCGCCGAGCTCGACCGCCAATTCCTGCTGCTTGGCGTCGATGAGTTCCTGGATCGAGCGGACGACCTCTTCCACAATGCTCTCGAAGGGGACCGCCTCAAATTCGAGCCGGATGCGGCCGGATTCGATGCGCGAGATGTCGGTGAGATCGGTCACCAGTGTCGACATGCGCTCGACATTCGAGCGGATGGTGTTCAGGAAATTGGACTGCGACTCCGTGATCGGCCCGACCGTTCCCTGCGCCAGCAGGTCGGCATAGCCTTTGATCGAAGTCATCGGCGTCTTCAATTCATGGCTCACAAATGAGACAAAATCGCTCTTCGCCAGGTTGGCATCCTGCACCTCGGCGTAGAGCTGGGCGTTGGAGATGGCGATGGATGCATGATCCGAGAGTCGGGTGAGGAACTCGACGCGCTCATCGGTAAAGAACCCGGACCGTACGCTCTCCAGGAGCATGGCGCCGATGACCTGATTCTCTCGTTTGAGCGGGATGGCCACAAACGACCGGCAGCCCGGATGGAGGCCGCGCCAGGGCACATCCCCGGTAATGTCCTGAACCCGCATCGGTCGGCCGGTGCGCACCACCTGCTGCAGGCCGCCCAGCGATGGAGGCGCGGCCTGATCGAGATTGGGCTCAAACCCGCTCGGGTAGCCCTGAGAGAAGACGACCTTGTTTTCTTCTTCCTCTTCCATCACCATCAAGCCAGCATCCGCGTCCATGTAGCGCAGCGCCCAGGTGAGCGTGATGGTCATCGCCCGCCGGGCATCGAGAGTCACGTTCAGCTCCCGGTCGATTCGCTGCATCACGGATAGCTCTTCGACGCGCGATGCCAGCGCCTGATCGGTGAGGGTGTAGAGGCGCGCATTCTCGATCGCAACCGCCGCCTGGGCTGCGAATGCCGCCAGCAGAATCTGGTCGTCATCGTCGAATGAATTCTGGCCCCGCTTATTGAGCACTTCGATGACCCCGATCACCCGGTGCTTGATCATCACCGGCACGGCCATCACCGACCGGACTTC
The DNA here is from genome assembly GCA_041624375.1 of Anaerolineales bacterium. GTDB lineage: Bacteria > Chloroflexota > Anaerolineae > Anaerolineales > E44-bin32 > JBFJVD01. The sequence continues at coordinate 4,588 of JBFJVD010000235.1, forward strand.
GAAACCCG
>JBFJVD010000236.1:0-4569 GCA_041624375.1 Anaerolineales bacterium
ATTGAGATCGCGCCAGGAGTCTTCTTTCCGGCCTGGGTGTACAACGGCCGGGTGCCGGGGCCGACCTTGCGCTGCGTGGAGGGGGATCGGATCCGCATCGAATTTGTCAACGGCGGCACCCACCCGCACACCATCCATTTCCACGGCATCCATTCCGCCACGATGGATGGTGTCCCAGGGATCGGCGCGGGGATGATCGGTCCCGGCGAAAGCACGGTCTATGAATTCGACGCGTTCCCCTTTGGCTGCCATCTCTACCACTGTCACGCCATCCCGCTGAAGCGCCATATCCACAAGGGTCTTTATGGCGGCTTCATCATCGACCCGGATCCTGAACGCTATCAAGGCCGGGAGCGCGAGCTGGCTCGTGCGAGAAACCATGAGTATCCCGACATCCAATCAGTCAACGAGATGCTGATGGTGATGAATGGTTTTGATACGAATTTCGACGGCGACAATGAGGTATACGCTGTCAACAGCATCGCTTTCGCCTACATGAACCGGCCGATCCGCATTCGGCGCGATCAGCTGCAGCGGCTCTACCTGATCAACATTACCGAGTTTGATCCGATCAACTCGATCCATATCCACGCCAACTTCTTCGACTATTACGATCACGGGACCACGTTTGAGCCCACCCTGCGCACAGTGGATACCATCATGCAGTGCCAGGCCCAGCGCGGCATCCTCGAATTCAGCTTCGCCGGATTTGAACCGGGGCTCTACATGTTCCACGCCCACCAATCTGAATTCGTCGAGCTTGGCTGGATGGGCTTCTTTGAGGTGATCGAATGAGCGCCCCGGCTGCCGACAAGCCCCGAAGGGGCCTACCGTTATGGCTCTCCGCCCTGCTTCCGCTGGTGGCGCTGGGCTTGCTGCTTTCGATTTTCGCCTTCACGGACCCGCTGGCGCTCTTCAAGGCGGATCTGCCGCCGATTGAATCGCTGACATTCGAGCGCGTCGATGTCACCCCCGACGGCTTTCGGGTCCAGCTCTTGAACGGGGGCCCGGATCCAGTCACGGTGGCGCAAGTGCTGGTGGACGAAGCCTATTGGAGCTTCGAGATCTCCCCTTCGGCGACCATTCCACGGCTGGGCCGGGCTGAGATCGAGATCAGCTACCCCTGGGTGGCCACCGAACCGCATGAGATCCGGGTGATCACAAACACCGGAGTCACCTTCGATGGTGGCGTCGAGATCGCCGTCGAAACGCCAACACCGGGCATCGAGCAGTTTGTCGCCTACGGATTGCTGGGGGTCTACGTTGGCATCGTGCCGGTCGCGCTGGGGATGATGTGGTATCCAGCGATGCGCCGCATGGGGCGCCGCTGGCTTGGCGCCATCCTGTCGCTGACGGTCGGGCTGCTGGTCTTCCTCCTGGTGGACACCCTGCTGGAGGCTATCGAGGTTACGGAAGCCCTGCCGGGCGTCTTTGAGGGCATCTCGCTGGTCGTCTTTGCCGCGCTGCTGACCTGGTTGGTCCTGCTTGCGATCGGCGCACGGGGCAGCACAAGCCGGCGGCGCGGCGGCGCTTTCCTAGCTACGCTGATCGCGATCGGCATCGGCTTCCACAACCTGGGCGAGGGCCTGGCGATCGGCGCAGCGTTCGCGCTTGGCGAAGCCGCGCTCGGCTCGTTCCTGGTGATTGGCTTCACCCTGCACAACGTCACAGAAGGTGTAGGGATCGCCGCGCCCTTGCTGCCGCAAGCGCAGGCGGCCGATGAGCCAAGGCGAGACACACCCTCCCTGCGGTTGTTCCTGGGGCTTGCCCTGCTTGCGGGCGCCCCGGCGATCTTTGGGGCCTGGATCGGCGGGTTCGCCTACTCTCCGCTCGCGGCCGGCCTTTTTCTGGGGATCGGCGTCGGCGCCATCTGGCAGGTCATCGTCGAGGTCGTTCGCCTGCTCATCCGCGACTCGGAGACAGAAAGCCGCCCTCTCGCATCGTGGCCGAATGTTCTCGGCTTTCTGCTTGGCGTGGGAATCATGTATGCGACGGGTCTGCTCGTCTCCGCATAGCCGCTAATTGTCCGGGGAGCCCGGATCAGCCGGGCTCCTGGAAGACGCCGCAGTCCTACCAAAGCATTCTCAGGCTCATCGCGATTTCATGGAGGCGCAGCTGAGCACCGTATCCCGTACCCTGCTATCACTTCTCACCATCGCCCTTCTGCTGACCGCCTGCGGGGGCGGGCCGTCGGGCGATCCCACCCGAGGCGAAGAGCTGTACCTCCAGCCGATAATCGGCGAGAGCGCGGCTCCCGGCTGCACCACTTGCCATTCACTCGAGCCAGACACCGTGCTCGTGGGTCCTTCGCACGCCGACGTGGGGGCTCGCGCCGAAGCGATCGTCAGCAGCGATGTCTACACCGGTGCCGCCACCACGGCTGCGGAGTACCTGCGCGAGTCGATTCTGGGCCCGGATGCGTACGTGGCGGACGGGTTCGCTCCTGGCGTGATGTACGCCAATTACGCCAATGTCCTCACCGAAGGGCAGGTCGAGGATCTGGTCGCCTTCATGCTCACCCGGCGCTAGCGCCGCCGCAATGCGTTCCAGACCTCATCTCCCGCTAACCTCTTCCCCACCTCCCTGGAACCTCATCAGCTGACTGAACTTCGATCGAAGGAGGCGCTGGCCTGCTCTGGAGGCGAGCGCCTGGTGTTGGTATGATCGTATGCGGGCGGCGCCTCGCTGAGCCTTGTCGACAGTCTCGGCTGCGGCGCGGGCCCCAGCAAGCGGGTCTTCCCCGTTGGCAGCGAGTCAAATGATCCAAGCGAATTGGGTGGAGGTGTCAGCGTACATGCAGCTGCAGGATGGACGCCGGCGGGTGGTCATACAGGGCGTCGCACCAGAGGTGGATGCAGGGCGATTTCCCATCAAACGCATTGAAGGCGACATTGTTGTCGTCGAGGCCGATGCGTTCACCGATGGGCATGACCTCATCACCTGCCGCTTGCTCTACCGCAAGCGGGGCGAGAACGGTTGGCAGGAGACGCCGATGACTCCGCTGCCTAACGATCGATGGCGGGGCTCGTTTCGCGTGGCGGAGCTCGGTCGCTACCAGTACACGGTTGTGGGCTGGATTGACCGCTTTGCGACCTGGCGCCGCGATCTGGCCAAGAAGCTCGATGCTGGCCAGGAGACGGAGGTGGATTTGCTCATCGGCGCCGATCTTCTTGAAGCCGTGGCCGAACGGGCTTCGGGTCCTGACAAGAAGCAGTTCGAGTCATGGAGCGCCGCCCTGAGGTCGGGCAAAGCGCTTGCGACACGGATCGAGCTCGCGCTCAGCGACGCTGTCGCCGATCTGGTCGCCGCACACCCCGATCGTGCTTTCGCCGTCCGCCATCCGCGCGAGCTTGAGGTGGTCGTCGACCGCGAGAAGGCCGGCTTCAGCGCCTGGTATGAATTCTTTCCACGCTCACAGGCCGCCGAAGATGGCAGGCACGGGACGTTCCGGGACGCGATCCGCCTGCTCCCTGAGCTTGCTGAGATGGGGTTCGATATTCTCTACCTGCCGCCGATTCACCCGATCGGGAAAACGAAACGAAAGGGGCCGAACAACCGACCGGCGGCTGCTCCCGATGACCCCGGCAGCCCATGGGCGATTGGCTCGGCAGAAGGCGGGCATAAGTCCATCCATCCGGAGCTCGGAACGCTGAAGGATTTCCGCGACTTTGTCGCTGAAGCCAACCGCCACGGCCTTGAGGTCGCCCTCGACCTCGCCTTCCAGTGCTCCCCGGACCATCCTTACGTGCAGGAACACCCGGAGTGGTTTCTGATTCGGCCGGACGGCACCGTTCAGTTCGCAGAGAATCCACCAAAGAAGTACGAGGATATCTATCCCTTTAATTTCGAGACGGAATCCTGGCGCGAGCTCTGGGATGAACTCAAGAGCGTGGTCGAATTCTGGATCGAACAGGGCGTGCTCGTGTTCCGTGTCGACAACCCGCACACGAAGCCGTTTGCTTTCTGGGAATGGCTGATTGGTGAGATTAAGGAACGACATCCGGAGGTGATCTTCCTCTCCGAAGCGTTCACCCGGCCGAAGGTGATGTACCGCCTGGCGAAGCTCGGCTTCAGCCAGTCCTACACCTATTTCGCCTGGAGAAACTCCAGCTGGGATCTGCGCGATTACCTCCTGGAGCTTACTCGAACCGAGGTGCGCGACTACTTCCGGCCAAACTTCTGGCCCAACACGCCCGATATCCTCACGGAATACCTCCAGCTCGGCGGTCGGCCCGCCTTTATGACCAGGCTCGTCCTGGCGGCGACCCTGGGGGCGAGCTATGGTATTTATGGGCCCGCCTTCGAGCTGGCGGAAAGCCGGGCGCGCCACTATGGCAGCGAGGAATACCTTGACTCCGAGAAATACCAGGTCCGCAAATGGGATCGAGCCTCAGCCATCCCGATGCGTGATTTCATCACCCGTATGAACCGGATTCGGCGCGAGAACGCAGCGCTGCAGCGCAACGATCAGCTCAGCTTTCATTCGACGAGCAACGATCAACTGCTCTGCTACAGCAAGCGCACGGCGGATCACGCCAATGTGGTGCTGGTGGTGGTCAATCTCGACCC
>JBFJVD010000237.1:0-4547 GCA_041624375.1 Anaerolineales bacterium
CCTCGGCATCCTGCGCTTCGAACAGCCGGCTCTCGAGGATCTGGTCGCTTTCAAACTCGTCGAGCTGCAGGTACCAGCGGGCGGCATCGATCAGCGCCGCCTGCGGTGTGAGGCCCACGAGCTCGGAGTGGTGGACGCCAACCCCGTAGCGTTCGGCTTCCCGACGGATTAATTCGACAACGCGAGCGATGGGGGTGCGGGTGGTGTCGGTCAGGTTCATTGAGACCTGGGCGCGGCCCTCGACGAGTAGCCCGATCGACTTCACGTACCGCAGCCCGCCGGAGGAGTGACGCACAGCCTTGGCGATCTGCTTGGCGATGCCGACATCGTCGGTGGTGAGGTAGACGTTGTAGGCAATGAGCGGCGCGCGGGCGCCGATGATGGTGGCGCCGGCCCTACCCAGTTTGCGGGGCCCGTAATCCGGTGCGCGGTCGGGGTCACTGGCGATCGATTCCTTGAGCGCCTCGTATTCGCCGCGGCGTACGTCCTCCAGATTGACCCGATCGGGTCGTGTGGCAGCCGCTTCGTAGAGGTAGACCGGAATGCCCAGCTCGTCCCCTACGCGCTGCCCTAGCTCCCTTGCCAGCGTCACACAGTCGTCGAGTGTCATCTCGCGGATAGGAACGAACGGCACCACGTCGGTGGCGCCGAGGCGGGGGTGCTGTCCTTCGTGCTGGTCGAGATCGATCAGCTCGGCGGCGGTCTGGATTCCGGCGAAAGCCGCCTGCGCAACGGCCTGCGGCGGACCCACCAGGGTCACCACGCTGCGGTTGTGGTCTTCGTCGCTGTGGTGGTCGAGCAGCTGCACACCCTGCGCACGGGAGACCGAGTCGAGGATCGCCTGTACCACGTCAGCTCGGCGGCCCTCGGAAAAGTTTGGAATGCACTCGACAAGGGGTGGCATGATCCTTCCTCAGAGATTGGATTTCTGGGAGTCCGGGTCGATTATAACGGGGCAGTGCATCGGATCACGGAATCGAGGAAATTTGAAGCGGTTCTAAGTGGCCCGGTGAGCACCCTAGGGCTCAGCAAGGGGATCGGGTCGAGGTGTGTTTCGATCCGGGTATGGGTGGTAGAAACCGCAAGAACTGTCGGGGATGGCCATGACCTTGGTTATCCAGTGGATATGGTCAAGCGAGGTTGGGGATCAGCCCTCGGTTTCTGCCAGCAGGGCCTCTCGATCCAGGATATCAATGCGCTTGCGCTGAATATCCACCCAGCCGCGGCCCTTGAAGTCATTGAGCGTCTGGGTTGTGGTCTCGCGGTAGGTGCCCAGCATCTCTGCCAGGTCCTGGTGCGTATAGCCTTCTACCGCGCTCGGCTGCCCGGCATCTTCGCCGGCGAGCTTTAACAGCAGTGCGGCCAGCCGGGCGGGAATGCTCTTGAAGGCCAGATCTTCCAGCTGGGATTCGCTCTCGGCAAGACGATCCGCCATCGCTTCCAGAAAGCGCAGCCCGACCCTTGGCTTGTCGAGGATCAGACGCTCGATATCCGTCCGGCTCATGACGCAGAGCAAGCAGTTGTCGACCGCTTCGGCGAAGGTGTTGTGCATGCCCTGGCCGACCAGCGACATCTCACCAAAGATGGCGCCTTCTTCCAGCACAGCGACTACAAGCTTCTTGCCCTCCGGCGATAGGCGGTAGAGCTGCACCCGGCCGCGTTTAAGCAGGAAGAGCACCTCGCCCATCTCTTCTGGTCCATAGAATACCCGGCCGGCCTCGCAGGTGCTCATGGTGACAGCCCGGTCGATCTCTTCCATCTCGCTTTTGGTTAGATCCCGAAAGATCTCGATCTTCGAGAGCGCGTGAAGTTTGCTCGTTTCCATGGCCCCAGCCCTTGTCGATAGATTAGCTTCCACCTGAATTCACTTCCGATTCTAGCCGCGCCAGCAATTCACGTTCGTCCGGATTGCCCAACGAAATGGTCTGGCCGTTCAACACATAGGTGGGAACGGCGAAGACCGAGGGCGGCGCGACGGCATCCGGCTTCGTGAGGTCGATCAACGAGACTTCGATAGCCGGCAATGTCGACTCGACCATCCGAGCGATCGAATAGGCTCGATCACAGATCGAACACTCGGGCTCCACATAGATATCCAATTTTAACTGCATGCTTCTCTTCCCGTCGACCATGGCTCTGGAGCAGAATACCACGCAGCCTGACAAAACCGGGTAAGTGACGTTACATGCGCATCGGTGCGCCGCGAGATCGGGCCGGCTTAATCTGCGCGTAATCTTTGAATGGTAGCCTTCCACCTGATTCGAAGTCGTAAGCCGAGCCCAACCTGGACAGGATGCCTCACCGATGCTTCGTTACAGCCGTGCAATCCCGCTCCAGCTCACCCTGTTCCTTCTCGCCGCTTGCGCCGGCGCAGGTGCGGACGCACCGGAGGGGGTCTCCGCAGATCCGCCCCAGGAGCGGGTAGCCGCAGCAGCTCCCACCGAGCCGCCCACCGAAAGCCTGCTGCCGACGACTCCACCCACCTCCATCCCTACCCTCGAAGCCGTGCCTACCCCGCGTCAGGACCTGCAAGCCACCGACCCAGGGACCGTGCAGCTTGCCTCCGGGGAGCCGATGCTGGTGAAGTTCTTCGCCTTCTGGTGACCGACCTGCCGTTCGCTGGCGCCCGTCGTGCACGGGCTCGAGGCAGTGTGGGCTGACCAGATCAACTTCGCCTATCTGGACATCGACGACCCGAACACCGCTCCATTCAAACAGCAGCTAGGCTTCCGCTACCAGCCGCATCTGTTCCTTGTCGATGGCAACGGAACGGTGGTCCAGCAATGGGTGGGATTTGTGACCGAAGAGGAACTCGCTGCGGCCTTCGAGCAGCTGGCGCCCCAAGCGGATTAAGAACCCCAAACGCAGCTAAGCGAGACCGAGCTCACGCCGGGCGATCACCATGCGCTGGACTTCGCTCGTCCCTTCGCCAATGGTCATCAGGCGAGCGTCCCGGTAGATGCGCTCCACGGGATATTCCCGGCTGTAGCCGTAGCCCCCATGGATCTGGATGGCGTCCCGGCAGACGCGTTCGGCCATTTCGGTGGCAAACAGCTTGGCCATGGCGGCTGCACGCGTGTGGGGCTGCTTGCGCTGCTTGAGCCAGGCGGCACGGTAGACAAGCAGACGGGCCGCTTCGAGCTCCGTGGCTGCATCGGCGATCATGAACTGGATCGCCTGGCGCTCGGCGATCGGTTCCCCAAACGTCCTGCGCTCGCCCGCATAGCGCACGGCCTCTTCAAGGGCCCCCTGCGCCAAACCGACGGCCAGCGCGCCGATCCCGATCCTTCCACCGTCCAGTACTTCCAGCGTCTGGTAGAGGCCCTGGCCTGCTTTACCCAGCAGGTGGTCGGCCGGAACTCGCACCTCGTCGTAGCTGAGCGCGTGGGTGGGAGAGGCGCGTACCCCAAGCTTCTTCTCAGGGGGGTGGATGTGAAGTCCCGGCGTATCGGTCGGCACCACGATCAGGCTCAGCGCCTTTGAGCCGGCCTGTGGATCCGGGTCTGTGCGGCAGAGGGTGACAATCAGTGGCGCAATGCTGGCGTTCGTGATCCACGCTTTGCTGCCCTGAATCACCCAGCTGTCGCCGTCGAGTGTGGCCTGAGTCCTTACGCCCCCGGAGAGGTCGGAGCCGGCGCCGGGTTCGGTGAGCGCCAGCGCCCCCAAGCCTGCTTCGCCGCTGCTGAGCATGGGCAGCCACCGTTGTCGCTGTTCGGCATCGCCGAAGAGGGCGATCGGCGAGCAGCACAAACCATTGTGCGCCGCGATTGAGAGCGCTGTGCCACCGCACGCCCAGCCGAGTTCCTCAATGGCGATCGCTGCGCTGATGGCATCGATGCCAGCGCCCCCATCGGCTTCCGCCGCATTAAGACCAAGCAGGCCAAGCCTGGCCATCTTCGGAATCAATTCCGGCTCCAGACGGGCCGCTTCGTCCATCTCGGCCGCCAGCGGCTTGACCTCATTGGCGCAAAATTCGTGGATCGTCTTGCGCCATAGTCGCTGCTCTTCATTCAGCTCAAAGTTCATGCATGTCCTCTTGAAGCCAACCTGCGCGCAACCTGCAATCCAGCCCAATCAACCACGATCCGCAGGGTCGGACGGACGGAGCGCGCGCAGCGCCTCGGGGTTCACCAGCGCGGAGGTGTCGCCCGGGTCTTCACCCAGGTAAGCGGCCCGGACCATGCGGCGCATCAGCTTGGCATTGCGCGTCTTGGGAAGGTCGGGCACGAATTCGATCTGCTTCGGCGCCAACGGCTTCCCGAGTTCGTCAACCAGGCGCTGGCGCAGCTCCTCTGCAATGCCTGGGCTTTCCGCCACATCGGCTGTGAGCACGCAGAAGCAGACCAGGGCCGATCCCTTGATTTCATCCGGCACGCCAATCGCGGCCGCCTCGATCACATCGGGGTGGCCCACGAGAATCGATTCCACTTCGGCCGGCCCCAGCCGCTTCCCGGCGATCTTGATCGTATCGTCCGAGCGGCCCAAGATGTACCACATCTCGTCTTCGTCGACCAATGCCCAGTCGCCATGAACCCAGACGTTCTGCC
>JBFJVD010000238.1:0-4533 GCA_041624375.1 Anaerolineales bacterium
CGGCGCCCCTTCTTGCTTGAAGCCACCACGTATCGCTTTCAGGGCCATTCCATGGGTGACCCCGAGCGCTACCGCACCAAGGATGAGGTCGGGCAGTGGCAGGAAAACGACCCGATCGGAATCTTCCGCAGCTATCTCCTGGAGAACGATGTTGCCAGCGAGGCGACCTTGAACCGGGAGGAAGAGAGGGTGCTCGAAGAGGTTGAAGCCGGTGTTCGCTTCGCCGAAGAAAGCCCTGAGCCGGACTGGGAAGATCTGATCTCAACCATCTACGTCGAAGAATACAGGGATGAATCATGGCCGAGATAACAATGCGTGAGGCCATCTCCCAGGCCCTCTGGGAGGAGATGGAGCGCGATGAGAAGGTCATCATCCTGGGCGAAGAGGTGGGTGTCTGGGGTGGTACCTACGCCGTCACCCGCGGCTTCTATGATCACTTTGGCGGCGAGCGCGTGCGGGATACGCCGATCGCTGAAATGGTGATCGTCGGCGCTGCCAACGGCGCGGCGATGGTCGGCCTGCGCCCCATCGCCGAGCTGATGACTATCAATTTCGCCTTCCTGGCCATGGATCAGATTGTCAATCAGTCCGCCAAGCTCAGATCCATGTTCGGCGGGCAGTTCACGGTCCCGGTGGTGATTCGGGCGGTCGGCGGCGGGGGACGCCAGCTCGCAGCCACGCATTCGCAGACCCCAGACGTGGTTTTCGCCCACTTTCCGGGGATCAAGGTGGTGGCTCCCGGCACGCCGTATGATGCGAAAGGCCTCCTCAAGTCTGCTATCCGCACTGACGACCCGGTGATGTTCATCGAGAACGCCACACTCTATCAGGCGAAGGGCGAGGTCCCGGATGAGGAGTATCTCGAGCCGATCGGCGTCTCCCGCATCCAGCGGGCGGGTACCGATGTCACCATCGTCACCTACTCGAAAATGCTCCAGTATTCCCTGCAGGCCGCTGAGCGTTTGGCCAATGAGGAGGGGATTGACGCGGAGATCGTGGACCTGCGGACCTTGCGGCCGCTCGATATGGGTCCGGTGATCACCTCCTTCCAGAAGACCAATCGGGTGGTGATCGCTGAAGAGGGTTGGCGCTCCTACGGCATCGGCGCTGAAATCGCAGCCCGTCTCTATGAGGAAGCCTTCGACTACATTGATGCCCCCATCCGGCGGGTAGCCCAGCGCGAAGTTCCCCTTCCCTACAACCAGAAGCTCGAACAAATGGCGCTTCCGCAGGTTGAGGACATCATCGAAGCGGTAAAGGGTGTGGTCCATGGCTGAAGTCGTCAACATGCCCAAGCTCGGTTTCGATATGGCTGAAGGCACCCTGGTCCGCTGGGTCATCACTGAGGGCGGCACCGTCGAAAAGGGCGACGTGCTGGCCGAAATCGAAACCGACAAGGCGACAATCGAGGTCGAATCATCGGCGAGCGGGATCGTACACCGGCATCTGGTGGGCGAAGGCACCCCGGTTCCGGTTGGTGGCCCGATCGCCATTGTGGGTGAGGCCGGCGAGGAGATCGATGCCGATGCTCTGGTGGGCACAGCGGCGGTCTCACAGCAGGGTGCGAAGGCCGCTGCGGAGGGAGAGCCGCCGCGCGGCGAGGCGGCCACGGCTGTGACCGCAGTCCCTGAAGCCGCCGCACAGGCAGAGGAGGAGGCACAGACAGACGGTCGCTATCCGGATGGTGTGAAGGCATCTCCGGTCGCCCGCCGGCTGGCCGCCGATCGAAACCTTGATTTGCGCCAGATACGCGGTTCTGGCCCGGGCGGGCGCATCGTCAAGAAAGACGTCGAGGCGGCGATCGAGCAAGGCGCCCCCGCCCCGCCGCGAGCGGAGCCCGCGCCAGCAATTGTCCCGGCCGGAGAGCGCCTCGAGACCCAACGGCTTCCTTTGAGCAACCTGCGCCGCGCGATCGGCCGCCGGATGACAGCCGCGAAGCAGGAGCTGCCGCACTTCTACGTGACCACCGAAGTGGACGCCGCACCGATGATGGCGCTCCGCAAAGAAGCGAACGCCGCCCTACCTGAGGATGAACCCAAGCTCTCGGTGAACGATTTCCTCCTGAAGGCCTGCGCCGTGGCACTGCGACGCTTCCCCAACGTTAATGCATCGCTCGATGGCGACGAGATCGTGCGGCATGGAAGCATCAACATCGGGGTCGCGGTCGCGGTGGAGAATGGGCTGTTGACCGTCGTCGTCCACGATGTCGATCTCAAGCCGCTGCGGGTGATCTCAGCAGAGGCTCGCGAGCGAATCCAGCGGGCTCGTGAAGGCAAGGTCCGGGCGGAGGATGTGGAGGGCGCCACCTTCACCGTTTCCAACCTGGGTATGTTTGAGGTGGACCACTTCATTGCCATCATCAATCCGCCGGAAGCGGCCATCCTGGCGATTGGCAGCGTTCGGGAAGTTCCCGTAGTGGAAGAGGGCGAGATCAGGATCGGTCAGCGGCTCAAGGTCACGCTGTCGGCCGATCACCGGGTCACGGATGGCGCTGAAGCCGCGGAGTGGCTCCAGCTCTTCAAAGAGACCATCGAACACCCGCTGCGATTGATGCTTTAATCGCAGGTAAGCGCGAGAGCGAGAGAAGGAGCGATCGAGTTGGCCCGGATTCTGGTCGTGGACGATGAAGCCGACACCCGCGGCCTCATTGAACTCACCCTGCAGACCGCCGGCCACGAAGTGCGATCCGCGAGCAATGGCGCCGAAGGCCTGCAGCGGCTCGACGAGGCTCGCTTCGACCTGATCCTGCTTGACGTGATGATGCCAGACGTATCTGGCTTCGACGTGATGCGCCAGCTGCGCTCACGCCCCGAAACGCCGCCGGTCGTCTTCCTCACGGCGAAGAACCGCGCCGAGGACCGGCAGACCGGCAAAAGCCTGGGCGCGGTCGGCTACCTGGTCAAGCCAACGACTCGTGGCGAATTGCTCGATGTCGTCAAAGAGATCCTGGGCGAGTAACCGGCACATTGAACTCAAAGCGGTACAACTTCGAACTCCTGCAAGCCATGCTGGCGGAACTGGACGCCTACCTGCTGTCCAATGAGCTCTTCTGGCCGCTCTCCGGACATCCGCCATCGGGCGAACCCCCGTTTCCTCGAATGACGCTTGGCAATCTGCTGCTGGCGCTCGACGAGCTCGGCGCTCAGGCCGACACCTTCTCGGAAGAGGAAGAAAGCCGCTTTGCGGAGCTGCGATCTCAATGGGAGAAGCACCTCCATTCCCACGGCACGGCCATCGAACGCAAGGCTGCGACGGAACAGCGCCAGCGGCTGCAGCTCTGGCGCAACTTCCTCGATGAGCTGCGCGAGGGCAGCCCAAGCGGTGCAAACTATGCACAGCAGGCGCGCAGCCGCGCGATCTTCGACCGACTGGCTGATCTGATCGCTGGTGAGGGTCAGGATAAAAGCCTGCAGAAGAGCATGGCGGCGCTTGACACCCGATTTCGTGGCCGCTTTGCCCCCGGACCATTCGTCCTGGATCCAGGCCTTCAGCGGGCCTATGATCCGGAGCAGTACTGGTATCTGTACGGCCAGCCCAGCACCTGAGCACCCGGTGAACAAGTGAATCGGCCCCGCTTCTCGCGGGGCCGATGGGTCTTCGGGAGAAACGAGCAAACGCTACTTGGCGTAGTCCGTTGCCCGAGTCTCGCGGATCACGGTGACCTTAATCTGGCCCGGGTACTGCATGTCCTCCTCGATCCGCTTGGCGACCTCGCGCGCGAGCCGTGTGGCCGCCAAATCGTCGATATCTTCCGGCTGAACGATCACCCGAATTTCACGCCCGGCCTGTAGCGCATAGCTTTCGTTCACGCCCTCGAAGGAATTCGCAATTTCCTCCAGACTCCTAATCCGTTTCACGTACTCTTCAAGGCTCTCACGGCGGGCGCCCGGCCGCGCGCCGCTGATTGCATCGGCCGCTTCAACAATCACCGCCTCCACCGAATCCTGTTCGACCTCGTGATGGTGGGAGGCGATGATGTTCACGATGGCATCACTGATGGTGTACCGCTTGCAGAACGCGGCGCCGATGCTGGCATGGGTGCCCTCGATTTCATGATCCATCGCCTTGCCGATATCGTGAAGCAAGCCTCCAGCTCGCGCCAGTTCGACGTCGGCTCCGAGTTCGGCGGCGATCACTGCCGAGAGGTGGGCTGTCTCCACCGCATGGTGCAGCTGGTTCTGTCCATAGGAGGTGCGGAAGCGCAGCCGGCCGAGTTTCTTCATGATCTCTGGATGGAGGCCAGGCACACCGGCATCGTAGGCCGCCTGCTCGCCCTCTTCAACGATCAGCTTGTCGACTTCATCGCGAACCTGATGAATCACCTTCTCGATGTGCGCAGGATGGATCCGCCCGTCGGTAACAAGCTTCTCCATCGCCCGCCGTGCAATCTCGCGTCGAACCGCGTCGAAGCAGGAAATGGTCACCGCCTCCGGCGTGTCGTCGACGATGACGTCGACGCCGGCTTCCTGCTCGAAGGCTCGAATGTTGCGACCGTTGCGGCCAATGATGCGGCCCTTCATGTCGTCGGAGGGC
>JBFJVD010000239.1:0-4527 GCA_041624375.1 Anaerolineales bacterium
CGACCGGGCGATCCGCAGATGGCTCTGGCGATCGCGGGAGTAGCTCCCCAGGCACGCCCAACTGGCGCCGCTCCCTCGGTAGAATTCCCCAGCCAGGGACCGGACAAGATTTCCGTCCCAAACCTACGGTACGTAGATCACTTCGATTCCCCCTCCCGGAGTCCTACACTGCGAAATATGTGGGATCGCCGCCACGCGCCATACGCTCTCGCTTCGCGCACGGCCTCACCCCGATCTGCCTGGCCGAAGCTGATCTCCGGCTGAGTCAAACCGCCCAATCCGAGATCGGAGCTGCCCGGAGCGAGCTAGCGGACGTGTCCTGGCTATCCCCACGTCAAGCTTGGATGCAGCGGCCGTGTCTGGATTCACCCTGACGAGCAGCCTGCTTGAGCGCGTGTCGGCCGGAGGTCGGTCTGGGGTCTGGCGGCTCTCCATCGCCGGTGAGGAATCAGCATGATGAATGTCATTGAAGTCGAACACATCGCAAAGGCATTCGGCGACACACAGGCGGTGCGTGACGTGAGCTTCGAGGTCCACCAGGGGGAGATCCTGGGGCTGCTCGGGCCCAACGGCGCCGGCAAGACGACCACCATCCGGGTTGTGCTCGATCTCTTCAAGCCCGACCGCGGCCGCGTGTCGGTGCTCGGCGGCCCGATGGATGAGTCCAAGACCGACCGCATCGGCTACATGCCGGAGGAGCGCGGGCTCTATCAAGACATCGCGCTTGAGCGCTGCCTGGTCTACCTGGCGACCCTGAAAGGCCTGACGGCGGCCGAGGCGCGCGATCGGCTGGACGTTCTCCTCGAGCGGTTCGACCTGGCCGATCACCGCAAGAAGCAGGTCAAGGCGCTAAGCAAGGGCATGCAGCAGAAAGCGCAGATCATCAACACCATCGTGCACCAGCCGGACCTGATCATCATCGATGAGCCTTTCACCGCGTTGGATCCGATCAACACCCAGATGGTGAAGGATTTGATCCGTGAGCTGCGGGAAAGCGGCGCCACCCTCCTCATGTCGACCCATCAGATGCACCAGGTCGAGGAGCTTTGCGACCGGATCGTCCTGATCGATGAGGGCGTGACCCTGCTCTACGGCGATCTGCAGGCCATCCGGCGGGACTACTCCGGCGACGAGGTCCTGGTCCGCTCGCCTGACCCGCTGCCGGAGCTGGCCGGCGTGGTCTCCATCAGCCCGCACAACGATGCGCTCAAGCTCAGCCTCAAGCGTGGAGTGACCCCCGAAGACCTCCTGCGAGAACTGCTCCAGCATGGGGCAGCAGTGGAGAAGTTCGAACGGGCGATCCCGCCGCTGGACGAGATCTTCATCCGCGTGGTGAAAGGCGACGTGCGCTGATGTCCAGGGTCCTGCGCGTTGCAGCCTACGAGTACCGCACCAACGTGCTCAAACGCAGTTTTCTGCTTTCGCTGTTCAGCCTGCCGCTGATCCTAACGGTTTCGATCGGGGCGGGGGTGATCCTCGAGTCGATCAGCTCGAACACGCAGCCGATCGGGTTCGTCGACGACGCCGGTGTGATCACCACACTCGAGGCGCCCGGACTCGAGCAGGAAGCCGACGGCATCACGGTCCTGCCCTTCGAGGAGGTGGAGCAGGCGAGGGCGGCGCTGGAGGCAGGCGAGCTGCAAGCCTATTTCATCCTCCCGGCGGACTACCGCACGACCGGTGCAGTGAGGCTGGTCTTCATGGATCAGGCCTCCGAGCAGGCGCGAGCACAGTTCCACGATCTGCTGCGCTACAACCTGGCGCGCGATTATCCAACTCCGGTGACCGACCGCATCGTCGGTGGCACCGATATCACCATCCGCTCGCCGGACGGCAGCCGCGCCTACCCGGCCGGTGGCCCGACCTTCTCGGTCGCCCTGCCGCTCTTCGTGAGCGCCGGCTTCGTCTTCCTGCTGCTCATCGCCTCCGGTTATGCGATGGGCGCCGTGGCCGGGGAGCGCGAGTCGCGCACGATGGAAGTGCTGATCACCTCGATTCCGCCTGGTGCGCTGATCCGCGGCAAATTGATCAGTATCCTGGGCATCAGCCTCACCCTTCTGGCGTTCTGGACTCTCGTCGGGATCGCGGCCGTTCGGGTCGGCGCTGAGGTCTATGGCATCCGCTGGCTGCAAGAAGCGAGCGTAGAGTGGTCTTCAGTCGGCGCGGTGCTGTTGATCGCCGTCCCGAATTACATCACCGCCATCGCCATCATGGTGATGGTTGGCTCCACCGTGGGTGAACTGCAGGAGGGGCAGTCGCTTTCGGGAATCTTCATGCTCGTCTTCTTCCTGCCCCTTTATGCCATCCGGATCATCGGCGACCACCCCGGCGGGCCCCTGGCGCAGGCGCTTTCATTCCTGCCCTTCACCTCCCTGCTCACCGTGGGCATCCGCAACATGGTCAGTGTTCTACCCGGGTCGGAGCTGCTGGTCAGCGCCTTCGTTCAGGCTGTTTTCGCGGCGCTGGCCGTCTGGCTGGCCGGCCGCGCCTTCCGGATCGGCATCCTGCGCATCGGTCAGAAGGTGGGGCTACGCGAGGTCTTCCGGAGCCGGCAGCTCCGGGAGGAGGCAGGGAGCCCCGGATGAGAAAGACGTTTTCGATCCTCACCCACGAGCTGATCGTCTCGATCACACGCCGCTCCTTCCTCCTGTTCGGCGTGCTGCTGCCTATCGGCGCCATGCTGGGCCTGGCGCTCTTCGCTCGGGTCTCGGCGGGCGCGGCCGGCGCAGCACAGGGCGAAGCGGACGACGAGCAGACCACCCAGGCAGAAGGGTTCGTCGACCACAGTGGGCTGGTGCAAAGCCTGCCGAGGGATGTTCCGGCCGGCCTCCTGCTCCGTTTCGACACGGAGGCCGAGGCGCAAGCCGCGCTGGCGGCGGGCGAGATCAGCAGCTACTACCTCATCCCGGCCGACCACCTCGAGTCGGGCGAGCTGACCTACGTGCGCACCAATTACTCGCCGATGGCGGCAGATCGCCAGGACCGGGTCATGCGCTGGACTCTGCTCTACAACCTGGTGGGAGCCGATCAGGAAGCCGCCCAGCGGATCTGGACTCCGATGCTGCTGCAGGTGGAGGATCTGGCGGCCCTGCAGGCCACCGATGGGGCCTGCACCCGCCCCGGGCCCTACTGTGAGGATAATCCCGTCCTGCGCATGCTGCCCATGTTCGTCACCGTGGGTTTCTTCGCCATTCTGATGAGCGGCGCCGGGATCTTGATGCGCGGCGTGAGCAGCGAGAAGCAAAACCGGGTGATGGAAGTCCTGCTGCTCTCAACCTCCGCGCGCCGGCTGCTGGTGGGCAAGATCATCGGGCGTGGCCTGGCGTCGCTCCTGGCGACCGCGGCCTGGGTGGTCTCCGGCTATCTGACGCTGGCTGTGGGTGGATCGGTGCTCAACATCCCGGAGGGATTTGCCATCCCGGCTTCGGTTGTCTACTGGACGATCGTCTATTTCATCCTCGGGTATGCGGTCTACGCCTCGCTGATGGCGGGCGCCGGGGCGCTGGTGCCCGATTTGAAGGAGATCTCAGCCGCCACCTGGGTGGTTGCCTCGCCGCTGTTCCTCGGCTACTTCCTGGCGATCGTGGGAATTGATGCGCCCAACGGCCCGCTGGCGGTGGCCATCAGCCTCTTTCCGCTGACGGCCCCGGTCGGGATGGTGATGCGGCTGACGATCGGCGGCGTGCCCGGCTGGCAGCTTGCGCTCTCCATTGGGCTGCTGGCCCTGACGGCCGCGCTGGCGGTGCAGCTGTCGGCGCGCATGTTCCGGGCCCAGGATCTGCTCTCCGGGCAGTCGTTCAGCCCGCGCCGCTACCTGCGGGCGCTGGTCGGACGATAAGCCCATGCAGGTAACGGGCCCCGGAGGCTCCCAGGTACCTCTGGCGGATCGCACGGCCTGCTAGGACGCGGAAGTCAAGGAGGGTTGGCATGCTGCAAGCAGAGAAGATCGTCTTTTCGAATCAACATGAGGCGCTGGGGATCTCGGTGTCCCATGAGGACGAGATCTCTGCGGCCCTCGAAGCGCTGAAGCTTCACGCCCCCTGTCCAGCGATTGTGTGGATCGGGGGGGCCGGAAATATGGATTCGCGTTACACGGAGCCCGTGGCCAACGCAGCCTGGGCAGTGGCCAAGATCGCGCAGGAGAAGAACGCGTTGATCGTGGACGGGGCGACCGAGGCGGGTGTGATGGCCGTCCTCGGGCGGGTGTACGCGCAGGAGGGCTACAGCTTTCCGCTGGTGGGGGTCGTTGCGGAGACGCTGGTCGCCTGGTCGAACGTTCCGGCAAAGGCGAAACCCTCCTTGAGCCGGAGCGTGCGCCTCGCCGTCACGCGGCTGCGGGTGGGGTCTGCTGGCATGCCGTGGCGTCTGGAGCCAAACCACACGCATTTCTTCTTCGTTCCAGGAGATCGCTGGGGCGCGGAGTCCCCCTGGATCTCGCATGTTGCCGGGAGGCTCTCCGGGGTTCAACCCTCGGTGACCATCCTCTCCAATGGCCGGCCCGGCGGCATCTGCGTGCAGGACCTCGAG
>JBFJVD010000240.1:0-4500 GCA_041624375.1 Anaerolineales bacterium
CCTGGGCGCCTGGTACGCCGGCTGGGTGGAAGCCGCCTACAACGAAGGCATCCTGCCGGCCTGCGCCAGCAGTCCGCTCGCCTTCTGCCCGGAAGACCCGCTCGACCGCGCCTGGGCCGCCTACATGATGGTCCAGGCCAAAGACGTCCCCCTGCCCTGAGCCGGCATCCGTTCGTCAACTGAGGTTGCGCCGTGAAATGGGTTGATCTCGCGAGGGATCATTCAGCTCGCGGATATCCGCCGCGTCATGCGGTGACGCGACATGGACGCTTCTCCCGCAAGTTGGGCAGCCCGTGGTTATGGACCAAGCACGTAGCGGCGAACCACGACGTCGGGGGGTCCCTCAAAGCGCCGGATCTCCGCCAGCTCGGCATGCGCGTCGAGCCATGCTGCCTTGATGCCCAGGCTCGAATCAGGCGCCTCGGCACTGAGGACGTACCAGAGCGTACCCCCGCCTTCTGAGGCTGCGCCAAGCACCCGCAGCGCCACCGGGGAAGGCAAAACGGCCGGCGACTGGCCTTCCGCGGAGACGGAGGGAATCTCGTAGGGCAGGCTGTACCAGCGCGCCGGCTGAGTCCAGCGGTTCATCCAGAACGACCACAGGCGCGTCCCATAGGCATCAAGGACGATCCGATCGCCGGGCGTCGATTCGCTTTGGACCCAGGAAAGTGCGCCCATGTAAGCCGGCCGATCGCCCCCCCAGGCAGGATCCGGCGCCTGAAAGGCTGTCGCCACAAGAAGTGGAAAGATGACTCCCCCGAACAAAAGCAGACGCGCTCGCCATGTTCGATGGTTTGTCCTCATCATCCGGATTCCCGCTAGAAACAGCAAGACCCCCAATGGAATCACAATCCAGGCAAGCCGGCCTCCGGCACGGAGGACGCGAAGCAGCGCAGGGTCCCAGCTATCCAGGCGCAACAGGCCGGCAAGCTGGGCAGGAATGGCCAGAAATCTCGGATCCCACACCGCGGCGGGACTGAAGGGATCGAGGCCCAGCGAGCGCCAGCGAGCCAGGTCGATGGTCCAAGGCACGAGAACACCGCCGAGCTGGACGACCGCACCCAGGATCAGCAAGCCGAGCGGAATCTGACGGACCCACCCACTGCCGCGCAGGCAGGCCCCAACTGCAGGGGCGCCGAGCACCGCCAGGATGGGCAGCGCTGGGAGCATGAAGCGCAGTCCCCAGCCGAAAGCGCCAGCCCATGCCTGCCCGTAGAAGAGCGCCTGGCCCAGCGGAAGAAACAGCAGGAAAGCAAGCCCGGCGAGCAAGAAACCGGGAGGGAACCGCCGCCAGAACCAGGGCAGTGCCAGCATGAAGAGCAGCGAAGGTGAAAAGATAAAGATGCTCTTGGCGGGGCTGACATATGGACCGAGCATGCTGAAGGCCAACGCCGGCGTGAGGTTGCCGGTGAAGTGCTGGGCAAGTGACAGGTAGTAACTGAGGCTGAACCGCGCGAGCGGTCCGTTGGTGGGGAGCAGGGCCGAGAGCAGGACGACGGTCGCCAACAGCCCCAGGACCAGGAAGATCCTGGCTGTCCGGCGGGCGCGAGCTTCGCCCGCCGCCACGCCAATAAGAACGGCAGGAACCAGCGGTACGACACTGTTCTTGCTCAGAATCCCGCCGGCTATGCCCAGCGCAATGAGCGCGACCCCCGATCCTCTCCTGCCTTGGTGGAGCCGCAACAGGCCGTACATGGCGACCGCCACCATGAGAGCGGCCAGTGGATCTCGATAGTACGTGGAGGCATAGGGCCATGCCATCGACCCCAGGCCGAACAGCAGGGCCGTCCAGATGGCCGTGCGACGCGCGTACCCAAGCCCTTCGATCGTCGCCAGGATCAAAATGGCTGAGAGCGCGGTCGCATACAGCGAGATCGTGAATCCCGCCTGGGTCCCCGCGCCGTACACCATGCCGATCCTGTAGAAGATGGCGCCGAGCACCGATTGGGCCGGCTCGATTTGGGTGGCCGCATCCCCCATGGGTAGCAGGGCCTGAACTCGGGTGTTCCCCCAAACCTGTGGTTCTTCCAGCACCCCCCAGAGCGCCAGGCTCTGGCTTCGAGCGGCCAGGATGTGCTCATCATCCACACGGAAACGACCGACCGCGGTGAGGGTGTAGATGGCGAGGAGTGCAATAACGAGACCGGGCGCGGCGGAGCGGGCGCCGGGGGCTGCAGGCTGCATCTCAACCGGGAGGCAGGCCGCCTGCATCTCGGAGGGTTCGCTCCGCCGGCGCCGGTCGGGTCCGCAGCCAGCCTTCCCTCGAGATAAGGGCAAGGCCCAGGCTGCGGAGCCAGAGCAGGAAGTAGCCGGGGAGCCGGCGAGGCTCGGGGTCAGAATGAGCCCGCCTTCGATAGACGGCCAATCCTGCCAGGAAGGCGATTGCTTCGAAGCTGGCGGAGAGCGTAAGGAGCGCCGCCGCCCCCCACCCTGTCCAGCCCCATCCAGCCCGCCCCAGCATCAGCGCCAGGGGAATCAGGATGCACTTGAGCGGGAAAGCAAAACTCCGCGGCTTGGCCAGCAGTGAACTGAGCAAAGAGAATCCGGCCGAACCCCGACCCAGGACCCGCACAACAGCCCCGGGGTGCGCCTGCAGGAGCTGGGCCTGCCCACGCAGCCAGCGTGCCCGCTGGCTTGCGGCGCCCCTCGCATCCGCAGGCTTCGGATCGATCACCACAGCCTCGCGAAGCGGACGGATCCTGGCGCCACCTGCAACAAGCAGCAGGCTGAGCTCGGCATCCTCGATCTGCGTCCGCAATGATCCAGCAACCGTCTCGAGCAGGTTGCGGCTGATGAGCATGCCGGTGCCCCGCAGCCGGACCGGCCAGCCGAGCGCGGCCCGCGCCCGGTCGTAGACGCGCTGTTCGACCCACTCGGAGACCGCCGCCAGTGCCATGAGCGGCTCGGTAAACGCGGCGTTCGGCTCGAGCCCGAGCTGGTAGACCCCTTCTGGGGTTCGCGCAATCTCACGGCGCACGATCTCGAGCGTTTGCGGCGCCAGCTGGCTGTCTGCGTCGAGGACCAGGAGCCAGGAGCGGCGGCCGTCCGGCGGCGGAACTTGCTGCAGCCACCAGTCAAGCGCCGGCCCCTTGCCTGGGCGGCCGCCCGTACGAAGATGCACGCGGGCTCCGGCACGTGCGGCGAGAGCTGCCGTCTCATCGCGGCAATGGTCCGCCACCACGTGGATTGAGCAGCTTCCAGCGACCTGCTGCTGCAGCGCCCGCAGCGTGCCAGCGAGTACATCGGCCTCGTCGCGGGCCAGGATCAACAGGGAAAGCTCTGGGGAGCCGGTCATCCGGGTGTCGCCCAGCAGGACAGGATCGAGACTAGGGACATGGCGTCCCTGGAAATTCTGCCTCGAAGGTGGCGCAGGCCACCGTTGCGGTCAGGGGCAGGTCCGGTGTGGTGGTCACGATCTCCGGGGGCGATGGCGTGGCGGTCTGCGTCACCGTTGGCGTCATCGTGCTGGTCGGGAGATCAAAGGTCTGCAGGCAGAGCTCCTCCGCGCTCGGGCAGCTCACGTCTCCGAAATGCAGGCTGCCGGTTGCCCACAGCAGGTAACCGACCAGGGAGAGGATCGTCATGCCCATCAGGATTCCGATGATAAGCGTGAGGATGAAGAACCTGTCCCCGGAACGCGACGGTCCGTCCCCAAGATCCGTTTCGGTTGCAAGGTCGTTCATTGCGTTCACCCTCCGGCTTCGATGTTACTTGCAGCTTGCTGGCGCAGAACCCTGCCGGCAAGGTCGTCTTTCACGCTCAGACGGCCGCCGGGCGCGCTGCGCTCGTGTGCGGCCAGGTTGAAGTGGCAAGCCTTACTCCGTCTCGGTGGCGGTGGGCAAAGCCGGCGCTGTCGCCGCAGGCAGCGCAGCGCCAGATGGCGGCACGGCGATCCCCTTGGCCTGGACCATCATGTAGGCGGCCCAGGCGCGGTCGAGCGGGTCTTCCGGGCAGAAGGCGAGCGGGTCGCTGGCGCAGGCCGGCAGGATGCCTTCGTTGTAGGCGGCTTCCACCCAGCCGGCGTACCAGGCGCCCAGGTCGACATCGGCGAAGATCCCGGTCGGCACCGGCGGCTGGTAGTCGACCCCGTTCTTGATGCGCAGGAAGAAGACCGAGCCTTCGGCGCGGGAGTGCTGCTGGTCGGGGCAGTAAGCCAGCGGATCGGCCGAGCAGCCGGCGGTGAAGCCGTCACGCCACAGGCTTTCGATCCAGCCGAAGCCCCAATGAGAGCGGCGCACGTCGGTGAAGGTGCGGGTGGCCGGCGGCGGGTAGGGCGGGTCGTCGATGGCGCCGTAGGCGCCGCGCAGGATGAAGACGGCCGACTCGGCGCGGGTGAGGATGCGCTCGGGGCAGTAGAGGCGCGGGTCGGCCGAGCAGCCCTTGACGAAGCCGGCGTTGAAGAGGGCGACGATGTAGTCGTGCGCCCAGTGGTCGAAGGGCACGTCACCGAACACCGGCGTCGGCGTGGGCGAAGCGGTGGCCGTCGGTCCTGGCGTCGGA
>JBFJVD010000241.1:0-4497 GCA_041624375.1 Anaerolineales bacterium
CGCAGGCGTCGGATAAGTTCTTCCGTCTTGCCACTGAACATGGAACCGGTGACCACCTCGACGCTTCCCTGAAGATGACGCATCGTCCCTCATCACGCTGGAAAATAGAAATGGGCAGCTGTGGAGATACAGCTGCCCAGAGTGTACCAGAAGCTGACTTGCACTCAAAATCTCAGCGCCCGGGGCTGCGCAAAAGCCCGCAGGCCGGATGGTCGCCAGCCCGCTTAAACCTGCGGTTCTGCTGCCGCCTCCGGCAAGGTGTAGTCGAGATGCTTTAGTGCTCGCTTCAAATCGGCCAGGCTCTTCCGGCCGAAGCCATCAATATCGAGCAGCGCGGCATCCCCGGCCTCGAGGCGCGTAAGCGCATCCCCGACGGTGCTGATCCCAGCCCCGTCGAGCAGCCCTTCGATCCGGCCGCCGAGCCCGAGCTCAATAATCAGCCGTTCAGGCGAGGTCTTCTCGTCCTCGGCCCGCTGTTGTTCTTCCAGATACTCTTCGCGAGCCTGGAGCTTCTTATAGAAGCGATCCACTTGCCCTTCGGTGTCCACGATCCGCTGCTCGCCGGTGTAGAACGGGTGGCAGTTGGAGCAGACATCGGTTTGAATGACTTCCACCGTCGCGCCTGTGGTCCATGTGTTTCCACACGCGCAAATCACAGTCGCTTCCGGGAAGTAGGTTGGATGGATGTTCTCTCTCATCAACGTTCTCGCTCCGCCCGTGGGGGCGATTGATCCAGGCGTAGGGGACTACTGGGGGACGACGCTCACGCGCTTGCGGCCGCCGCGGGCGAACTCATACGTCACAATACCATCGGCAACGGCAAACAGGGTGTCGTCGCCCCCGCGGCGAACGTTCAACCCGGGATGAATGCGCGTCCCGCGCTGACGGACCAGAATGTGCCCCGCGCGCACCTCCTCGCCGCTGTATTTCTTGACGCCGAGGCGCTTGGATTTGCTGTCGCGTCCGTTGCGGCTCGAGCCGCCGCCTTTCTTGTGGGCCATCTCACACCCTCAAATCTTGTCGCTTAGTCTTCTTTGGACTTCGACTTCTTCTTCGGCTTGGCTTCTTCGGCGCTCTCGTCGGATTTCTTCCGGGCTGCAGCCGGTAGGCCGATGCTTTGGACCTCAATGCGCGTATAGCGCTGACGATGCCCCTGCTTCACCCGGTAGCGCTGCTTCGGCTTGTACTTGAAGACGATGACCTTGGGGCCTTTGACTTGCTCGACCACGGTGGCCTTGATCTTGGCGCCGGTAACCAGGGGCGTGCCGACATGGACCTTCTTGCCATCAACCGCCAGAAGGACCTGATCGAAAGTCACGGACTTCCCAGGCTCCAGGGACATCCGATCGACATCGATCTGCTCGCCTTCACGGGCAACATACTGCTTGCCGCCAGATTCAAATATCGCGTAGCTCATCGTGCGTCTCCGTACATACTTCGCCGCCGACCCCGCAGCAATCGATGCGAAGCAGGACAGACGGTATTCAAGTTCTCGCCCCAACCGAAGCGGCGGGGCGAGAAGGGAATTATAAGCGTCGCCATGCGCAGGGTCAAGGCCGCGGCCCTGCGCCAGCTCAGTCGGCTGCGACGGACTCCGGTTCGGCGACCGTCTCGGTGGGCTCGACCCGCTCGCCATCGAGGCGCTCGTCGTGGAGCACCGCCTCCTCACCCGGGAACCCGGTGCCTGCCGGGATGAGCTTGCCGATAATCACGTTCTCCTTCAAGCCGCGCAGGTAGTCGACCTTGCCTTCAATCGCCGCACCGGCCAGCACCTTGATGGTGTGCTGGAAGGATGACGCCGACAGGAAAGACTCGGTATTCAGTGACGCCTTGGTGATCCCAAGCAGGACCTGCTGGGCGCGCGCCGGCTGCTGACCGGCTTCGAGGATCCGCTCATTGACCCGCTGAAGGAACAGGCGGTCCATCAGATCGCCGGGCAAGAGGTCGGTGTCCCCGGGGTTCGTCACCTGCACCTTCGAGAGCATCTTACGGATGATGACCTCGAAGTGTTTGTCATTAATGTTCTGACCCTGCGAGCGATAGACCTTCTGAACCTCGGTGAGCAGGTAGAGTTCGGTCTGCTCACGGCCGAGAATGCGCAGGATCCGGTGCGGGTTCAGTGAACCCTCAGTGAGCTGATTGCCTGCCTGGACCTTGTCGCCGTTCTTGACGAGCAGACGGGCGCTGGCCGGCACCTCGTATTCGGCTTCGTCCACTTGATCGTAGGAGACCACGACCTTTCGGTCTTCGAGCGCGACCCGGCCGCCATGGCTGGCGATGATTTCGGAGTCGCCTCGGCTGGCGATCAGGGTGCCGTCCTCGATCTCGTGCCCATCTTCAACCTTCAGCGACCAGTTGCCGGGGACCGCGTACTCATCTCGGATCAACTGGCTGTTCATGATGCCCACGATCCGCTGGCCATCCGGCACGTCCGGCTGCTCAACAGAAACCGTGCCATCGATCTCCGCAATCAGCGCTTCACCTTTCGGCTTCTTGCGCGCTTCGAACAGCTCCTCAACACGCGGGAGGCCGGTGGTGATATCGCCGCCTGCTGCAACGCCGCCGGTGTGGAAAGTCCGCAGGGTAAGCTGGGTGCCGGGTTCGCCAATGGACTGGGCCGCCACGATCCCAACGGCAGCGCCCATCTCAACGCGGCGTCCACGACCGAGATCCATCCCGTAGCAGGACGCGCAGAGCCCGAATTGGAGCTCGCAGGTCAGCGGCGAGCGAACGAAAGCCTCAGCCACACCGGCGTCGCTGATCCGCCGGGACAGGTCGAGTGTCAGCAGATCGCCGCGCGAGGCGACCACCTCACCACTCTCAGGATCTGCGACCCGGCGCGCGAGGATGCGTCCGATCAGGCGCTCGTGAAAGGCCTGTCCGGCCACATCATCTTCCGCGCGAATCCAGATTCCGTGTTTGGTCCCACAGTCATCGGAATTGATGATCACATCCTGGGCGACGTCGACCAGGCGGCGAGTCAGATAGCCTGCGTCCGCCGTACGGAGCGCGGTGTCGGTGAGGCCCTTGCGGGCGCCATGCGTCGAAATGAAGTACTCCAGCGTGCTCAGCCCGTCCCGGAAGCTGGAGCGAATCGGAAGTGGGATGATCCGCCCGGCAGGGTCGGCCATCAGGCCGCGCATGCCAGCCAGCTGCGAGATAGGCCCAAATCCGCCCTTGGTCGCACCGGAGATGGCCATTGTGCTCAAATTGCCGGCTGGGTCCATGTATTCACGGACGGCCGTAGCAACCTCGTTGGTCGTGTCCTGCCAGAATTCGATGATCCGCTCGTTCATCTCTTGCTGGGTGAGCAGCCCGCGCTGGTAGTCGCGGCGCACGGCTTCCACTTCATCCAGCGTCCGCGAGACGATCTCTTCTTTCTCCGGCGGGACGGTGATGTCGGATACGGCGATCGTCGTGCCGGAGCGGGTGGCGTAGCTGAAGCCGATGTCCTTCATTGCATCGACAACCGCCGGCGTGCCTTCCTCCCGTAGGAGGTGATAGACCTCGCCGACGAGATCCTGCATGGCGGCCTTGTCGAGCACCCGGTTGACGAACTGCAGCTCTTCCGGCAGGATGCGGTTGAAGAGCACCCGCCCGACCGTGGTTTTAAGAACCCGTCGCTGGGATTCGGCGAGCCGCAAGCCTTCATCGTCATACCAGGTGGTGGTGAGCAGCTTGATCGGCGCATGGATGTCGAGCAGTCCAAGGCCATAGGCCATCTCGACCTCATCGACATCACTGAAGGCCCAATCGGCGCCGCGGTGTTTCTTGCCCGGCACGTCCATCGTCAGGTAATACACGCCGAGGACCATGTCCTTGGTCGGGCCTACAATCGGCTCGCCGTCGGCGGGCTTGAGCAGGTTCCGGCTCGAGAGCATCAGCTCACGGGCCTCCTCAACCGCCTTCTGCGAAAGCGGCAGGTGGACCGACATTTGATCCCCATCGAAGTCTGCGTTGAACGCCGCGCACACCAGCGGATGGAGCTGGATCGCCTTTCCTTCGACCAGCACTGGTTCAAATGCCTGGATGCCGAGCCGGTGCAGCGTCGGAGCACGATTGAGAAGCACCGGGCGATCCTTGATCACTTCCTCCAGCACTTCCCAGACCTCAGGCCGCTCGCGCTCGATGATTCGCTTGGCACCCTTGACGTTGGCCGCGTAGTTGTAGGAGACGAGCTTCGAGATGACGAAGGGACGATAGAGCTCGAGCGCCATCGTCTTGGGCAGGCCGCACTGGAACAGCTTGAGGTGCGGCCCAATCACGATCACGGAGCGGCCAGAATAATCCACTCGCTTGCCCAGCAGGTTGCGGCGGAAGCGGCCCTTCTTGCCCTTGAGCATGTCGCTCAGGCTCTTCAACTCCCGGCGGCCGCGGCGGCTGAGCGCCTTGCCGCGCTGGCTGTTGTCGATCAGCGAGTCGACCGCCTCCTGCAGCATGCGCTTCTCGTTGCGCACGATCACGTCCGGCGCGCCCAGTTCGAGCAGGCGCTTGAGC
>JBFJVD010000242.1:0-4434 GCA_041624375.1 Anaerolineales bacterium
CCGGCCGAGCTTCGTGACAAAGGTCATCGAATGGGCGGGCTCGAACGAAGAACTGCGCATCGTCGACGATCAGACCGGCAGCCCGACCTGGTGCCGGATGCTCGCAGAGGCAACCTCGCTCCTGCTGGCACGCGCCTCACAAAGTGATCCGCAGTCGCTCGAGCTGGCGAGCGGTCTCTATCATCTCGCAGGGGCTGGCTCCGCCTCTCGCTATGCCTGGGCGGAAAGCATCCTGGGTCACATGGCCCGCGTGAAAAGCAGCTCCCTCCCTGCCCTGCGCCGAGCGAAGAGCGCCGAATTCCCCTCGCCGGCACAGCGCCCCCATTTCTCTGCACTGGACAACGCCGGCTTCAAGGCACGCTTTGGCTTCGATCTCCCGCCCTGGCAACGAGCACTCGGCCTGGCGATGGCCGATCCCCGCTAGGCCCACCCACACAGCGCAGGCGCTATCCGCACCCCTGCTTGCGGTATAATTTGACTACACGCAGACCGCCGATATAGTACTCTTGACCCTCCACGAAAAGTACCATGTCCTCCCTCAAGGGTTTCGACTAGGATGATGGACGAATCCCCCCGGAGGGAGGTACCCGTGAAACGTACCCTTACGCTGGTTGGCATCATCCTGTTGATCTCGGCCGCCTCGGTGACCGTGAGCCTGGCGCTTGGCGATCAGGCCTGGAGCCGCGACTGTCTCGGCATCCTGGAAATCCTGCCCATCGAGGGCGGGAGCCGGGTGACCTGCTATGAAGAGGCCCCGCCGCCCGAACCGACCCAGCCGCCAGACACGCCGCCGCCGGCGCCGACCGATCCCCCACCCACGGCCCCGCCGCCACCTCCGACCGCCGTACCGGGCGCCATCGAGCTCCCTGGACGATTTGAGGTTGAAGACTACAAAGAAGGCGGTGAAGGGGTTGGCTACCACGACACCACGTCCGGGAATCGCGGCGGAGCCTACCGCAGCGACGATGTGGACATCGAGGCCTGCTCGGATGGGGCGAACTGCTACAACGTCGGTTGGATCGTTGGCGGCGAATGGCTCGCCTACAACGTGCGCTTTGCCAACGACGGCACCTACATCTTCAAGGTCCGCGCAGCTACCCCGGACAGCGGACGCTTCTTCCATATCGAGCTGAACGGCGTCGACGTCACTGGCCCGATCGCTGTCCCGCAGACCGGTGCGTGGCACAGCTGGGGCGAAGCCGTCAGCGCGGCTGTCTCGGTCCCTGCTGGCGAATATGAACTTCGGATCGTAGCGGACACCCGACGCTTCAACATGAATTATGTGGTTGTTGAGGCCGGGTCAGGTGCGCCACCGCCACCGCCACCACCCCCGCCGGCGCCAACGCCGACTCCCAGCGGCGATGTGAGAGGCCAGTTGTGTCCTGAGTCAGTCCACGCCGGCCATGTCACCACCGGGCCGGACGGCAACACCTACCCCACCTGGCACCCACAGGTCGACCCCGGGTCCGGCTGCTACTTCGACCATGAACACGGCGACGACCCGCGCACCTCCCGCGCCGACTCGTCGATGCCTGCCTTCGGCTACATTGGAGCGCAGGTGGGCCTGAGCGAACCCCACGGAGGCTTCAAGGTCTTCGTCGCCAATCGAGGCGACCGGAACGACGAAGGGCGCACGGCCCAGGCCGACTCACGGATCGTCTTCCACATGGGCACCGGCGGCGTTGGGCGCTTCAGCGGGCAGTTCCACAGCCTGGAATATGACGTGGTCTTCCCGGACGGCAAGGAAGCCCATGTGATGGGCATGGCGGACACCGGCGTGGTCGGCTCGATCTGCAACCGCAACGCCAGCGCCCCCAACCGTACGGTACAGTTCATCCCCGGCGCGGGGTGCGACACGGACAGCCTGTATGAAATCTGGGCGATCCGGTTCACCGTCGGCGACCGGCTGGAGCTCCTGGTTTCGACCGCGGTGTTCGACCCCATTACGGTGATGAACCCGCTGGATCTCACCGAGCTGATCTACGCGGCAGACGTGCCCGCCTTCTCATCCTTCGGCGGCGAGTTCCACGGCTGCGATCGGGAGGCGTACCACGGACCGATCTACTGGCGGAACGCCGGCGGCTCCACCACCTACCGCACCGATGCCTATGGCCAGATCAGCGCCAACGGCGTGTTCGAGCAGGTGGTTTCCGTGCACAATGTGATTGGTCCGGCGATGACCAACGACGGGCTCACCCAGTTCAAGATGCGCGAGTCATTCTGCGCAGCTGGGTTGGGGCTCGGCAACTAACGCCGACCAAGCCCCAAGGGCCAAGAGCAAGCCGGGATCCTGTGGTATGCTCCACGGGATCCCGGCTTGTGATTCTGCAATCAACCCTCGATCTTTCCGGCCGGTGCGCATGAACCCAGCGATCTTTCTCGACCGCGACGGCGTTCTCATCGAAAACCGCGACGACTACGTCCGGAGCTGGGCCGATGTCGTCATGTATCCGGCGGCGCTGCAGGCACTGGCCGAGTTCAGCTCGCTCCCTCATCGCTTCGTGCTGATCACCAATCAGTCGGTGATCGGACGGGGGATGGTCCCGCTCGAGATCATCGAGCGCATCAATCAGCGTCTTGGCGCGGCAATCCGCGCCGCCGGCGGCCGCTTGGATGGGGTGTATATGTGCCCTCACGCCCCGGAGGAGGGCTGCGCCTGCCGTAAGCCGCTCCCGGGATTGATCCTCGAAGCGGCCGAAGAGATGGAGCTCGATCTGGCAAGCTCGGTGCTGATCGGCGACGCGCTCACCGATCTCCAAGCCGCGCAGGCGGCGGGGGTCGGCAGGGCCGTGCTTGTGCAAACCGGCCGCGGCGCACAGCAGCTCAAACTTCCCGAAGCCCACCAGATCGCTTCCGACGGGATTTACGCCGACCTGGCGGCGGCGCTGCGCGACCTGTTCGGCCAGGCCTGAGTTGAATTCGGATACTTCTGGTTCAAGGGACAAGCCTTAGGCGTGAGAAACGCCCTAAAGCATGGTTCGCGTACGCTCAATCTGGAATGAACTCTCCCTGCCGCTTCCTCTGGGCAGGGAGAGTTTCTTATTCCAGGGGTCTCAGCGGAACTTGGTCGGGATCAGGGGATCTCACAACCCAGTTCGTTGAAGGCAGCCAGCGTATCTGAGTCGCCGGCCTGCACGGCAGCGATAACCTGCGCAACCGACAGCGGGTAGGCTACATCCGGGTGCGCAGCGCTGAGGAGAGCGGCCGCACCATGGCGGGCCAGCTTTCTGACGCCACCACCCCTCGCATTCACCGCCTGTTCGAGCGTGATGTCTGGGCTGAAGAGGTCCACGCCGAAGACCGTGTCGAAGTCATTGGCTGGACCAAAGCCCGTCGCAGACCAATCTTCCAGGTGATTCTTCCAGTAGCCAGGGGTGCAGCCTTCGTCGCCTGGGGGCGGAGGGGGCGGCGGAGGCGTCAGGCAGAAGACATCCCAGTCGAGGCCTGGGCCAAAGGTGCCGACCTTCTGATTTTCGGTATCGTAAACTTCGATGGCCAGGTCGACATGGATTTCCGCCGTGCCGCCGCTCTGCACCGGCCATTCATCGATCGGTGGATAGCTCACGGTGAGGATCAGGTCGCCCGGGCCCGTGAAATCGACGTCCTGCATCGAAACGAGCTGGCGCGAACCATTCAGGACATATTCGACTCGGACCCATCCGTCAAGCCGCCAGCCTGCCGGGACGCCCGTGATGCTGATCTGATCGGATGTGGCGCTGCAGGAGGCGTAGGTGTCCGGCGCTGTGGCCGTCATACCTTTAATAGTGGTTGAACCAGCGCTGGCCACGAAGGAAGGAAATCCGGCGAAGACAATGGCCACCATCACGGCGGCCGAGAGCAATCGCTGAAGTTTTTGCTTGCGAGTCACGCTCATCTCCTATGCTGTCTGTGTTGAGGCTCCCTCGGCAGGTTGGTTCCAAGGAATCAGTCCAGTGGCTCACCTCCCCCATTCGAAGCTTGATCCGTGGGCATAAAGCGATTCAAGGTTCGGGCGACATCATTCCGCATGAGGCCCCCTGCATGGGAATGGAGTACTACCCTCTGGAATAACGGGGCTGGATTTGCCCTGTTACACCTAAGCTTCGATGGGTTTCTGGCTTCCTCCTTGCCCCCTGCCTGACGGGTTCCAGCCGAGCCACCAACAGACGAGCCCACCGCTGTGTGGGTGAGCTCCTGCATAGGTCTGTGCGAGTACAATCAGACTCAAGCTACTTCTTTGAAGATGATTCTTCCTTGCGTGAAGCCTCCTTATTCCCTGAAACCCCATTCTCCTCAACGATATCCTTGCTTCCCTCGGGGACCGGGCCGCGCCCGTCCGGCGTGTGGTAGTAGGCACTGTACCCGCGCGGACCGCCGAAGGAGAGTGCCATCGATTTCGAGACCTTATTGAGCACCACGCCGATGAAGGTCGCCCCGGCGCGCTCCAGCAGGTCG
>JBFJVD010000243.1:0-4413 GCA_041624375.1 Anaerolineales bacterium
GACGGTACGAAGGCACTGATCCTCCACTGAAGTTCTCCCCACAGATCTCTGCCGCCCACCCGACACAGTCGAGGCCACCGCCCAGCTTCGGCAATTGTGATATAACTGCCCAGGTTGCCCACTCCAAGGATTCCTGTGTCATCTTCGGATCATCTGCATTGGGCCGCGAGGCTGATGGAGCACGCGGCCCCGATCGTTGACAGTCTTTCGAACCCGGCGCTGCTCCGTTGGCTGGTCGCGCCACTTGGGGCCCTGGCAGCGCTCGCTACGCGGAGACATCCGGTCTCTGCCGGCGGCCAGGCGAGCCGACCCCCGCAGCCCGCTGATGGCCTGGTCGCCCTTACAGCGAACCTGCACCACGACTGGCCGCGACATCGGCGGCTGACGGAGCGGCTCAAGCTCTTCGCCGAACTGGCAGAGCAGGAGGGAGCCTCCATCCTGCTGCTGCAGGAGGTGATGCGCCGGGCCGACTTCTGCGCGGCGGCCTGGCTGGCACGCCGCCTCGACATGGCCTACGCTTACGCACCCGCCAATGGCCACCGGGACGCGCTCGGCTTTGAAGAAGGGCTCGCGATCCTTTCCCGCTACCCCATCGAGGCGAATGCGGTCCAAACGTTTGGATTGGAGAATGGATCGATTGTCCGCCGCGTGGCGCTGGCGGCGAAGTTGAGCACGCCGCTTGGGTCGCTCTGGGCTTTCTCCGCGCATCTCAGCCTTCGTCCACGGCGAAACCGGGCACAGCTACGGCGTCTCGAGCGCTGGGTGGCCGACCTCGCCGGCGGTCTGCCGGCCCTCATCGGCGGCGATTTCAACGCCATCGAGCGATCGGTTCAGATGCAGCGTGCGCAGCAGATCTGGCTCGATGCCTATCGCGTCTGGCACCCCGATGGCCGGGAGAGCACCCACGCGCTGCGTGGCCCCCTTGGGAAGAAGATGTTCCCCCGCCGGCTCGATTACCTCTTCCTGCGCCCTGGGTCGTCCCTCTGGCGGATCGCCGGCGCCGAACATCCGCAGCGGCCAGATGGCCGGCACCATTCAGACCACCGGCCTGTTCTGGCGCGCCTGACCGTCTGACCGCGTAGTTCGCAGCCAGACGCGGCGAGCCAGCCGCCTGCAATCCCCGCACGCGGATCGCGCCCCAAATAACAGCTCGAATTACTGGGATGACGGGTCGCGCAGATAATCGTCGATCGCGGCTGCGGCTCGATGCCCGGCCACCATCGCGGTGACGACCAGATCCGGACCGGTGACGGCATCGCCGCCAGCGAAAACGCCCGGACGCGTTGTCGCGCCCGAGTCCTCTTCTGTGACGATTAACCCCCAGCGCTTCGTTTCCAGACCCGGTGTGGTCTCACCCAGCAGCGGATCCGGCCAATACCCAAGCGCCAGGACGACCGTGTCCGCGGAGACCCGGAAGTTCGAGCCTTCCACCGGGACCGGGCTCCGCCGGCCGCTTCGATCGGGCGGTCCGAGACGGCAGGTGAGGCATTCGACCTCCGCGACCCGCCCATCGGGCCCGGCATGGAACGCGATCGGCTGGATCAGGTAGCGGTAGCACGCACCCTCTTCCGCCGCAAGTTCCCGGTCTTTGGGGTTCCCTGGCATCTCCGCCTCGGTCCTGCGGTACAGACAGGTCACCGAATCAGCGCCCAGCCGCACGGCGGACCGCAGACAATCGGAGGCCGTGTCACCACCGCCGATCACTACCACTTGCTTTCCAAGCGGCGGCAGATCCGCCGCACCCTCCGGCAGCTCCCTTGATTCGACATTCGCCTGCATGAGAAATTCCGCCGCCGTCACAACGCCGGGAAGGTCGCTGCCCGGCACGTCGAGAGGCGCAACCACGCCCGTGCCGACCGCCAGGTAGACCGCCTCGAATCCCTGCGCGAAGAGCTCGTCCACCGTCGGTGAACGGCCGATCTCGGCACGCGTGACGAAATGGACTCCAGCACGCGTCAGATCCTCAATCTGGCTGTCAACGATGCCGTTTGGCAGTTTGAAGTTGGGAATTCCGTAGCGAAGCAGCCCTCCAGGAGACGGCAGCTTCTCGTACACGGTGACCGCATGCCCCTGCCTCGCGAGGCGCTCGGCGCATGCCAGGCCGGACGGGCCGGAGCCCACAATGGCGACTCGCCTGCCGGACGGCGCGCCGACTTCGATGGCGACGCCGGCGACCGCGCGGGCATAGTCGGTCACAAAGGCCTCAAGCGATCCCGTGATGACCGGATCGCCGGACTTGGAGCGAATGCAGGCGCCCTGGCAGAGCGCGTCATGCGGGCAGACTCGTCCGCAGATTTCGGGCAGGCTGCTCGTCTGGCGGTACACTTCGGCCGCGGAAACAAAATCCCCTTGCTCGATGAACCACATTGCCGTAGGGATATCGTTTCCAGCGGGACACGCGAGCGTACACATCGCCGGCTCCGGGCAGTGAATACAAGCTTCAGCTGCGCGGCGTGCTTCCTCAGGCGTCAATGAATGAAAGGTCGGATCGAAGTCGCAGACCCGCTCGGCCGGTTCGCGCGGCAGAGGTTCAGGGACCGGTAGATGGACCCGGGACCTGCGGTCGATGGGAAGCTCACCGCCGACAACACGAAGCATAGATCCTCCTGCGAAGGACCAGACTTTGGGGCGATCATAGCGGTCACGGGAGGCGTTCTTTAAGCAACGAGTGTCATCTGATCTTGTGCCATTCGTCACGAAGAAGACTGCTCAGCCGTGGAAGCCACTGGTCGGGCGTGCCGGGGACACGATGCTGGTGCCGACTGGGCAGCTCATCGCCGAACAGCATCGGCCCCGGGCGATTAAGGTGCTCCCGCCTGCCAGCACTTGATTTGCCAATATATTCGTGCCAGCGGAGACGAACTTGACTTCCACCCCCCACTCCCCTAGCCTCCTGATATGCACCGTTCGATCCCCCTGATCTTCGTTCTTTTCGCCCTCATGCTCACCTGGCCCCTTGTTGGCGCATTGGCAACGCACATCCCTCTGGGCAGCGAATCATCGGGGACAGTGCCCTTCTTCAACCTCTGGACTGTCGGCTGGAACGCGCAGCGCGCCGCGGATGGATGGCGGGGCTACTGGGATGCGCCGATCTTTTACCCAAGCCGAGGGGCGCTGGCCTTTTCTGATCCGCAGCCCCTGACGGGGCCCGTCGCCCTCACCATCTGGCAGATTTCGCCGGCCCTGGCCTATAACCTGATCCTGCTGACCTATCTCTCCATGAACGGACTGGCCGGCTATCTACTTGCGCGGGTTCATCACGCTGGCCGGCTGACTGCAGTGCTGACCGGGGTGCTGCTGCAGGCACTTCCCTTTGTGACGCATGAGCGCGGCGTTCTTCAACTGCAGCCGATCTTCGGACCGCTTCTCGCCCTGGCCGCGCTCTGGCGGCTGCTAGAGCGACCGTCATGGCGGCCCGCGCTCGCGCTCGGGCTTGCGCTCTCGGCGACGTTCCTCACGTCTGAATACTATTTCCTCTTCCTGATTCCCGTCCTGGTGCTCCACACGGCGGTCAACCTCCCCTCCTTGCGCCGCCCTGCTGCCTGGCGGATGCTGGCCCTCGCCGGGGGAATCGTCCTGGCGCTAAGCCTGCCGATTGCGCTTCGG
Source organism: Anaerolineales bacterium (assembly GCA_041624375.1). Lineage (GTDB taxonomy): Bacteria > Chloroflexota > Anaerolineae > Anaerolineales > E44-bin32 > JBFJVD01. Next base: position 3,607 of record JBFJVD010000243.1, read on the forward strand.
CAGGCCAGCTACCTGCGGGCGATGGGGTTCACTCGCTCCGAAGCCTCGATTGTGCGCACGGCCGCCCATCCGCTCGATTATGTGCGCATCTCCCCACAACTCCGCCTCAGCGCGCGGATCCAGGGCTCGATGGCTGGTTCTGGCCAGCGGCTCTATCCGGGAACGATGCTGGTCGTCCTGGCCGTCACGGGCGGCGTTGTCCTCCTGAGACGAGATAATCGTTCGAGACGTTGGGGAGCGGCGATCGTGGCCACCGCGGTCCTTGCGCTTGCCTGGTCGGTCGGTCCCCGACTGGAACTCGGGGGGTTCCGCCCCTTCGGGTGGCTGTATGCGGCCGCGCCCGGGCTCGGATGGGTGCGGAGCCCCTTTCGCGCCGCCGTATTTGCGCAGGCAGCGCTCGGGCTGCTGGCCGCCGGCTCGTTGAGCGCCCTGGGCCGCAGGTGGCGGCTAATGCCAGTCTTGCTGGTCACCCTGGCGCTCATCGAAGTTTGGCCGAAACCGGAAACCCTGCTCAAGGTGCCCGAGCTCGATCCAACCTGGTCGCGCACCGCCCGGAGCGTCGGGGCTCAGGTCGTCGCCCACCTGCCTTGGGCCGAAAGCCGCAGCGCCTCAGCCTTCGAGGACACAGCTACCTGGATGCTTCAATCGCTCGGTACAGGAACCAGGAGCGTCAACGGCTACTCGGGCTTCTTCCCCGCCACCAACAGTCAGCTGCGGCACCTGACGGAGTCGTTTCCCAGCAGGTCTTCGCTCCGTGCACTGCAAGCCATGGGTGTGGACCTGATCGTCCATCATGGTCCCCTCGCC
>JBFJVD010000244.1:0-4376 GCA_041624375.1 Anaerolineales bacterium
CCCCCTTACGTGGCCCGAATCTCGACGAATTCGGACCAAGATTTCCAGATATGAGCCAGGCCTACGACCGGCGGCTGCTTCAGACCGCCCGTGATGTCGCCCGAGCGGAGGATCTTGTGCCGCATGAAGGCGTCTATATCTGCCTGGCCGGGCCTTCTTTCGAGACGCCCGCAGATCTCCGCTTTCTGCGCATGATCGGCGTAGATGCTGTGGGGATGTCGACCGTCCCTGAGGTGACCGTCGCCCGGCATAGCGGAATGCGTGTCCTCGGTATTTCCGGGATCAGCAATAAGGCCAATCTGGACGGTGAGACCGTTACCACGCATGAGGAAGTCCTCGAAGCCGGGAGGGTGATCGTGCCGAAATTGGTGGCGCTGATTCGCGGCGTCTTGCGCAAGCTGTGATCCGGGACGAACGCCGGAGACGGCTGTTGGGATGGAAGAAGCACTGGTTTTCATTGAGGCGAACCAAACATGGATTTATGTGGCGCTTGGTATTCTCGCGATCATCTATCTTCGTTCAGTCCTGAGCGCACTGGGACGTCTGCGCAGCGCGCTCTTTGGATTGGAGCGGGAACGGGCCTCTGAGCACCTCACACGCGCCGGAGCGATGCTCGCCATTACGCTGGCGTTGGGGCTCGCGGTCTTCATCCTGGCGACCTTTGCCGCACCGGCGATCCCCGCCGCCGCTCGTCCCACCATCATGCCAACCGTATCGCTGCTGGCAACGGCTGAGGGAGGACCGCCCGCTGAAGGGGAGCAGTTCGCACCGGCAACGCCTCTCGACGCCGCAGCGCTGGATCAATCTGGTTGTACAAACCCTGAGGCGACCATCAGTGAACCGGAACATGAGGCCAGCGTGTCCGGCATCGTGGAGATCGTTGGCACGGCGGATATCCCGAACTTCGCCTTCTACAAATATGAATTTCGCAGCATGAGCGCAGATAGCATCTGGCAGGCGATCGGGGCGGGCACATCGCCAATTCGTGATGGGCTTCTGGGCACCTGGGACACCAGCCTTGTGCCGGCGGGGTCCTACGCCTTGCGCCTGGTAGTCACCGACGCGCAGGGAAACGCGCCGTTTCCCTGCACCCTAGCTCTTCGGATCACGGCTGGACAAGGAGGACCCTAGTTTTGGATATGGACTTGCCGAGGGGTGCGCGCACCGAATTTGCCATTCGACCGGCAATTTCAGACGACATCCCGGAACTGATCGCATTGGATCATTCCTACAACACGGACCATGTCTGGCAGATGAGCCTCTCGGTCGCTGATGATCAAGTGGAGGCCTCATTCCGCGAAATCCGGCTCCCAAGAGCGATGCGGGTGACCTATCCCCGTGACCCACAGCGGCTCAGCGACCATTGGACGAATTTCGCCGGACTGCTGGTGGTCGACAATGGTGAAAGATGCGTCGCCTATGCGACTCTGCTAGAAGGCACGGCGCCGCAAGCGGTGTGGGCGACGGATCTCGTTGTTGATCCTCGGTTTCGACGACAAGGCCTGGCCACCCGGCTTGTGATGGCTGGCCGCGCCTGGACTCAGGAACGCGGCTATCAGCGACTGATGCTCGAATGTCAGAGCAAGAACTTCCCGGCGATTGCGCTGGCCAGGAAGCTTCGATGCGCCTTTGCAGGCTACAGCGATCGGTATTATCCTGACGAGGAGATTGCCCTCTTCTGGGAGCTGGACACGGTTTCATAATCGGTATGTTCGATGGCTGAGATTCTTCTCGCAGCACTGCTGGTTCTCAATCAGATCCTCAACGCCGGCAACGCCATTACCGCGTTTTCCCTCTTGCTGTATTCACTCACATTCAATCTGAGGGAGCGAGTCGCTCAGTCGTTTGCGCTCCTGCTGGCCTGCGTCACCATTGTCTTCTTCGCCGATGTGCTTACAGGCACGACGGAGACACTGGCTGAAGCCGAATTGTGGCTGCGATTGCAGTGGATCGGGATCAGCTTCATCCCGGCCACCTATCTGCATCTCTCGGATAGCCTGCTGGCGGCGACCGGACGCCCCTCAAGGGGCAGACGGCGGCGTGTCGTCCAGCTGAGCTACTTGATGAGTGGCGCCTTGCTGCTGGCTGCCGCGTTCACGCCCTGGATTGGCCAGGAGGTCCTCCAAACCGATTCCATCGAATTCCTGAGCCCCGGCCCACTCTTCCCGGTCTTCCTCATCTACCTGATCGCCAGCCTTTCTATCGCCGGGCTTAATTTCTGGCGCGCCTACCGCCGCTGCCTCACCCGGGAAAGTCGCCGGCGGATGGCCTATTTGATGATCGGATCGGCGGGACCGATCCTTGGGTCAGTGCCGGCATTGATGATCAGCGGTCCTTTCCTGGCCAGCATCCCGATGGCGTTCTGGAGCGCGGTCCTCACGATTAACGCGGCGGTCGCGGCTTTCCTTGTGATCATGGCCTATCCAATTGCCTATTTCGGGGTGAGCTATCCGGACCGCATCGTCAAGAGCCGGCTCTTCCAATGGATCTTGCGCGGCCCGGTCGTTGCCTCCACCGTTCTGGCACTCACCGTGGTGGTCAATCGGGCCAATCAGCTGTTGGGCATCGAGAACAACCGGGCGGTCCTCTTTTCAATGGTGGGCGGCCTGCTGGTGCTCCAGTACTTGATTACCTTGATCCGACCGGTCGTCGAGCGCTGGCTGTTCTACGGCAGGGACCGACAGGAAATCGCCCGTCTTCAGCTCCTTGAGGAGCGGCTCCTGACTACCGGCGATCTGCGCCAATACCTCGAATATGTATTGAACGCCGTATCCGATCTTTCAGGCTCGGGTTCTGCGTTTGTCGCCCTGATCGGACCCGATGGGCTCGAACTCGAGGTCTCGGTTGGCCCTCATGACCCATTGCGCGGCTCTGAAGAATTGCCGACGATGGTGATGAGCGAGCATCAAATGACGATCGACCCGCTTGGGAATGTCTTTCGCTGGGACTCGTACTGGCTGATTCCACTCCATTCTCCGGATTCGGCCGAAGTCATTGGGCTGCTTGGGATCTATGCTAACGAGGCGAAGCTGTCGTTGGCTCCCGAAGTTGCCACTTCGCTGGCGATCCTTGCAGATCGGGCGGCTGTAGCACTCTCGGATCGGATGCTGCAGCGGGAAGTGTTCACAGTGGTGGACCGGCTGGTGCCTGAGGTCGAGGAAATTCATCACCTGCGGGCCGCTGCCCGCTATCAGGGGGCGGAAGCGCTCGCTGGCCCATTTGATGGGGTGTCCACGCAAGCAGACCTCGCTGCGCTTGTGAAGGACGCGCTGGGCCACTACTGGGGAGGACCGCGTCTGAGCCGCAGCCCCCTGCTCGGTCTGCGCATCGTGCGGCAGACCATGGTGGAGCATGGCGGCAACCCGATCAACGCCCTGCGGCAGATCCTGCGTGATGCGATCGACCGGGTTCGGCCAACCGGCGAGCGGGGCCTGACGGCCGAATGGATGCTCTACAACATCTTGGAGATGAAGTTTCTCGAAGGGCGGAAGGTCCGCGATATCGCCATGCGCCTGGCCATGTCGGAAGCCGACCTGTACCGCAAGCAGCGGGTCGCCATTGAGATGGTGGCGCAGACAATTGCCGAGATGGAACGTGATGCGGTGCTCCAGGCCCCGGCTGAGGAATCGGCCGCGGATTAGTCGATTTGCAATTTGAGGAAGATGGAGTATGCTACCTCCACCGGAGGAGTGAGGACTGCGGACGGTGCGCTGGATCTGAGGTGGTTAGAATGCACTTCTCGGACGATGGCGGGCATGACGATTTGAATGGTCCGCCCCCGCCCATGAATGAGTCCTGGTGGGCTGCGGTGCTGCAAGATGAATCAAGCTCCACGGGACAAGATCGTCGGCGTTACAGCTCACATCAGGCACGGAACACGGCAAGCCAGAGCGGCTCGATTGAAGCCTGGATGTGGGCTCGCGAGTTGTATGAATCGGATGATACCGTCGATCTTCCAGTCATAGGGTGCAACCGCGGCGGCCTGCTTGTTGAAGCCCACGAACTCCGTGGATTCGTGCCCATCTCCCACTTGCTCTCGATCAGCCCCGAAGCCGACGATGATCGGCGCGCCCGCATGCTGGGTTTGCTGGTGGGCAAGACGCTCTGCCTGAAGGTGATCGAATACGACCCAGAGCGTGGACGCCTCGTCTTTTCCGAGCGCGCTGCACAGGCCGGGCCGGGCCGCCGGCTTGAATTGCTCGATTCGCTTTCGCCGGGCGACCACGTGCGCGGCAAGGTGACCAATGTGACCCGGTTCGGAGTTTTCGTCGACCTGGGTGGTGTTGAGGGCCTGATCCATGTCTCCGAGCTCTCATGGGGAAGGGTTCGACATCCCGCCGATGTCGTCGCTTGCGATGACATGGTCGAGGTTTCGG
>JBFJVD010000245.1:0-4322 GCA_041624375.1 Anaerolineales bacterium
ATTGCGAACGCCAGCTGCAGTATGCGCGAAGGCTTTCAGTTCCGGGTAGTGGGTGGCGACCAGAGTCGTTGATCGCCGGGACAGTAGTTGCTCCAAAATGGCGCGCCCTAGAGCGGCCCCTTCCTGGGGATCGGTTCCGGCGCCAAGCTCATCGAGCACGACGAGCGATCCTTCGTCCACTTCCTTCAGAATGCGAATGATCGTGCGGACATGGCCGGAGAAGGTCGACAGCGATTGCTCGATCGACTGTTCGTCGCCGATGTCAGCGTAGACCGCCGTGAACGAGCTGATCTCGCTTCCGGATTCGACGGGCAGGTGCAGCCCGCATTGCGCCATCAGCGCCAACAGTCCGGCCGTCTTGAGCGACACTGTCTTCCCGCCGGTGTTAGGCCCGGTGATCACTAGCGCGTAGACTCCCGGCTCGAGAACCAGGTCGATGGGTACGACGATCTCGGGGTCCAGCAGCGGGTGGCGGGCGCCCATCAGGCGAAGGATCGAACCCGGCTCGGTCTCGGTTGGCTTGCGCGGCTTCAGCAGCGGCTCGGCGGCGTCCAGAGCCTCCGCGTAACGCGCCTTGGCGTAGGCCAAGTCCAGCCTGGCGAGCGCCAGAACGTTGGCCGCGATCTCGGCCGAGGCCGCGCCAACCTGGCCTGAAAGCGCCGCCAGGATGCGCCGGACCTCATCGCGCTCGGCGAGTTCGAGCTCGCGCAGCTGATTGTTTTGATCGACGACGCTCAGCGGCTCGACAAACAGCGTGGCGCCCGAGGACGACTGGTCGTGCACCACTGCCTTCAGGCGGCCTTTGAATTCGGCCCGCAGAGGCACCACATAGCGCCCCTCCCGCTGGGTGATGATCGGCTCCTGGAGCAGCTTGGCGAGATTGGGGTCGCCGACGAGCCGCTGCAGTTTGGTCATCAGCCGGTCCCGGGTCACCTGCAGATCTCGCCGAATGCCCGCCAGCTTCTCGGACGCATCATCCAGCACTTCCCCGCGATCGCTGAGCGTCTTCGAGATCGAGTCGATCAGGCCGGGAACCGGCTCGAGGCCGGCAGCGAGCTCCTTCAGCGCGGGGGAATCGTCGCGTTTCTCAAACAGACGCGCTTGCTTGCGGGCCGCGAGCAGTGTGCTGCGCACATCCAGCAGCTCACCCGGCTCCAGCACCACGCCACGTGCTGCCGCCTGCGCCTGCTCGCGGACATCACGGGCGCCGCCAATCGTGAGGTCCGTCTGCAGGCTGAGCAGGAGGCGGGCCTCTGTGGTCTGCGACTGCCAGCGGCGCGCCTGATCCAGATCTGCAGTCGGCGCCAGCGCCAGGGCCAGCTCCTTGGAGGCCGAGAAATCGGCATGGCCGGCCAGGCGCTGCAGCACCTTCGGCAGTTCAAGAACCTCGTGCGATTTGGGATCCATCGGAGGTGGAGTGTAACACGACGGACCGCGGATTCACGGCCGGCTCAGAACGCCAGCAGGTCTTCCAGCGCGTCGCTGATTCGCTCGGTCCCCGGGAGGACCGCGTTCATCAGCTTCAGGTTGTAGGGGATGGGGACATCGGGCGTGGTGAGCCTGCGTGGCGGCGCATCGAGGAAGGTAAAGGCTTCCTGAGCGACAGTCGCCAGGATCTCTCCGCCGAAACCGGCCGTGTAAGTGTCTTCGTGGACCACCAGACAGCGTCCCGTCCTGCGAACAGATTCCAGCACGGTTTCCTGATCCCAGGGCACGATCGTGCGCAGGTCGATGACCTCCACCCGTTCGCCGAATGGCTCGGCTGCCTCCAGGGCGACATGCACGAGCGCACCCCAGGTCACAAGCGTCAGCTCGTCCCCGGGGCGCACGAGCGCCGCTTGGCCGAAGGGCAAGACATACTCCGGACCGGGATCCGGCCGCCGTCCAATCGCTGAATCGAGCAACGCCCGATGCTCGAAGAAGAAGGTGGGATCCTGCCCGCGCAGCGCAGCGCGGAAGAGGCCAACCGCGTCGGCGGCGTTCGATGGAAAGGCCAGCCGCCAGCCGAGCGTATGCGCGAAGACGGCCTCCCCGGTGACCGAGTGCCAGGGGTCGCCGATCCTCTTGCTGTAGCCGACGGGGATGCGCACGACCATCGGCGCGGCGAAGGTGCCGGCCGTCCGCCAGCGGATCGTGCCGCAGTCGTTGATCTGCTCCGTCGCCGGATCGGCATATTTGCGGAACTGGATTTCCGGGATCGGCAATAGCCCGGCGAGGGCTATGCCGACCGCTCGACCGAGTATGCCTTCTTCGGAGAGCGAGGTGTCGAAGACCCGCGCCTCCCCATAATGGAGCTGAAGGTCAAGGGTGGCGCCGTGTACCCCGCCCTTTGCGCCGACGTCTTCGCCAAAGACCACGGCGCGCGGATTGGTCTCCAATTCCTGTTTGAGAACACCGCGCACAGCGTCGATGAAATTACTCCGGGGGCCGCGCTGCTCGGCGAGCGCGTCCCCGCGGACCTCCGGTAGGAGCTCCTCCGGCGCGATGCCGCCGACGGTCTGCAGCTTCCCCTCAAAGAAGAGGTTGCGCGTCGCCGACTCGGGCTCGGGAGCAGACCGGCCGCGAACTTCTTTCAGCGCCCGCATCACCTCCGCCCCGGCTTGATCCCGCAGCTCCTCAAACCGCTCGCCCCCAATCAGCGCCTTGAGCGCCAACAGCGGATCCTCGGCCTGTTCACGCGCACGTTCACTATCGCTCTTGTAGGCCTGGTTGTCGATGAAGGTGTGACCGCTGAGCCGGGGCACGGTCAGGCGCAGCAGGCAGGGTCCCTTCCAGCTGCGAACGTAGTCGACCGCCGCGTGGACCAGCGCAGCGGTCCGCTCCGGCTGGGTCCCGCTGCCGTCCAGCACGCGCAGGTTGCGGAAGGCTTCCAGGTTGGCGGCGATGTTCCCGCCAGGAGTCTGGAAGTCGCTGGAGACAGAGATGCCGTAGCGGTTGTCCTCGATGAAGAAGAGCATCGGGAGTTCGAGCGTGGTGGCAATCGTCAATGCCGACCAGAATCCATTGGCGGCCACTGAGCCATCCCCACCCAGGGCCGCCCCCAGCGCGCCCGACCAAGCCGGCTCCTGCATCACTTCAGCCCGATAGCGGCAGGCCTGTGCCCAGCCGGCAATCGGCGTGTACTGCGCCCCCACCGCCCCCGAGGCCGGCAACACGGTCGGTCCCTTTCGCGGCGGCATGGAGAAGACCACACCCACATCACGCCCGCCCGACGGGCTGCCGCTGCGCCCCATGCCGGCGGCAAGCGCTTCATCCAGCGACATCCCTGCGGCCAGCATGAAGGGCCGCGAACGATAATAAACTCCGGCAGCGTCGTGCGGGTGGTTCAGGGCGCCTGCCAGCAGCACCTGCGCCAGCTCATGGCCTTTGGCCGAGAACTGATAGGGGACTTCGCCGGAAGGCGCAAGCTCCCGCTCCTCAAGTTCGTCGAGCAGCCGCGAGCGCAGGACGGCATAGGTCACCTGGTCCCAGTCGATACCCAGCTCCTGCCGGGCGGCGGCACGCGCTTCCTCCACGGCACCCCATCCTTTCGCTCCGTCCATTATAGCGAGTGCGCAACGCAAAACGGGGACCGCACTTCCTTGGCGGTCCCCGTGCTCAGACGGCTGCGTTGCGGCGCGCGCCTAGGCGCTGGCCTCGGCCTCCAGTTCATCGATCAGCTGCGCATCGCGGTGCAGATTGCGCATCCGGACTGCCAGGCTGAGGACAAAGAGGGCAATGGTTCCCAGGATGACGCCAAAACCGAGCAGCATGAAATCGAGCGTGTCGGCCGGTGCAGTTTGTAAAAACATGGGATTCTCCCTTCGCGGTTCAGGCCGCGAGCAGCTTCATCTTGACCTGATCCAGGTGCTCGCGTGCCCGCTGAAGCCGCACCCGGTGCCAGAGCATGGTGGCGTACATCACGGTGAAGGTCAGCAGGCTGAAGAAGAACGCCTGCTGCATCCTGGGCGTCATGTCGAAGCTTCCCTCCGCAGAGGGATCGCCGCTGCCGATCACCACCGGATGGATGGTGCGGAAGAAGCGGATGGAAAGGAAGGTGATTGGGACGCTCAGGAAGCCGACGATGCCGTAGACCGAACCGAAGCGGGCCCGGCGGTTGGGGTCTTCAATGCCGTCGCGCAGCATCAGGTAGGCGATGTAGATCAGCTCCATGACCGTCGCCGTGACCAACCTTGGGTCCCAGGTCCACCAGGTGTTCCAGATAGGCCGGGCCCAGATCGCGCCGCTGACAATGTTGATGAAGGTGAAGACGACGCCGATTTCGACCGACGCGAGCGCGATGTGGTCCCAATTGCGGTCGCCGCGCACGAGGTAGATACCAC
>JBFJVD010000246.1:0-4309 GCA_041624375.1 Anaerolineales bacterium
ACCTCCACGGTCTGGACGGCCGCAAAACCGACGGCCGCAAAGAAGGCGATCACCAGGGCGGCGATGCCCGTCCAGGCAGCAGCGCGGCGAATGAGGGCTCGCCGCCGCTCCAGGCGATCGCTTTCCTCGAGAAACTTCCTGGCGCGCTCAAAGTTCGGGTCGTAGCGCTCCGCCCAGGTCGCGTTTGGAGAGGCTTCCTTGCGCCAATCGAGAATAATCTTCAGCTCGGGATTGCGCAGCAGCTCCGCCTTGCCATCAGCGTGCAGAGCTGCCGTTTCAGCCAATCGGTGGTAGACGCGTGCCGACTCGGTCTCCTCCTCAACCCAGGCGCGCAGACGGTCCCAAACGCGGATCAGGCTTTCGTGCGAGATGTCGATCACCGTATCGGCCGTGGGGCGGACGTCGATCGGCGGCATCAGGAACGTGCGGCCGGGAATGCGGAAGCGATCAATGATCGCGATCACCTCGTCTTCGGAGCCGTTGGCGACCGCGCAGATATCGGAAAGCAGCGTCGGGCGACGGATCTCACGGTTGTCTGGCCCCTTCTCCGTGATCCGCTTGAACATCATCTCGGCGATCTTGCGGTTGCGCGGGTCGGGGAGTTCGTCGTAGGCCTCGTCCGCGTGTTGCGAGAGGGCGTCTTCCATGGTCCCGATCGCTTCGTAGTGCTCCAGATCGATGGGGCCCTCATCTCTTCCATCCCGGCGCCAATAGGCCCAGGTGCGCATCAAGGCGTGCTGCATGATCGGGAGCTGATCGGGGTTGTCGCCGACCTCGTTGAGCAGACGTTGCACAAGGCGCGGGGAGAACTCGCCGCCGGCAACCGCCGCCGGTCCCTCAATCACCCGCTGGCGCTGATCGCGGGTCATCCGCGGGATCAGGTACTGGCCCTCATTGATGGCCTCCGGTAAATCGCGGAACTGTGCGCAGTCGCCGATGAAGTCGGACCGCATGGTCAGGATGATGTAGAGCGGAAGCCCTGCTTCATGGCCCGCGGTCAGGAGCAATTTGACAAAGGCCGCTGCGTCGTCGCTGGTTCGGCGGGCGCGCAGCGTTTCGCGGTAGCGGAAGAGCTCTTCGAACTGATCGGCGATCACAAGCAGGTTTTCGTCTTTCGGCAGGCGCGCGTTGCGCACGATTTCGACCAGCCCGAGCGTACTGCTGCGCAGCGTCGACTCGTAGATGGTGGGGAGCAACCCCGCCTCATCTTCCTCCGCATCGCCCAGCACCTCCGGATTGGCGAGGGATCGAGCCAGGTTGCCGATTGGATCGTTCCCGGGCCGGAAGGTCGCCACGCGCCAGTTCGATCCGGCGGACACCATGTGCCCACCATACAGATCCGGCAACAGGCCAGCCGTGACGAGCGACGACTTGCCGCTGCCGGAGGTGCCCACGACGGCGACGAAGCGCTTGCGGGTCAGCAACTCGATGAGCTCATCGCTCTGGCCTTCGCGGCCAAAAAAGAGGTAGTTCTCTTCAAAACGAAAGGGGCGCAGGCCGGGATATGGATTGGAGGGAAGGGTCGCTTCCATACTCAATCGGCCCGGTTCTTGCGAAGCGCGTCGAGGAAGGGCTTGAGGGCATCGAGCGCATTCGCCTCCGAATCGGACTGGAGCACCGGCGCCTCGTGAGTCCGGAACCGCCCCTTCTGCGGCGACTCCGGCGGAGCGACATAAACCCCCTTGGCCAGCAGGGGACGATCGCGGCCATAGCCGGCCGCTTTGCGCAAATCCATGAGCTTCATCCGCACCCACGGCTCCTTGGCATGACCGTAATAGATGAGGGCTGCATCGCAGATCTGGAGGTAGCCCTGGTGCGCTTCGCGATTGGTCGCCTGGTCGGCATCGAAGGTCGACTGGAAGACCTCGAAACCCTGCTCGAACAGCTGCTCTGCAAGCGCTCCGACGTCGTCCAGGTCTTCCTGCTCACAGATGATATAGATCGAGGCCGCACCTTCCTGGCTGATGGTGGGTTCAGCGGCCCCATTGGCGAGTGCGTCGAGCCGGTCGTCGATGAACCCCTTCAAATCCTCGATCGTCGTTTGGAGCAGGTCGGCACCGCGCATCGCATCTGAATCAGTTTGAATGGCCTCGACAAAGTTTCGCTGGCGTTCATCGGCCGGCTTCAGCTGGGGGGGCATCCAGATGATGCGCGGCAGAGGGCGTTCTTTGCTCCAGTGAGTTGAAGCCGAAAGCTGAAGCTCGGTGACCGACAAAGTGGCGCTCTCGGGAACCACGCCGTAATTGCCGCCGATCATGTGCACGGCCAGGTCGGCTTCCTCAAGGTAGCCCTTGACCGCTTCCTCCAGCTCGGGTCCCACAACAGGGAGCGGCCGGTCGGGCAGGACGCGCACGCCCCGGCGCTGGAGTTCGCGTTTGATCATATCGCGCTCGCAAACGAGGTCGGAGGTGGTGGGGGCCAGGTAGATCACGTCGGCGTCTTCCGGAAGCGGCGGTAACGCAGCCTCATCCTCCTTGATCCGTTCAAGGAGCTGATGGATATCGTAGGCCAGGTCTTCGAGCTTTGCCCAGAACTGGCGGACGGCCTCCGGGCCAAAGACTTCGTTGAACTCCCGCGGCCGGCCTTTCGCGTCCAGCTCATAGAATTCGTACCCAAGCAGCGGTTGCATCTCGTCCGGGTGCTCGTCATAGGGCACAAATGTCTTCACAACCTTGAAAAGGCGAGACTTGTTTCCAATCGCTGCGCCCCCGGACTGCTCCGCAGCGTCCAGGAAAGCCTTGTACTCGCGGATGCACCATTCCGATTCAATGTAGCGGGGGGAAACGACCGAAATGAGCAGCGCCACCTTCGGCAGCTGCTCGACGATCTCATCGGCGAAGAGATCATTCCCCTGGAGCTTGGGGTCGCGCCAGATGGCGGGCTTCTCACCCATGAGCTGAGCGAGCCGCTTCTCAAGGGCGCTGTGGAAGGTGCTGATCCATCCCTCTTGATCTTCCGTCAGCGGGATGTTGTCGATATGGGCGTAGCTGATGAAGATGTCGTTATCGAATGCAAACGGCATATGGAATCGCCGGCCGACACCGGCCCCTCCGGCAGTGGGGACTTTCGTGCCCTTTATCTTACATCACTTCGAGGGAAGTGAAAAAGGGGCACAAGCTTGCCGCATCGATCGGCCGTCCCACTTGCTCCTGCGCGAGGAATGATGCTATGCTGATTGGAGCCTCAGACCGGCCGCGATCGGTCTCAGGTCGAGGAGGGGACCCCCCTCTCATTTGGATCCCTGCATGGAGGGGCTGCTCGCGTTCCGTATGATCGCCACCACAATCGACGCCAGGAAGCCATCCCAAGTTCACCGGTCCGGCGCGCGTGAACGCTGACCCCGGCCCTTCGACGCGGGCACATGTCACCGCGATCCAGGCGAGCAACGAACTTGATCAGGCACTGGAGGCGACCGGCCTGCAGGCGTGGGGGCCGACCGTGCTCTGGATCGGCGGGGCCGCCAAGCTGCAGCCGGCGGCACAGGACGCAGTAGAGCGAATGGCGGCGTTGACCGCCGGCCTGGTGGAACGGCACCACGGCGCGGTGGTCGACGGCGCCACCGCCGTCGGCGTGATGCGAGCGATGGGCACCGCAAGGCAGCGTGGAGGGCACCGCTTCCCACTCGTGGGCGTGGCGCCGGAGGCGCTGGTCGTGCGGCCGGGGCAAGCTCCCAAGCCCAATCGATATCCGCTGGATCCAAACCACTCTCATTTCGTCCTGGTGCCGGGGCGCAAGTGGGGGGATGAGGTGGCGCTCATGTCACGCACGGTGGACCTGATCGCCGGCGAGTTCCCCTCCTTGACTGTCCTTTTTAACGGCGGCAATATCGCCGGCGATGAGGTGGAGCAGAGCCTGGCTGCCGGGCGCCCGGTTCTGGTTCTGAAGGGCACGGGGCGACTAGCGGACGAACTGGCGAGCAAGCCGCCCGCCAACCCACTGCTCCAGGTGATTGGTATCCTTGAAGAAGACCGCCTGAAAGCTTACGTGGAGGCGAAGCTGAAGGGAGAGGAGACCTGATGGCCGAAGAAGAATCCTATCATGAGATGTTGAGGCGAGATTTCGGGGAGTTGATCGAGAGCCTGCCGCTGCCGGAGCTGGAAAAGCATGCACTCCGCTCACGCTGGTTGGATCAGGTCACCTGGATGGAAGGGCGCGCCGACCATGCCCGCAATCGCTACTACTTCCTCCGGCTGACCGCCATCCTGGGCGGCGTGATCATCCCCGCCCTGGTCAGCCTGAATGTAACCGGCGACGTACTGGCTACGGTGCGCTGGGTCACCTTCGGCATCAGCCTCGCCGTGGCCATCAC
>JBFJVD010000247.1:0-4262 GCA_041624375.1 Anaerolineales bacterium
CCCTGCGGCAGGTCGTCGAAGCGGTAGCGCCCGCTCTCGTCCGTCGTCGTCATCTCAAGGAAGACCCCGTCTTCGCCAAACAGGCTGACGCCCACGCCGGCCCCCGCCGCCTCACCCCCCTCGCGCAGGCCATCCCCGTCGGCGTCGATCCAGACCTCTCCACGAATCGCGCCGCGAGCCCCGAAGCTCGAGCCGCCCAGGACATCGGGCAGCGCGAGCGGCGCCTGACAGGCGAGCGCCGCCAGCCCACATGCGCCGAGGAGGGTGAATCGTCGCAGAGCACGCATGAAGCCGTCCTTTCGGGAGAGCGGCGAGGCTGATTACAGCAGTCCAAGGACAAAGCGGGCTGCGAACTTCAGCTGGAACTATTGTATGTCGCGAGAGTGTTCCATCAAGTAGGACGGAGGGGGTAGGTTCAGGTTTCGGCTTCGACCCGGTCCAGCCACTCCTGAACTAGAGCATAGACGAGCGCTTGCTGCTCCATGGCGACGATATGGCCGGCGCGGTCGAGGATGGCGTGGGTCGCGCGTGGGAACCGGTCCAGAAGCCGCAGCGCATCTCGATAGCCGGTGACCCAATCCTGGCGTCTGCAGACGATCAGCGCCGGGCCAGGGTAGACCACTTCCCCATGAATCGGCTCGCGCGAGAGCGGGTAGTTCGCCTCCAACCGCTGCATGAAGTCCTGGTCGATATCAGCGCTGGAAGGGATTACCTCACTCAGAATGCGATCGCCAAACTCAGCGCCCTGGACAACGGCGTAGCCCTCAAGCAGCTCGCGCGCCTCGTCCGGCAGCGACTCGGCCAGGCCGGCTTCGCGATGGAGGACGACGTGGGGCGGCGTCTCGCGGGCACCATGGTCGGCGTAGATCACCGGAACGATCAGCGCGATCCCTTCGACGCGGTCTGGCATGCGCTGCAGGAGCCCCTGCGCCAGGTATCCACCGTACGACATCCCAAGCAGGCTGAACCGCTCTTCGGGAAGCAGCGCATCCACGAATCCGGCAAGCGCATCGAGCAGCCCATCCGAACCCGACAGCCAATCGGGAGCCTGCGTGCGCCCAAATCCAGGTAGATCGGGATAGATCCGACGCCAGCCGGTACGCCCCTCGACGATCGGCTCGAGGAATCCGGCCATGAAGCGGTGATCGGCGGGGATCCCATGCAGCACCAGCAGCGGCCGTCCCTCCCCGTGGGACTTATAAAACACCTTCAACCCATCAAATTCGGAGTACATGAGAGCACCTCGGTTGCTGTTTACTTCAAAATCATATAGTATATACTTTAGATAATCAAGTGATAAGAACCTTGCCACGTGTCTGAAGCTCAAAATCACGATCCGGGGCAGGAGATTCTGTTATTGGCTACTCGTTATTGGCGATGGCTGCTCGCTTCCAGTCTCCAGTCCCCAATAACGAATAACCAGTAACCCACCAGCCCATGACCTGACCCTGCAAGACATGAAGCCATAAATACCCCATGCCTACCCGATCCTACGACCAGTACTGCCCCATCGCCTATACGCTCGACGTCGTCGGCGACCGCTGGACGCTGCTCATCCTGCGCGAGCTGCTTTACGGCCCGCGGCGCTACTCCGACCTGCTGCGCAGCCTTCCCGGCCTGAGCACCAACCTGCTGGCCGACCGGCTTCAGACGCTCGAGTCGGAGAAGCTACTCGAAAAGCTGCGCCTGCCGCCGCCGTCGGGATCCGCCGTCTACGCGCTCACCGAGCGCGGCCGGGCGCTGAAGCCCGTGTTCGCTGCGCTCACCCAGTGCGGGCTCCCCTACCTCGGCTGGCCGCCGCCGGAGCAGGACTTCGTCGGTCTCTCGCCGGTGATGATCGCCCTGGAACTGCGCGGCCGGCGCTTGATCCAGGACGCCGAATTCCGCGTGGGCGACGACGTCTTTCATGTGGCACCCGAGTTCGGCGGCACCCGGGTCGGCTACGGGCCGCTGGAGCAGCCCGACCTGCTTGTGAAGGCCGATCCCGAAACGCTGCTGGGGATCATCTTCGGTCGCCTCGATGTGGCGGCCGCCATTGACCAGGGCCGCCTGCAGCTCCTGCGTGGCGACCCGCGCGGGCTGGCCCGGATCCTGGAGTAGCGGCCAGACCCTGGGCGCCGCAGCCGCAGGCACATGGCCAGGCAACACAACCTGGGGCGCAAGCGCTGTGCTCACGCCCCAGGCGGCCTCAGGAGGAGAAGACGGGTCGGGCCATGCCTCACGAGCGAGCGGGTGCCCGTGCGGCGGTGTGGGATCAGAACATTTGTTCTATTGTATTCGATTGCCCTCTTCTTGTCAAGGGAGCGCACCGCCGCAGGAACTTCCCAGGATCATTCGGCGTCCTCCAGATGGATATTCACTCCGCAGCGCAAAGCGGTAGAATGCGCGCGAATCTTAGCGTTCGCAGGCGCCAACCTGCGCGGAGGACAGCTTGAATCCGCTGCCAACTCCCCTGTTCCGGATTTCTCTCCTGCTTTGCTTTGCCGCCCTTGCCAGCTGCAGCGGCCAATCCACCGACCCGCCTGATGGAGACCTGGCCGCGACCGTGGCTGCCCTCTCTACCGAGAACGCCCGGCTGGCCGCCAGCCCGACGAGCCCGGCTCCGACCGCAGTTCCCCCCAACGCCACAACGGGCGCAGGCGAGCCCCGACGTGAGGCGCCTGCGCCGCCCGGCCTGCTCTACCGAACCCTCGAAGGGCTCAATTACTTCGTGGATGCCGCCGGCGTCCCGCGCTTTGTCAGCGATGTCAACATCCAGGCGTTTTCGCCCGGGGCGGAGCGCTTGATCTACAGCCAATCACTGGGCGACGCCCAGGACTTGTGGATCGCCGATTTGCTGAGCAGCGAACGCCGCAACCTCACGCAATCCGAGGACCGGCTCGAGTGCTGCCCGGTCTGGTCGGCTGCCCTTCCCGAAACGATCGTGTTCGGCTCGCGACCGGCAGCTCTCGACGGTTTTGAGTTCTACCTTTCGGTCGTGCGACCCGACGGCGACGGCTATGAGGTGCTCGACGCCGAGAACGGATTCGTGAACCCGCCGGCGGTATCGCCTGACGGCACGATGATCGCCTACGGCGGTGGAACCGTGGGCCGCATCTGGCGCTGGGATGAGGGGTCCGAGCCGTTCGACCCGGCTCGCTACGGCCTGACCGGATCCAAAGGGATCCAGATCGGCAGCCCGTCCTGGTCACCGGACGGCAGCCGGCTTGCCTGGGTGGTCGGGGGCGCCTTCAGCCCCGGCGACGGGGACCAGATTGCAGTCGCTGTGTTCGATGTGGATGGAGAAACCTACCAGCTGCTGCAGCCCTACACGCCGATCGGCCGCGGCGGCTGGCCGGCCCCGGCGGTCTGGAGTCCCGACGGTCTCTGGCTGGCATTCACCGCCGAAGCGCTGGACGTCACGGAAGCGGGGATCTGGGCAGTGCGGGTCGACGGCGAGGCTGTTGAATCCATTCACCTTGGCGGCTGGTTCCCAGTCTGGAGCCCAACCGGAACCCATCTGGCCTACCAGCAGGCGGCCCCGGATGGGGGCTTTCAAGCCTGGATCGTGGAGATCGGCGACTGGACCCCCGTTCCGCTGTCGCTGCCCCCAGGGGCGACGATCCTTGGCTGGTTCCCGCCGCCGCCGGCGGGGTAGCGGAAGGTCTTAGAGCTTCCCGGAAGCTGCGAGGCCGTCACGCTCCATTTCACGCCGCTCAGCGCGCTTCCCAATCCGGTACGTCTTCGTCGACGGTGAACAGGAACACGAAGGTGCCGGTGCGCCCGAGGTGGCTGAAGCGCTTCTGCAGGTCTTTGGCGACTGCAGCGTACTCCTGGCCATCCATGGAACGCAGATACCCGTGGAAGCTGCCATGTTCCTTGGCCAGCTCGCGCATCACCCGCGCGTTGTGGATCGTGGCCTCGATCTTGCGGCCGTTGCGAACGATGCCGGCGTCGCCAAGCAGGCGTTCCACATCGCGCTCATCAAACGCGGCGACCTCCTCCACCGAGAAGCCGGCGAACGCCGCCTGAAAGTTCGGCCATTTCTGCTCAATCACGGGCCAGCTGAAGCCGGCCTGAAAGACCGCTTTGGTCATCATCTCCAGGTAGCCGTCATCGCTCTTGGGTTTCTTGCGCGGGGGAATCTGACGCTCGGGCATCCGGCCTCCCTTCAGGGCGATAACAGTAGAACGCCTGTTCTATTCTAGCGACAATTCCATGACCCGTCAAGCCGTGGCCTGCGCCGCAGCAGCAGGCTCCCACCGCCCCGCCGCACGCAGCAC
>JBFJVD010000248.1:0-4249 GCA_041624375.1 Anaerolineales bacterium
CCCACGAAACTGAGCATTGAGCGCTCTTCAACTTGTCTGAGATGATCGGGAGCGTGGAGAATGATCTGGTTCGGATGAGAGTGAGTCAGCTCTTCTCAAAACCACGAAATCCAATGACGCATTCTGTTCTGCGGCGCATCTGCATGTCGCTAGAAGGGTGAACTCGAGCGCCGCGGTATGGGAACCCTGTGCTCGCCTGTGATGGACCGACCTGGCAGGAGGTGAGTCAGAATTTCATGTCGCCCATGAGGATCAAGGCCTTGCGAAGACAATCCTCTCCCCTTCAGGGGAGAGGGTAGGGTGAGGGGTTCCCGTCGCCTCTCTCATATGAAGCCGGCGGTGCGACCCGAACCCTTCATTAAGTTACTCGCCAAGATGGGGTCGATCAGGAATCCCGCGCTAAAGCCCCAGATAGGCCATCCGGATGTCCTCGTTCTTGAGCAGCTCGGCGCCAGTTCCCGACAGCGCCACTTCCCCGTTCTCCAGCACGAAGCCGCTGTCCGCCATGCCGAGAGTCTGCACCGCGTTCTGCTCGACGATCAGGACGGTGGTGCCCGACTCGCGAATCTCCTTGATCACATTGAAGATGCTCTGAACGAGAAGCGGCGCGAGTCCCAGGGAAGGCTCATCCAGCATGAGGAGGCGCGGCCGGGTCATCAGCGCCCGACCGATGGCGAGCATCTGCTGTTCACCCCCACTCAAGGTCCCGGCAATCTGCCGCTTGCGTTCCTCCAGGCGCGGAAACAGGTGGAAGACTCGCTCGATCGATTGACGACGGCGATTCTTGCCCCGCCGAAAGGAACCCATCTCCAGGTTTTCAAGGACCGTCATGTCCGGGAAAAGATGTCGCCCCTCCGGCACTTGAATGAGCCCCGAATCCACGATCCGATGCGAGGTCCAGGTGTGGATGGGCTGGTCTTCGAAGAAAATGCTTCCCCTTCTCGCCTTAATTAAGCCGGAGATCGCCCGCAGCGCGGTCGTCTTGCCGGCGCCGTTCGCGCCGATCAACGCCACAATCTGGCCTTCCAGCACTTCCAGTGAGACCCCGCGCAGGACCACCACATCCCCGTACCCGGCGCTGAGGTTTTCAACTTTCAGCAATACGGAATTCATCTCCCAAGTAGGCTTCAATCACGCTCTGATCGCTGGCGATTCGTGCCGGCTCGTCGATGGCGATCAGTTCTCCATGATGCAGCACCGCAACACGATCTGAGAGACTCATGATCGCCTTCATCACGTGCTCGATAATCAGCAGCGTTACACCACGATCGCGGACCTGGCGAATGAGCTCGACCATCCGGGCGCTCTCCGTGGGTGTCAGGCCGGCCATGGCCTCATCCAGCATCAGCAGTCTCGGGTCCGTCGCTAGGGCCCGGGCAAGCTCCAGGCGCTTGCGGCCCGCTGTTGTGAGGGTTTGCGCGGGTTGATCCATAGACTTCCCCAAACCCACGAAATCAATGATCTCACGAGCCTTCTTCTCGGCTTCGCGAGGGCTTGAAGATCGCAAGAATGCGCCGACGGTGACATTTTCCAGCACGCTGAGTTTCGAAAAGGGCTTCACGATCTGGAACGTGCGAGCAATTCCCAGCTTGCTGACGCGGTGGGGCGGGTAGCCGGTGATATCCCGCCCGGCAAAATGGATCCGGCCGCTTGTCGGTGGGAAGGTGCCGCTCACCATATTGAACAGGGTGGTCTTGCCCGCCCCGTTCGGCCCAATCAATCCCAGGATCTCCCCCTCCGCGATCTCCAGATTGACCTTGTTGACAGCCACCAGGCCGCCGAATCGCTTCACGCCTTGCGTTACGCGGAGCAATGGTGTCGTCACGTCGCTTTTCTCACTCGACGCCAGAGGTCCCTGCCCGCCCCCACCAGGCCGCCTGGCATAAAGAGCACCACCACGATCAAAAGCAGGCCGAACAGCATCACATCAACCCCCGCACGTCCCCGGATGAAGCCCAGCAGGGACGGCGGCGTTCGCACAAAGCCCCGGGTCAGTTCGGCCAGCGGCGTCAGCAGGAGCGAGCCGACCAGCGGACCCCAGATGGTCCCGACGCCCCCCACAATGGGCCGGAGCAGGATCTGCACCGAGACCGCCACGCCGAAGGCGAGTGTCGGGTCGATGAACAGAAAATACTGCGCGAAAAAGGAGCCGCCCATTGCGGTCAGGGCGCCGCTGATCGCCACAGCGAACATCTTGTAGCGCACCACATCGACGCCCAGCGCCGCGGCGGCTTCCTCGTCCTCTCGCAGCGCCTGGAAGTAGTAGCCCAACTTGCTGCGGGAGATGGCGATGGTCACGATCAGCCCGAGGACAAACAGGAGCAGGATCACATAGAAGTAATTGGCCTGCGTCTCCTCAAACTGCATGCGGGCCCAGGAATCGGCCCGCAGCAGCGGGATGTGAATGCCGATCGACGTGTTGATGAACTCCGTCTCCGTCGCGATTAAGCGGACCATTTCCGCAATGGCGAAGGTCCCCAGCGCGAAGAAGTGGCCGCGGATCCCAAACCGAAAGAGGAGGAAGGCCATGGCCAACCCAAACAGTCCGGCCAGGACCGCGCCAAAGAGCATGCCTCCCCAGGGAGAGATATCGAATTCCACGAGCAGCAGGGTGGATGAGTAGGCGCCAATGCCGTAGAAGACGGCATGCCCGAACGAGAACTGCCCGGCAAAGCCGGCCATCAGATTCCATGCATTCCCCAGGTAGGCCCAGTACAGGATGAGGATCGCCAGGCTGGTAAGGAACCGGTTGAGAAACAGGGGCAGAACCAGCAGGATCAGGGTCACAACGGCCAGCGTCAAGTAGTCTCGGGGAATGCGCTGAAGAAACTTCATCTCCGCCTCCCGAGGAGTCCTTGCGGCCTGAAGAGCAGGACAAGAATGAAGATAATAAAGACACCCAAGAGTTTGGTCGAGCTGGGCGCAAAGACGACGGCCAATTCCTGTGTGAGGCCGATGATCAGGCCACCAAGCAGCGCGCCCGGGATGCTCCCCATGCCCCCCAGCACAACGATGACAAAGGCGGTGATATTGAAACCGTTCCCAACCAGGGGATCGACCGACAGGAAAGGCAGGACGATCGCCGCCGCCGCGCCGACACAGGCCGTGCCGATCCCGAAGGTGATCAGGTTGATGTTCTGGATGTCGATCCCGACAAGCCGAGCGCCGTCTTTGTCCTGGGCGGTCGCCCGGATCGCCTTGCCCAGATCCGTGCGCTGCAGCAGGAGATACAGGGCTGCCGCCAGCATAAGCGCGAAGATAAAGGCGGCCAGCTTGGGGAGCGTGATCGTCGTCCCGGCAATCCGGAGCGGGAACTCGATGGCGAGCGGACCGAGCTGGGTGAGGCCTCTCCCATAGCTCAAACGAATGGAGCGGGGCGTGGCCGTGAAAAGCACCAGCATCAGATTCTCGAAGAAAAGCGCCAGGCCAAGGGTGAGGAGCAGCTGGTTGTACGCAGGGGCGTTCCTTGCCGGGTGGATGACCAACCGCTGCACGACCGCACCCAGCAGAAACAGGGCGCCGGCAACGATCAGAAGCGACACATACGGATCAAGTCCCAGACGGTCGAAGAGAACAAACGCGATGTACATGCCCACCGTCAGCATGGCGCCGTGGGCGAAGTTGATGATGTCCAGCACGCCGAATATCAGGGTCAGCCCCATGGCGACCAGGCCAAACACGCCTCCGATGAGGAGGCCGGTGGCGGCCGCCTGGCGCAACACCACGCCGTTCTGATCCATCCACGCACCCAGCGCTGCGGTGTTGGTCGCCGCCAGGAAGACCAGGATGATGAGGACGGCTACCACGCCGATCGCCCACCTGCGAGAGCTTGCAGTCACGCCAGACTCCTACCCGGTTCTGGATGGTGAAGAGCATGTCGCCATGCCCTTCACCATCCATTCGTGGTTGACTCGCCGGATCAAGTCCGGCGACTCAAGTGTATGTGTCACTGTCCCCAGGAGGTGCAGGGGAAGAGCGGACTTGCTTCCGCCAGCGAAGGCGGCCATACCTGAACCACTTCGCCATCCTGGACCTGCATCAACACAGGGGAGGCGACAATGGTCTCGCCAGAGTCATCAAACTGGATGGGCCCTTCGTAGGGCAGGATGTGATCGGCCAGGTTGGTCTCAGCCAGCGCGTTGCGGATGTCGGCCGGATCCGCCGATCCCGCTCGCTCGATGGCATCGGCGATCAGATACACCGCCTGATAGGCCAACACGGCGCCGGTTCGCATTGGTTCGCCGTATTC
>JBFJVD010000249.1:0-4234 GCA_041624375.1 Anaerolineales bacterium
GACCCCGCGCCCTCCAGTGGATTGCTCTGGGCGCGCCTGAAATACGAAGACCCAGACAGCCCTGGAAGCTACATCGAATCTGGCGACCTGACCCTGACCAGTGGCGGTTGGTCTGGCGGAGCGTGGGACGCCAAGTATACGGGGTCGATCTCACTTTCGGGTGTGGACACCGGCGACCCGATCATTGTCTGGGGGAAGGCACGGGACAACGCGGGGAACACCGGCTATCTGGAGCTCGCCACGTATACGATGGGCGTCGACTGCCCCTAGTCTGACCCCTGCCGCTCTCCGGACGGCGGGTTGCGCGAATTCGCATGAGGACCTCGCAAGACCTCAGCGCCCCCGGCAGCGTCGCAGATGTGGATGGTGGGTGTGAGTCCGGTCGCCTGCCTGAAGCAGCGCTGGAATTCCACGGCAAATCCCTCGGTGTGACCCTCATCTACGAGCGCGAGCGCGGCGCCGGCGAACCCGCCGCCGGTGAGACGGGCACCATAGCAGCCCTGAATTGCGGTGGCGCAGCCGACCGCCACATCGAGTTCCGGGCTCGATACTTCGAAATCCTTGCGCAGGCTTTCGTGGCTGGATTGAAACAGGCTGCCCACACGACTCAAGTCGCCGTCAGAGAGATCGCGGGCAGCTGCAAGCGTCCGCTGGTTCTCCGTAATCACATGGCGGGCGCGGCGGTAGAGCGTCGGTCCGAGACGCTCATTCGCGGATTCAAGCGCCGGGAGATCGGCTTCACGCAGCGATGCAATCTGCAGCACTTCGGCTGCCGCCTCACACTCCTGACGGCGCATGTTGTAGCTCGAATCGCGCAGGTCTCGACGCGTTGAGGTGTCGAGCACTGCGAACCGAACGCCGGCGGGCAGCTGCACAAACTCCAGCACCAATGTACGGCAATCGATGAGCAGCGCATGGCCGGCTTGACCGCACGCTGCGGCTAGCTGATCCATGATGCCGCTGCGCACACCGACCCACTCGTTTTCGGCGCTTTGTGCTCGCTGGGCCATCCACACCGGGTCCCACGGCAGCTCTGCGACCGCCGCGAAGGCCCGCGCCACTGCCAGTTCGAGCGCGGCCGATGATGAAAGCCCGGCGCCGATCGGAACCTCGCTTGTCAGGATTCCTTCCCATCCCTTGAGGCTCAGTTCTGCGGACTGCAGCGCCCAGGCCACGCCGCGCACGTACTCGCCCCAGGCAGGCGCCTGGTGCTCGAGTGTGTCGAGCCGGATATCTGTGGGGTCTTCCCGTTCAAGCGAGTGCAGGACGACCCGGTCATCGAGCCTGGGCCGTAGCGCGAGGTAGGTGTAGCGGTCGATCGCGGCGGGCAGCACAAAGCCCTGGTTGTAGTCCGTGTGTTCACCGATGAGATTCACACGTCCGGGGGCACGAACGATCCAGATTGGGGGCGTCCCGAAACGGGTTGAGAAAGCCATTTCAAGGCGTTCGCGGCTGTCCATAAGGGGAGTGTATCCCAGCGTACGGGGTGCGGAGAGGCCCCCGTACGGCTGTGATATAATCCGGCCGCCGGCGTGATCCCGGCCCGCACACCCTCCCGGCGACGTAGCTCAGTGGTAGAGCAGGGGACTCATAAGCCCTTGGCCGTTGGTTCAAATCCAACCGTCGCCACTCCAGCGAAGTCCGGCGAGTGCCGGGCTTTTCTGTTGCCTCTGTTGGATATCAAACCTCGACTTGTGGACCATCGGGCCCATTGCCTGTGAGCGAGCCTGGCGTTCTGCCGCGGCTAGGCTGGCAGCTGCACACGGTGACCGGCCTGCTCCAGCGCAGCGACGGCGAGTGAGAGCCGACCCTCCGGTACCAGCAGGTAATCCGTGTCATAGGTCGAAAGACTGAACAGTGGGACGCCGGCGGCAGCGAGCGCGGCGCTGAGATCGGCCAGGATCCCGACCAGATCAAATGAGAGCGGACCCTCCACACGAAACGCACGCCACGCACGCTCGACGGTGACCCCCTCCGGGATTCGCTCATCGGAACAGACGATGGAAAGCTCGTTAACGGTGCGCGTGATGCTGGTCAGTGAGCCGGGGGAGAACGCCCATTCCGGAAGGTCAGAATCTGCCGCCAGCCGGCATACCCCGAAGCGCTCCTTGAGAACCCGGAGGGTGAGCGGGTGCTGCGGCTGAGGCGTCATGTCACGCAGAAGACGATCAGCTGACCGGGCCCATGAACACCGATCGTGAGAGTCATTTCGATATCGGCGGTGCGCGAGGGACCGCTGATCAGCGTTAGGCTGCTCGAGGCTTCGATTTGACGCCGGCCCGGGCCGGCGATCCAGGCGCCCATGTCTCGATAGAGATCGCGCGAGTCGAGCACCGCCAGGTGGACCGGCGGGAGAAGCGAGGCCAGCAGGGGCCGGCCCGGACCCGAGGGTACGACGATCGTGCCAGTCTCCGCCAGTCCAGCGGTCGATCCCGTCAGCCCGATCTGAACTTGCTCGAGCGCGGCGCGATGGGTGCCCCGATTGCTTTCAGAATCCCCCGTCGGAGCATGAATCTCGATGCCGGCAGCGCGAAGGTCGTCCAACAGGCCGGGTGGCAGGGAATCGGCGCCCCATGCGCCAATGGCATAGCATCCGATCGACCGGAGATGCTCGCGAATGGCGTGGTTGAGCTGCCCAGGTGGGACTGAAATCACGTGACCATCGACAGCTTCGAGCCGTCGGCGAAATACTCCGAGCAGCTCCTCGTCGGCAGTCGGAGGTGGCTCCGTGGCTTCCTTGGGGGTGTCGGCTGAATCGAGAGAGCCTGGTGGAAGAGAGAGCTCCCCAGCTGGTGAAATCCTTGCCGCAACGCGTGCTGTAAATGTAGGCTGCGTGAACCGGGGGAAATCCCGATGGCGGGTCCATCCCTGCAGGGGAGGAGGTAGGCTCCGGATCCAGCCAGCCCTCGCAGGCGCCAACCGGCTGAGGAGGGAAAGCAGAACCTGGGCAGCGCGGAAACGGGCTGGTGAGGTGGCCGCCCAGCTGTAGAGCCGCAGCCCTGCCCGGAAGATTCCTTCGTCCTGACCCGCCTCGGTCGTGTCGTCCCGGGTCCTCAACAGCAGCGTTGGGAAGTCGATCCCGACCGGGCAGGCCTCGCTGCAGGCGCCGCAAAGTGTGGAGGCCTTCGCCAGCTGCCCGAACGACGCCGTACCGAAGAGGGCCGGGGAAAGCACTGCGCCGATCGGCCCCGAATACACACTGCCGTACGCGTGGCCGCCAATTTCTCGGTATACGGGGCAGGCGTTCAGGCAAGCACCGCAGCGGATGCAGAGCAAGATCTCGGAGAGATCCGAACTCGCGACCTTCGTCCGGCCATTGTCGACCAGAACGACGTGGCGCGCCCCAGGACCGTCGGGCTCCCCTTTCCGGCGAGGTGCCTGTAGCAAGGAAACATAGCTTGTGAGGCTCTGCCCGGTCGCCGAACGCGGCAGGAGTTGGAGCATGAGGGCCAGGTCCTCCAGCGTCGGAACCAGCCGCTCGACGCCCATAACAGCGATATGGACCGGTGGGAGTGTGGTGACCATCCTCCCGTTACCTTCATTCGTGACCAGGCAGAGCGAGCCGGTCTCAACCACGCCGAAGTTGACGCCGCTGACACCCACTTCAGCCTTCAGAAAAGAGCTTCGCAGGTGAGCGCGGGCAGCGGCAGTCAGTGCTGCAACATCCGCGGTTTCTGGAGTCCCCAGGCGGGCATGAAAGGTCTCGGCCACCTGCTGCGTGGAGAGATGGACCGCCGGTGTGATGATATGCGCGGGCGGCTCGCCACGAAGCTGTACGATGAATTCCCCGAGATCGGTTTCAAGCGCCTGCATCCCGGCGGAATCCAGCGCGTGGTTCAGTTCAATCTCCTCGGTGACCATGGACTTGGATTTCGCCACCAGGCTCGCGCCGCTTGCCTGTGCAATGGCAACCACCTGCTGAGCGGCCTCCTGGCCAGAGCTGGCCATGTGGACCTGATAGCCGTTGGCCTGTAGCCTGTCCGCAAATTCATCGACGAGTTGTGGAAGCCTGCGGATCACATCCTGCCGGACCTGACGCGCCCGGCGACGAAGCGCGCCGGCATCGGGCAGCTCGCGGAGCGCTTCTTCGCGGGACGCCTGCCGACGATCTGCATTGCGATCGAGCGAACGCTGCAGATACGGGTCGGCGAGGGCAGACCGGATGCGATCACGGAATTCAGGTTTCATCGCAACCCCGGGTGCTGCCCGTCCAGGACCTGCCCGATATGAGAAC
>JBFJVD010000250.1:0-4183 GCA_041624375.1 Anaerolineales bacterium
CATGAATTCCGAAACGAAGCCGTTCAGACCCGGTAGCCCGAGCGATGTCATGGAGGTGAAAATCAGAATCCCGCCATAGACCGGCATGAGCGGAAACAGCCCGCCGAAGTCCTTTAGATTGCGGGTGTGTGTCCGATCATAGATCACGCCGACCAGAAGGAACATTCCCGCCGCGGAGAGGCCGTGGTTGAACATCTGCAGCACCGAGCCATTCACGGCGATCACCGCGTGTTCGACATCCATCGTGCCCCGGGCGTAGGCCGCCGCCGCGATCCCAAGCACCACCCAGCCCATGTGATTCACCGAGGAGTAGGCCACCAGGCGCTTGAAATCCTCCTGTCCCCAGGAAGCGAAGGCGCCAAAGATAATCGCCAGCACGGCGAGCAGGCCAAGCACCCCTGCATAGATCTGAGCCTGTTCAGGATAGAGGGGCAGCACCAGCCGCAGGAAGCCGTAGGCGCCGAGCTTGAGCAGTACCCCGGCCAGGATCATCGAACCTGCGGTGGGCGCTTCGGTATGCGCATCGGGAAGCCAGGTGTGGAATGGCCACACAGGGACTTTGATGGCGAAGGCGATGACGAATGCCCAGAAGGCCACGGCCTTCACCGTGCCGATCGAGATGGCGATCGGCAGGCCGAGGACGCTTAATGGCTGCGTGATAGCCGGCCACATCTCGGCAATCTCAATCATGTCGAACGTACCGGCCGTGACGCCGATGAGCTGGATGGCGAGCAGCAATCCCAGGGAGCCGGCCATCGTGTAGATCAGGAACTTGAAGGAAGCGTAGTCGCGGTTGCCGCTTCCCCACTGGCTGATCAGGAAGTACATCGGCACCAGACCAATCTCCCAGAAGACGAAGAAGAGCATCAGGTCGAGCGCCAGGAACACGCCGAGCATGCCGGTCTCGAGCAGCAGGAACAGCGCCATGTAGGTTCGGACGTTATCGGTGATGCTCCACGAGATCAGCAGGGAAAGCGGGGTCAGCAAAGTGGTGAGCAGGACCAGCGGGACCGAAATACCATCGACCCCCAGATGATAGCTGGCGTTGACCGCCTCATACCAGATCACCTTCTCCACAAACTGATAGCCCGGCTGGCTGGCGTCGTAACCGAACCAGAGAACGATGGATAGTGCCAACGGGATCAGGCTGGCGCCGAAAGCCACCCAGCGCAGCAGCTCCTTGTTCTCCCGCGGCAGGATCAGCACGACAAGTGCAGCCACCGTGGGGGTGAAGAGGATCAGCGTCAGAAGGTTATTTTGAAGGACATCCATCCGCGAAAACTCCGCAACGCCTCTGGGGCCGCCCTATGGCCCGACCAGCAGGAAATACGAAACCACCGCGCCAGTGAAGATCAAGCCAACGATCAAATACTGCTGGATGCGGCCAGTCTGGATATAGCGGAAGCGATGGCCGGCAGATTTAGTCCCCTCGCCGACCGCGTCCCCAAAACCGTTGACAATCGGGAGGTCAATCGCCGACCGCAGGAAGGCGCCCCCCCGCTCCGAAGCCCGGCCGATGGCGTGCAGGATTCCATCGATCACCCCGCGGTCCACCCACAGGTAGGTGAAGGTCTCCGCAAACCAGTAGGCGGGACGGACGAAGAGCAGGTCGTACACCTCATCGAAGTAGAACTTATTCCGCATCCAGATGTGAACCGGTCCGAGCCAGCGCGCCAGCGGATCAGCCGCTTCGTCGGGGACCTGGCGATAGGTGAGGTAGCCGAGTGTGAGGCCGACGAGCGCGACCCCGACCGAGGTGAGCAGCGGCACCGCATTGAATACAAGCGCCTTCGGATGCTCAAGCAGCGTGCCGCCAATGAAATCATGGACCCAGTTGGGAAGCAGCCCACCCAATCCGGGGAAGCTCTCAGGGATCCCGGCCCAGCCGGCGGCGACAGCGAACACAGCCAGTCCGAGCAACGGGACGGTCATCGTCCAGGTGGATTCGTGCGCATGATCGGCCGCACTCGTCCGCGCCCGCCCGAGGAAGGTCAGTGTGATCTACCGCATGGTGTAGAAGGCTGTGAGCAGCGCGGCCAATGCCAACACGCCGAACACCGCCAGGTGGTCGTGGGCGAAGGCATCCGCCAGGATCTCGTCCTTCGACCAGAAGCCGGCCGTGATCAGCGGGAAGCCAGAGAGCGCCAGGCCGCCGATCAGGAAGGTCCAGAACGTCAGCGGCATCTTGCTGCGCAGCCCACCCATGCTGAACATGTTCTGCGGATCGACGTGGTCATGGGTGTGATGAACGCCGTGCTCCATCCCATGAATCACCGAGCCGGAGCCAAGAAAGAGCAGCGCCTTGAAGAAAGCGTGGGTGATGAGATGGAAGGCCGCTGCGACGAAGGCGCCGATGCCCACCGCGGCAACCATATAGCCCAGTTGCGAGATGGTGGAATAGGCCAGCACCCGCTTGATGTCATTCTGGGCCACGGCAATGACCGCAGCGAAGAGCGCGGTGAATGCCCCGATAAAGGCGAGCACCGTCATTGTCGACGTGAGCGGGTCGCCCTCGTGCCAGCCGGCCGTGATCAAGGGGAAGAAGCGCAGGATGAGGTAGACCCCAGCCGAGACCATCGTCGCCGCGTGGATCATCGCCGAGACCGGTGTTGGGCCTTCCATCGCATCGGGAAGCCAGACGTGCAGCGGCCACTGCGCCGATTTGCCAACGGTCCCAATGAACAGCAGCAGGCCAATCAATCCAGCGGTCGAGAACGCCCCAATCACTGCGGGCGTGGCGGCCAGCTGTGCAAGGACCTCTTCATTGAACAGAATCTCGCTGTAGCTCAGGGTCCCGGTGGCCGAGTAGAGATACACCAGGCCAAGCAGCATGAAGACATCGCCGATGCGGGTGGTCATGAAGGCCTTGACCATCGCATCCCTGGCGGAGGGGCGGGCGTACCAGAAGCCGATGAGCAGGTACGAACACAGCCCCATGATCTCCCAGCCAACAAAGAGCAAGAGCAGGTTGTCTGAAACCACCAGGGTAAGCATGCCGAAAGCGAAGAGTGAAATGAAGGCGAAGAAGCGCGCATACATCGGCTCGATCCCGCCAGCATGGGGTGGCAAGCCCGGCCGATCCTCGGCATCGCGCGCCTTCCCGAAATTGTGATAGCCGACGCTGTAGATGAAGATCGCCAGGCAGGTCCAGGCCACGAAGAACAGCGTGGCCGCCGCCAGCGGGTCGATCAGCACGCCCAGACGGAGTGTGGTTTCACCGGTAGGAAGCCAGGGGATCGACACTTCAAAGGGATGATGGCCGAGCTCTTCGGTCGTCACTGCTTGCCAGAAAACCACCATCGAGAGCGCCCAGGAAATCACCATCGAGCCAACGGCGATCGTGTGGCTGATCCAGTTCCGACGGTAGGCTAGCAGAACGATCAGGAAGAAAGCCAGCAGCGGCGGGATGGGGATGAACCAGATCAGGGTTTCGGGTTGCATGAGCCCTCGCCTACCACTTCAACAGGTTGATCTCTTCGGCCGCAACCGTCGAGCGGCGGCGATAGATCGAAATGATGAGCGCGAGTCCGACCGCCGCTTCGGCGGCAGCCACCGCGAACACGATAATGGCAAACACCTGGCCGGCGATGTTTTCAGGCGTGAGGTAGCGCCATACCGCAATCAGATTGATGTTGACGGCGTTCAACATGAGCTCGATGCCCATCAGGATGGCAATTGCATTCCGTCGGCCGAGGACGCCGTAAAGGCCTACACAAAATAGCGCCGCTGCGAGCGTCAGGTACCAGGAGAGCGGGATCATTCCGCCGCCTCCCCCTCTTCGGCAGCACCGGGCGGGCGGGCGATGACGATCGCTCCCACCATCGCAGCCAGCAGCAGGATCGAGGCCACCTCAAAGGGGAGCACGAAAGCATTGACATCCACCAGCGCCCGCCCCAATTCTTGAAGCAGCGTTTCCTGTTCCGCCGTAAGCGTCCCGGCCTCGGCAGCGAACCGCGGGACGAGTGCTGTCATCGACAGCAGCGCTGCAAAGAGCACAAGCGAGAGCACGAGCGCCAGATACCAGACGCGATTTTCCTGGGGACCCGTCTCCTGCATCACCCGTCGAGTAAGCATCACGGCAAAGATGATCAAGGTGGCGATCGCACCGATGTAGACCAGAACCTGCACCACCGCCAGGAAGGTCGCTTCAAGCAGGACGAACGTCACCGCGACGCCGGCCAGG
>JBFJVD010000251.1:0-4147 GCA_041624375.1 Anaerolineales bacterium
CCCAGACGATCGTCAACCGGGCCCGGCGCTCCAGCTCGAGCGCCGGCCGCAGATCGAGGCCGCCGCCCGAGGTGGTCAGAATGAGAATGTCGGCTTCCAGCCGCTCCACGTCAGCGAGGGGCACATAGCCCACCCCCTCGATGGTTTCCTCGCGCGGGCAGTTCACCATCATCCGTACATGGTGCCCGGCTCGCGCCAGCGCCCGGCCCATCCGCACCCGCGCCGTCACACCGCCGCCCACGCCATGACGATCCGGCGTCCAGCCGTCGTAGGTCAGGTGCCGATCGGGGCAGTAGATCAGGACGTCGTAGGTCATGCTCCAGCCTGCTGCTTGCGTACCGGCTGCCCATCCGCCGAGCCGTGGCCGTTCGTCTCGCTGGCCGCGGTAGCAGGGACCATTGCCTGAAGGTACCTGTCCACGACATGTTCGGCCGGGCCAATCTCCCGCACGCTGCCACCGTCCAGCCACAGACAGCGGCTGCAGTTGCTGCGCACCACCCCCGGATCGTGGCTCACAACGACGATCGTTGAACCTGCCGCACGGTAGTCTTGCAGCCGCTGGACGCAGCGCGCCTGAAATTCGACGTCACCCACAGCCAGCACTTCATCGAGAAGGATCACCTGCGCCGGCCGCGCAGTGGCCACCGAGAAGGCCAGCCGGGCGGTCATCCCGGCGGAATAAGTGCGTAACGGCGCATCCACGAACCCTTCCAGACCAGCGAAGCCTACCAGCCCGTCAAACTCCGCCTCAATCTCGGCGCGCGTCCAGCCGAGCAGCGTTCCGTACAGAAAGACATTCTCCCGCCCGGTCAGCTCGGGGTGAAAGCCAGCCCCCAGCTCGAGGATCGGCGCCACCGCCCCCTGCACCACAACCCGTCCCCTCGTCGGATGGAGCACGCGGGCCAGCGTTCGCAGTAGCGTGCTTTTGCCCGAACCGTTCGCCCCGACGACCCCGAACATCTCACCGTGTCGGACCTCGAAGCAGACGCCGCGCAGGGCCCACAGGTCGCGATACGCGATGCGCCCCTGCAGCCAGCGCACGGCGAATTCCTTCAGGCCGGAGACGCGTTCCTCCGGCAGCCGGAAGCGGACCGAAAGGTCCTGGACAGCGATCACGGGGTTGGCAGCCGGGCGGCCATTGTCGGCAGAGTCAAACATGGTAGGCATATTCGCGGGCGCGGCGAGCGAAGATCCACCAGCCGAGCAGCACGACGGCTGCCGAGAGCAGGCTGCCCATCACGACCGTTTCGAGTGATGGAAGCGCGCCCTCGAGCAGGAGATCACGAAGGACCTGGAGCGGCAGGTAAAGGGGATTCAGGCGCAGCACAGCCTGAACCCCCGGCGGCAGGATCTCAAGCGGGTAGATCACCGGCGTGAGATACATCCAGGCCGTGAGCAGCACTTCATAGGTTGGCATGACGTCGGGGAAATAGATCGCTGCCGAGGAGAGCCCGAGGCCTACGCCAAGGGACAGCAGCGCAAGCCAGAGGACAGGCAGCGGGAGCAGAACAGCTTCGGGCGGAAGGGGGGCCCGAAGCACAGCGGCGATCAGCGTAAAGGGGATCAGCGCCAGCGCCAGGTTGACCAGCGCGGTGCCGATCGCCGCCACAGCAAAGACCGACTTGGGGATGTAGACGCGGCCGAGCAGACCGCCGCTCCAGAGCAAGTCGCCGATCGCCGCCGTGGTGGACTGGGCGAAGAAATTCCAGACCAGCAGGCCGGAGAGCACGAACAGGGCGTAGGTGCCCGAAAGATCAGCGAACAAATTCGAGAAGACGAAAGTCAGGACGACCATCGTCAGGAGCGGATTCAGCATCGTCCACGCAACGCCGATGACCGAACGCTTGTAGCGCGTCTTGACGCTGCGGGCGATGAGTTGGTAGACCAGATCCCGATAGCGGATCAGCGCGCTCAGCTCTTCAAGGAGCGGAGATCTGCCCGCCGCCGAGTCGTAGATCGGTAGGGTCGCCACCCGGGTTCGATTCTCCTCCTGTACGCGAATCAGGGGAGAAGTCTAGCACAGCGCTGAACCCGGCGACAATTCGGACTTGAGTACCTTAAGTTTGGGTCAGCCGTCCGTTCGGCTGAACGTGCACAATGAGCGGCAGGTGATCCGATCCCACGGAATCTCCGGCCGAAAATCGCACCACGTCCCAGCCATCAGAAACCAGCGCGTGATCGATCGGAATGAGGAACGGCGGGAACAGCGTCGGCCAGCTGGCCTGGATGCCGTGGCCGAGGCGTCCGTCCCTCAGCTCGCCAAGGCGCAGCAGCTCATGGAAGGCCGGCGACCAGGGGGTGATGTTCAGGTCGCCGAGCAACACAACAGATTTGCTCTGCTCCCGTACGTAGCGGCCGATCGCCCGCAGCTGCCGATCGCGCTGCTGTGCCAGGTCGGCGCGCAGCGGTGGCGGGGGATGCGTGAGAATGATGTGCAACGAACCGTGGTTGGTCCTGAGATCGGCCACCAGGGAAGGAGGCCCATCCTCCAGGAAATGGTGGACACCCTCATTTTCTAGCGGCAGCTTGCTGAAGAGCGCCAGGCCATAATTATTAAGGTCCGGCAGCGCAGTGGAATAGGGAAGGACCGCGCGCAGACGGGAAATCCCATCCAGCCAGCCCTCATCCACCTCAACCAGCGCAAGCAGATCCGGCGCCAGGCGTTCGAAGTAGGCTGCGGCTCGCTCGAACGAGCGGTTCTTGGTGCGGACGTTGGCCACCACCAGTTCGAGCGGCTCCGGGACAGATTTCTGCGGCCTGCTTGCTCGTCGGCGGCGATAGAAGGGTGCCAGGAGCAGCCCATTGTAGATGGCGACCGTCCCAAGCAGGATCGCCGCCAGGGGTTGTCTCAGAGCGGCAGCAAGCACAGCGCCCACGCTGAGGACAATTGTGTACTGCGGGCGGAAATGGCTGGCAAGTTCCAGAAGCCAGCCTCGGCGGGCGAGGGAGCCGGCCAATGAGGCGAGCGCGACCAGCCCAAAGAAGCCAAGCAGAAGATCGACGAGCATCGGGCGCTAGCTGCTGGGCGTATTCGTCGGCGGAACGGGCGTGTTCGTCGGCGGAACGGGCGTGTTCGTCGGTGGCACGGGCGTATTGCTCGGCGGCACCGGCGTGTTGCTCGGCGGCAGCGGGGTAAAGGTGTTGGTCGGCGGTAGCGGGGTGAAGGTGTTGGTCGGCGGCAGCGGGGTGGGCGTAAAGGTCGGCGTGAACGTCGGTGTGAAGGTTGGCGTGAAGGTCGGTGTGAAGGTCGGCGTGAACGTCGGCGTGAACGTCGGCGTCGGTGTCGGCGTAAAGGTCGGCGTAAAGGTCGGCGTGAAGGTTGGGGTGAACGTCGGCGTAAACGTTGGTGTGAAGGTCGGCGTGAACGTCGGTGTGAAGGTCGGCGTGAACGTCGGTGTGAAGGTCGGCGTTGGCGTGTTGGTCGGTCTCACCTGCTTTCCGAGGTCGGGCGTCGGGGAAGGCAGCTGCGCGCCAACGATGAATTCGGTGGTCCAAACCAGGGTATACGTCGAGGAGCCTTCAGCCTGATGGTAGACGAACAGTTCCACTTCGAAGCCGGGCGTGAGGCTCGGCCCGATACAGTACACGCGATCCGTGTAGCCCAGCGCCAGGATGCAGGCGTAATCGCTGGCAGAGATAAACTCGATCTCCGCACGATAGGCGCCTTGCGCCCCACCGGGAACGACGATGCGCACCATAGAGCGGCCGCCATCCAGCCAGGTGACGCCTTCCACGTAGGCGCGGCTGAAGTCGGCCCCCGGGCGCAGCGTCGGACCGGTCACCGGGATGGGGACATCGGTCGCAGACTTCTGCTCTTCCGCCGAAGGTGTCGCCGAGGACGTAGGCGCGGTGGGAAGCGTCGCGGTCGGGACTCGACTCAGGACGGAGATGGGAAGAAGCTCCGGATACTGCGGTAGGAGAAACCGGAGCAGCAGGATGGGCACCAGGACCGCGAGGAAGACCGTTACGCCTACGACGATTCGCCTGCCGGTCGGTGGATTTTCGGTATATCCCTCCCCCATATCACCTCTCCCTCAAGTGTAACACTCACACGAGCCGAATCAATGCTTGATTCCTGCGCCATTGGCTTGCGGGATCGATGTACGGAGACTAGAATGGGCTTTCACAAACTGCCCATGGATCTCCA
>JBFJVD010000252.1:0-4108 GCA_041624375.1 Anaerolineales bacterium
CGCTCTAACCAACTGAGCTAACCGCCCATGTTCGACCCGAATTATAACGACGCCCGACGTGATTTTCAATAGGCAAGGGAGGAAGTGCGGACATCAGGCATGCTCGCGCACCCGACGGACCCCCCGTGGCGCCCGAAACGGCCCCGTAAGCCGGCGGCGCAGACGCCGCCACCAATCGGAGGGCTCACTTTCCGAGAGGAGACTGAGCTGCCGCTGCGCATGCTCACGGCCGGCTTCGATCAGCCGGTCGGCATGGCTGTAGTCCCAGTAGGCGATGTCCGCCGGAGTTGGAAGGCGCAGCAGACGCACCTCGAGACCGGCGTCTCGCGCCCATTCGATCTCATGCCGGACTTGATTTCGGACCATCAACGTGAGGGCCCGTGATCCCGGCGTGAACAGCCCACGATTGTTGAGCGGTGCGCGAGGGTTGGATTCGAGGTACACGGCGAAGATCTGCCGAGCACCCCGGGTCACCGCCTCGCGCAGCGGCAGGTTGCTGTGTACTGCGCCGTCGACATAGCGCTTCCCATCAACGACCCAGGGCGGCAGATACGGCGGGATCGCCGTGCTCGCCATGGCGCCATCGAGCAGCCGGTCATCTGGCAAATCACCAAAGACCCGCAGCTCACCGGTCTCAAGCTGGGTGGCCAGCGCAAAAGCCCGCGTGCCACTCATCTCGGCGAGCTCTTCGAAGGTCTCGACATGGGCAGGGAGCCGCCTGCGCAGGAAGCCGGCCAGCGGTTCGCTGGGAATCAGCCCCGGACGTCGGCGGATGAAGCGGGCCAATCCACCCAGGGTGGAAAGCCGACCCACATCGGCTGAGGTTACTTCGCGCCAGAATGAGGACAGGCTGCGCGCGCCGTCGAGTGTCGGATCGGCCGCCATATGAATCGCATTGATCGCACCGGCGGAAGTCCCGATGAAAAGCTCCGCCCGGCCGAGTTGTTCGATCAGCACCTCCAGCGCCCCCGCCTGCATCGCGCCGAAGTTTCCGCCACCGCTGAGCACGACAGCGATCATTGCGCACCGCCTTCGACTTGGCCCCTGCTCTTTCCTCTACTCTACCGCGAGAACCGCCTACAGGAGCAGCCGCAGACCGTCGTGCTCGAGATCTGCATGCTATAATGCGCCGGTCATGGACCTGGATCCGAACACTGGGCTCCCGATAGAGCCAAACGGCGAGCCGTCAGAGGTCTCGCCCGAGGCCGCGAACGATTCCGAACCTGTTGTAGCCGATAGGTCTCCAGCTGCGATCGAAGGGATTGCGCCGAACGCGGCGGATGAGTTCATCCGTTTCAAGCGCAGCCATGTCTATGTGGCGCTGCTCCCGCTCACCTTCGTCGCCGGGCTGGCAGCCGGCTTCTTGTTCTGGGGCCGGGGCGCGCCTGAAGCCAATACGCCGGCCGCCGCCGTCCCTGAACCGGCACCACGAACGTCGCAGACCCGACTTGACATCAGCGTCGACGATGATCCGAGCCTCGGTCCGGAGGACGCGCCCATCACGATCGTCGAGTTCAGCGACTTCAATTGCCCCTTCTGTCAGCGCTTCCACATCGAGACCTTCCCGGCCTTGATGCAGGCCTACCCGGATCAGATCCGCTTCGTCTACCGGG
Organism: Anaerolineales bacterium; assembly: GCA_041624375.1. GTDB lineage: Bacteria > Chloroflexota > Anaerolineae > Anaerolineales > E44-bin32 > JBFJVD01. The sequence continues at coordinate 1,614 of JBFJVD010000252.1, forward strand.
ATTTCCCGATCCTCAGCGAAGAATCCTTCCTCGCCGCGCAGGCGGCCGAGTGCGCCAATGAACAGGGCGCCTACTGGGAGTTCCACGACGCGCTCTTTTCCGGGGGGCTTGGCCTGAGCCTTGAGACCTACATGATCTATGCCGAACGCCTGGGCCTGGACAGCGAAGCGCTCAATCGCTGTGTGCAGGAGGGTCGGTATGCTTCAGAGGTCCAGGCGGACGCGCGCTATGCCGCCGGGCTGGGAATCACAGGCACACCGACCTTCTTCATCAACGGCATCCCACTCGTCGGCGCCCAGCCCCTGCAGCAATTCCTCACCATCATCGAGGACGAACTCAACTAGCCCCCGGCCCCACGCCGGCCGGCGCCAGCAGCCGCTGATCGACCTCTGCAAAGAAGGCGCGCAGCAGCCGGTTGGTCTCTTCAGGCGCGTCCATCGGGGTCGCATGGCCGGAGCCGGGGATCTTTTCAAAGCGCGCGCCAGGGATGCTACGCGCCAGCTCCAGCTTCTGCTCCATCGGAATCGTGCGATCGAGCTCGCCTGCCAGGACGAGCGTGGGGGCCTGGATTTGAGATAGCGCGCGTCGGCGGTCGAAGCGAGCGACCGCCAGCAGCGCACGCAGGTAGGCGCGTGACTGGTTCGCCGCCAGCCGGTCGGCCGCCAGGTCGCGCAGCCAGGCCTGCTCAGCCCGTGGGAACAAACCGCCGGCGACCAGCCGGCCCAGTCCTTCCATGTCGCCCAGGCCGAGGTGGATCAGGCGGCGCAGCGCCAGCGACCAGCTGCTGGGGCGGATCCGCAGGCGGGGGAAGCTGTTGATCAGCGTCAGGGAGATCACATGCTGCGGGTGACTCAGGGCCATTTCCAGCCCTACCGCCCCGCCCAGCGAGAGACCGACCAGATGAACAGGCGCCCCGACCTCCGCGCGCAGCAGGCTCGCGACATCGCCGGCATACTGCCCAATCGAGGGCCACCCCGCCGGCTCCTCGGAGCGTCCGTGGCCCCTCAGGTCGGGCGCCAGGAGGCGCCGACCCTTACGCAGTGAAGTGAGTTGCAATACCCAATCTTCCCCGCTTGAGCCGAGAGCATGCAGCAAGAGCGCCGGCGTCGAAACGCCCGCCTCCTGTGGGAGGTCAAGGTAATGAAGCCAAAAGCCGCCGGCGTCGAAGTAGGGCACACCGCGATTCTACACGCTGTGGTTTGCCGGTTCAGGTGGTGGCGACCTCGTCGTACGAGGTGAAGGTCACCCCGCCCTCCAGACGCGGGTAGAGGCGATCGGTGAAGCGCTTGACGCCCTCCGAGGTGCGGTGAGCGTCCCGGGCCGCCTCGTCATTGAAGAGGAAGGTGTGCAGGTACTCGAGTGGATCCTCGCTGTTCCGCAAGGAGGTGTAGAATCGGGTGCCCGGCTCATTGAGCCGAATGTATTCGATGAACTCATGGATGGCGGCTTCGCATTCGGCCTGTTCTTCGGGGCGCACCTTGAAGCGGGCGGTCATCTAGACGCCCATCGCGGCTACTCCTCTTATCGATCGGGTCCGTGAGCAATCAATGGTTGCGGACTGCGGCAAAAACAAGCACCGCACGATCTCAGGATTCGCTGCCCGCCTCTTCACCCCGCTCGGCATAGTGGTCTGGTCCCGGGTCGTTCCCCTCCGCGACAGTGCGCAGCCGGACGACGTAGTGATCCCAGCCCTCAAGGTGTGCTGCGCGGCTTTCTGCCGGGAGACCATGATGGGTGAGGCGCACCTGGGTGCCTCCTCGGGATGGCGTAAGCTCGATCTCCACCCGGCTTGCCCCAGGGGCGATGGAGGCGTCTTCCGCCTCCCAGCCGAAGGTGAAGACCACCCGATGAGGCGGCTGGATCTCGACGAACTCGCCGCGGGCGATGTCACGCTCGTTGATTTCGACCCGGTAGATGCCGCCGGGATGCGGTTCGAGATCGACGGCGATGCCCATCCAGCGAGTCATCTTGGTCGGGTCCACCAGGAATGGGAAGATAGTTTCCGGCAAGGCCTGAATCCAGATCTGGCTGACCACAGCTTCAGCGCTCACGGTTCGATGCTCCATATTCCTCCTCCTCAGCCGCCTGTTTGAGACGGCGCAGTCGCTGATCCCAGAACTCGGCCAGGAACGCGCGCACCCCGAGCAGACCCTCGGGACGCGCCCGGTACAGGCGCCGGGTGCCTTCCTGCCGCACGACCACCAATCCGGCCTCCGCCAGCACCCGCAGGTGCTGCGATACCGCCGGGCGGGTAATGTCGAAAAAGGAAGCGATTTCCCCGGCAGAGCGCTCCGTCCCACGGAGCAGCTGCAGCATTTCGCGGCGGTGCGGCTCGGCGAGGGCGCGAAAGACGTCGTTGGTCATGCTCGATATGTTAGCATATACTTACGTAAGTGTCAACGAACGAAAAGGTGACATGGAAGACTGGGGACTGGAGGGGCCTGCCTGAGTCCGTTGGGGTCCGGCGGCGTAGGGGCACGGCAGTGCCGTGCCCC
>JBFJVD010000253.1:0-4098 GCA_041624375.1 Anaerolineales bacterium
ACCCATGGCGTATTCCGGATGGTGGTCACACTGGAAGGGGAAACGATCGTCGACCTCGAACCGGTGATGGGCTACCTGCACCGCAACCACGAGAAGATCGGCGAACGCAATACCTTCATCATGAACATGCCGTTCACCGACCGGCTGGACTACTTCTCGTCCATGGGCAACAACTTCGCGTATGCTTTGGCAGTTGAGAAGTTGATGGGTGTCGAGCCAACCGAGCGCGCCCAGTACATCCGTATCTTGATGGCCGAGCTTACGAGAATCGTGAGCCACCTGTGGGCCATCGGCTTCCTGCTGAATGACCTTGGCGCCTTCTTCACGCCGGCGCTGTATGCGATCAATGAACGCGAGCTGATCCTAGACATTTTCGAGGCCACGGCTGGCTCACGCATGATGTGCAACTACTTCCGCTTCGGCGGCGTGGCGCGCGATCTACCTCCCGGGATCGAAGAGACGCTGAACGACATCATATTCGAGCGACTTCCCCGCCGGATCGAGGAGCTGGATCGCTACCTGACACAGAATGAAATCATTCGCTCCCGCTGCGTGGGCGTCGGCGTGCTGCCGCCCGAGCAGGCGATCGCCCTCACGGCCGCAGGTCCGGTGCTGCGGGCGTCGGGCGTTCCTTATGATGTTCGCCGGGCTGAGCCGTATGGAATTTACGATCGCTTCGACTTCGATGTCGCGCTTCGTCAGAATGGTGATGTTTACGACCGCTATTTGATTCGGCTGGACGAGATGTGGGAGAGCGTCCGTATCCTGCGACAGGTGATGCACGACATGCCCGAGGGCGAGATCTTCGCCGGCAAGCCCGTCTATCAGGTGCGTGTTCCGGCGGGCGAGGCATACGGCCGGGTGGAGAATCCGAGGGGTGAGCTTGGCTTCTACATAGTCTCGAACGGCAAGCCGAATCCGTGGCGCTATCATGTACGTGCCCCCTCTTTCATCAACTTGACCTCACTGGCCGAGATGTGCCGAGGCCAAAAGGTGGCGGATGTGGTGGCGATCCTGGGTTCGATTGATATCGTTCTCGGCGAAGTAGATCGGTAGCAGGGGAGGGCGGACGGAATCGGATGTATGGCATCGGAATCCTGAAGGGCCTCGGCGTCACGCTGAAGCACTTCGTTGAAACCTACGTCGAAGACATTCGCTGGCTGGGCCGGCGCTATTACAACCCGGAGACGATCCAGGTCCGCCAGGGTCCCAAGGCGCGCGGCATCTTCACCGTCCAGTATCCGGAGGAGAAGCTTCCTGTCCCGGAGGAGTTTCGCTTTATCCCGTTTCTGTTGTATGAAGAAACTGAGGACGGGACCCAGCAGGATCGCTGCACCTCATGCGGAATCTGCGCCAAAGTATGCCCGCCGCAGTGCATCTGGATCGTTCGCTCCAACGACCCTGAGACTGGACGTCCGGTGCCGGAGCCGGTCGAGTTTTACATTGATATCGACATCTGCATGAACTGCGGATTCTGCGTCGAGTATTGCCCATTCGATGCGATTAAGATGGACCACGACTTTGAGCTGGCCTCTTACGACCGGTTTCAGCAGCACATCTACAATAAGGAAACGCTGAGTAAGCCGGTCGCCTATTACGCCTCCATCCGCCCCCGCAACTACGCTCGCGAAGAAGTCGCCCGCGCCGAGAAGGAAGCCAAGAAGTCAGCTCGGAGCCGCGGCTAGACCGCGAGGGAGCATGCATTGAGGCCGACAGGCGGCTGGGGCTACACGAGCGACACTGAGATCCTCTTCCCGATGCGTGTGGCGCCGCTCCTGAGCGGCCTGCGCGGTCCCCGTTGGAATGAGCTCGTGCAGCACGTGATTGCGCAGCCGGACGCCTCGTTGGATCAGCTGGCATTCAGCCTGCTCATGATCCGCCTCTCCGGCTGCCTGACCTGTCACACCGATTGCTTCCGTGCCCTGCGTGGCTGCAGCTATTGTTCCCGGCAGGCCGTGCGGAGGTACCGCGGAGATGACGAAGACCTTGCTCTGGAGTATGAACAGGCGCTGCGCGAGGTGACAACCGTCCTGCGCCGTGAGACGGTCCCCGGCGCCTATCTGGCTCCCGCTCTGCTCGAGATTCAGGATGGCTGATCTGCGCGATGCCTTGATGGAAGCCCTGCGCGGGGTTGAGGAGCCAGGGCTGAATCTGAACGTCGTCCAGGCTGGACTTGTCCGGCAGTTGGATGTCTCCGATGACAAGATCCGCTGCGACCTGACCCTTATTACGCCTGCAAGCCCGTATCAAGACTCGCTGCGCCAGGACGCAGAGCGTGCATTGGCGCCCCTTGCTGGAGAGCGTTCTGTCAGCGTGCAGCTTGTACCCGAGGTTCCCTCCGATGGCCGCAATCGGGGTCTCGCCCGCGCCCCGATCAAGAACGCAATCGCCGTCGCCTCTGGGAAGGGAGGGGTGGGGAAGAGCACCGTGGCCGTGAACCTGGCGGCCGCGCTGGCCCACGCGGGCGCCAGCGTGGGGCTGCTTGATGCAGATGTCTACGGTCCGAATGTGCCCACCATGATGGGCGTCGACCGGCTCCCCCCGGCATTCGAAGGTGGGATGACCCCGGCTGAGGCCTTTGGCGTGCGGCTGATCTCGATCGCGTTTCTTGTCAAGCCGGGTCAACCGCTCATCTGGCGAGGTCCGATGCTCCACTCTGCGATCCGCCAGTTTGTGAGCGATGTGGCCTGGGGGCCGCTCGACTACCTGGTTGTCGACCTGCCGCCCGGAACCGGCGATGCACCACTTAGCCTGAGCCAATCCATGCCGCTCTCAGGTGCGGTCATCGTCACCCTGCCGCAGAAGGTCTCACTCGAGGATGCCAGCCGGAGTCTCGAAATGTTCCGCACGATGGAGGTCCCGGTCTTCGGTGTGATCGAGAATATGAGCTTCTTGGAGTTGCCGGACGGGACGCGGGTCGATGTCTTCGGGGAAGGCGGTGGCAGGGCGATGGCCGAGCAATACGATACCCCGTTCCTCGGCGCGCTGCCGATGGATCCCTCGGTGCGCCAGGCGGGGGATGCCGGGGTTCCCTTTGTGATCTCCCACCCCGACTCGGCGGCCGCTCGCTCCATGCTGGCGATCACGCAGGACCTGGCGGTACGGGTCAGTGTGGCGGCGTTGAAGCATGGTCAGCCGATCCCCATCCAAATCCTCGACTGATGGTCAGATATTTGGTGAGGCCGTGCTCGGCTGGCAATAAACCGATTCCCTTCCGCTTGGTGCAGGCCGCCGGCGGCGGGCTTGAAGGATTGCTATGGTGACAGACCTCGCGAGGTTGTCCGATGTGGTGGCCATCCGCTTTCAGCGGCTGGGCAAGCTATACTACTTCTATGCCGGCTCCGCTTCCGACCTGCAGGTCGGCGACCGGGTGATTGTTGGAACCAGTCGAGGCCGGGAACTGGGAGAAGTGGTCACATTTGTCACCGATCCTGGGCCCAAACCCGAGGGGGGCTGGAAGCCGATCGAGCGCCTGGCGACCCCGCAAGACTTGGTTTCCTACAACCTCTGGAAGCGGCGCGAACTGGAGGCGATGATCAGCTGCCGGGCGATCGCCGCAGAGCAGGGCTACCGTGGCGTGAAAATCGCAAAGGCAGAGTACTCCTACGACGGCACTCGGCTGACCTTTCTGTACAACACCGATGCCGATGAAAAAGTGGACCTCAGCAAGCTGCGGCGAGCGGTAGGTCGTGAGTTTAAGAACACCCAGATCGACTTCCGCCAGATCGGGCCGCGCGATGTTGCCAAGATCATTGGTGGAATGGGCGCTTGTGGGCTCGAAGAGCGCTGCTGCTCCAAGTTCCTCACCCAATTCAGCCCGATCTCCATAAAGATGGCTAAGGCCCAGGGCATCTCACTCAATCCCCACGAGATCACGGGCATGTGCGGCCGACTGCGCTGTTGCCTGGTCTACGAGTATGAGCAGTATCTCGAGGCCCGCAAGACCCTGCCCAAGCGCAAGAAGCGAGTTGTTACCCCGATGGGGGAGGGCAGGGTGCTCGATGTGCTGGCGCTGAAACAGGCGGTGATCGTCCAGCTCGAAGATGGAACCCGTGCGGAATTCCTGAAACACGAGATCGAGCCCTACGAAGAATTGAA
>JBFJVD010000254.1:0-4037 GCA_041624375.1 Anaerolineales bacterium
GAGCGGGAAGCGGTACATCGACGGCTCGGGCGGTCCGGCTGCATCTGCTGCTGCTGCCCCACCAAGGCCGGGAGCAGGTGGCCATCCTGGTCTCGAGCAACGATCCGCTGCTGCATCGATCGCTGCAGCTCATGGATAAGCGGCGGGAGGCGTCCCATATCTTGCTCCTTAAGGGAGACAGCATCGCCTCGCTGACCGCGCTCCGCCAAGGGCTGAGCCGGGTAGCCGGATGCCATCTTCCGCAGGTTGACGGTGGCTTTAACCAGGCCTATGTTCAGCATTGGTTTCCAGACCGGCGCATGGCGCTCCTGCCCTTCGCCCACCGCGAGGTGGGGCTGCTCCACGCCAGGTCAGCCACGGCTCGCGTGCCGCCATCGCTCGACTCCCTGCTGGACCCGGGGCTGAGATTTATCAATCGCGAGGCCGGCTCGGGAGTTCGAATCTGGCTGGACCAACAGGTGACGCGCCTCGGTATCCCACCGGACTCTATTCGCGGCTTCAATCAGGCAGTCGGCAATCACGAACTGCTGGCCGAGCGCCTTCAGGCCGGCGAGGCGGATCTCGGTATCGGGCTCGCCGCGGTCGCAGCAGCCGCTGGCCTGGCGTTCACCCCGCTTTACGAAGAACGCTATGACCTTGTGCTTCCCTGGGAATTGCTCATCGATCCCGGTTTCCAGCCCCTCCGCGAGTGGCTCCAAGGTGAAGAACACCGCGGGCTGCTTGGACAAATGGGGGGCTACCGGCCCGCCGAATCATCGGAGCCCATTCCGATCGAACAGGCAGCGAACTGAATGCCGCGCAGCTCTACAGCCATCTTGTTCGTCGTGCTCGCTGCTTTCGTGCTGGCCGCCTGCGCTGGCGATCCAGTCGAGGACTCGCCGGCCTCGGTGACCATCTTCGCGGCGGCTTCGCTGACCTCAGCGTTTGAAGAACTGGCCCGCCAATTCAAATCACAGACACCAGGCGCCGAGGTTCTGTTGAACCTTGGAGGCTCTCAGCAGCTCGCGCAGCAACTTGCTTTTGGGGCGCCAGCGGACATCTTTGTGAGTGCCGACCGCCGGCAGTTGGAAGTGGTGATCGAATCGGGGCGCATCCAGGCCGACAACATTCGGCTGCTCGCCAGCAACCAGCTGGTCATCCTTGTCGCCCCTCAGGCCTCTCATCTCATCCTCGAGGCAGCCGATCTGACTCGGCCTGGTCTGAAGATCGCGTTGGCGGCCGAGGAAGTCCCGCTGGGCCAGTACACTCGTGCCTATTTGCGCGCCGCGGAAGCCTCTGGGGAATACCCTCCGGGATTTTCCGACCGCGTCTTGGTCAACGTTGCCACATTTGAAGTGAACGCTCGAGCCGTTCTGGGGAAGGTGCTCCTAGGAGAGACCGACGCCGGGATCGTCTACGCGAGCGACGCGCATTCGGCCGAAGAAAGCGCCGCAGTCGTCATTCCGATCCCTGTGTCGCTGACTCCGGAAATCGGCTACTGGGTAGCTACCATCGAGGGATCACACGCGGCGAGCCTTTCGAAAGCCTTCCTGGACTTCCTCTTTTCGGACTCCGGCAGGCGTATCCTCGAGATGAACGGCCTGATGGCGGTCGGCGAATGACGTCGCCAGCCGCCAGGCCGCGCGGCCCCCGGCGAACCAGCGAGCGGGCGAGGATTCGGCTCTTTCAACCCTTCGCGTTCCTGGATTCGCCCCCTGGCGGCAGACGCTGGTGGGGAACAGCCTGGCGGGCCCTCAGCCTCCCCCTGCTTGTGTTCCTGGCGCTTCCGATCCTGGGCTTGATCCTGCGGGCTTCCCCAGCGCTCGTGCTGGAAGGATTAGCGCAGCCCCAGGTTCGCGATGCGCTGCAGGTCAGTTTTCAGACAACACTCACAGCGACTGCCCTGATCATTCTGTCTGGCACCCCCATCGCCTTGCTGCTGGCCAGGGAGTCCTTCCGGGGGAAGCGGCTCCTGGAAACCCTGGTAGATCTACCAACCGTGCTTCCGCCTTCGGTCGCCGGGGTGGCTTTGTTGATCACTTTGGGGCGGCGGGGGCTCATTGGAGCTTGGTTTGCCGATGCGGGCCTGGAGCTCGCCTTCACGCCGACGGCAGTTGTTCTCGCCCAGACCTTTGTCGCCGCCCCCTTCTACATTCGGGCCGCCTCACTTGGGTTTGCCGCCATTTCCCGCGAGATCGAAGAAGCAGCTCAGCTTGACGGCGCCGGCTCCTGGGAGCTGTTCCGCTTTGTGATCCTCCCCCTCTCCACCTCAGCCCTTCTCAGCGGAGCGGTGATGAGCTGGGCGCGAGCGCTCGGCGAGTTCGGAGCAACCATTCTCTTCGCCGGCAACCTGCCCGGCAGAACGCAGACCATGCCACTCGCCATCTACCTGGGCTTCGAAGTCAGCCTCACCAACGCGCTGACCCTCTCTGTCCTTCTCATTGGCACCTCCTTTATGGCCCTCCTCATCGTCCGCGCGGCAATGGCCCAGATGGCTGAGAACGGGAGCTGAAGGCGGACCTCCAGCGGTCCCGATGTGCAGGTATGCTAAACTCGATTCCGCAGCCGAGCGAACATCTGGCCGTCTAGATGCGGCTCGACGACCGTTGACCATCCTTCAGCAATCCCGAAGACGTTCGCCGAGGTCAGCCCAGGCTGGCCAGAAAGGACCTGCAGCGCATGGAACTTGCCATCATGATCGAAGGCCAGAATGGCTTGAATTGGGGGCATTGGAAAAGGCTTGCGCGCGCCGTGGAAGATCTGGGATTCGTCGGCCTGTTCCGCTCCGACCACTTCACGAATGCAAGTTCACCCGATCTGGATTCGCTCGACCTCTGGCCGTCCCTCACCTGGCTGGCGAGTGAAACCAAGCGCATCGAATTCGGACCGCTGGTTGCCCCATTCTCGTTTCGCCATCCGGTCATGATCGCACGAATGGGCCGCGATATCGACGACCTTTCCGGCGGAAGACTCGTGCTCGGCGTCGGCGCCGGATGGCAGGAGCGAGAGCACGAGAAGTTCGGCTTCGACCTTCTCCCGCTCAAGGGGCGCTTCGATCGATTCGAGGAAGGCGTTGCAGTCGTCCACAACCTGCTCACCAGCAGCAAGCCGGTGAGCTTCGAGGGCGAATACTACCAGCTCAAGGACGCCATGCTTCTTCCACGACCCCAGCGCCAAGATGGACCCCCAATCCTGATCGGTGGCAGCGGGCGTCGAAGGACCATGCCCCTGGCCGCGCGCTACGCACACGAGTGGAACACCATCTTTGCTCCACCCGCGCGCTTTCACGAGCTGAACCAGCACATGAACGATCTCATGGCCGCCGCTGGGCGGCCCCCCTCGGAGCTCCGGCGTTCGATGATGACCGGGACCTTCATTGCCCGCTCCGAGGCCAAGCTGGACGCAAAACTCTCAGAACGGGGGCGGGATCGCGCAAGCCTGCGGGAGCGCGGCGTGCTGGTTGGGGTGGCCTCAGAATGGGTTGACCAGATCGCGGAGCTTGAAGGCTCGGGCGTGGAGCGAATCATGCTCCAGTGGCTTGATCTGGAGGATCTGGACGGCCTCGAGCTTGTCGCCTCTCAAGTTATGCCCCAGGTCACCTCGAATTGATCCAATGTGGCCAACCAGCCCAATCTTGCTTCAGCTGTGACTGCCGAGAGGCAATGGCGTGACAGCGGCGGTCCCGCGATTCTCCGGGCCTAGCGACGAGGAGAGTTGGCTCCCCAAATGACTCATCCAATGCATCGATTTGCCAGCCAGCTGGTGCAAACGCGGAGCCTGAGCGGCGAGGAGGGGGCAATTATCGAACTCATCGCTAGCGAAATGAAGCGCCTTGCCTTCGACGAGGTGAGGATCGATGCGGTGGGCAACGTCCATGGCCTGATTCAGGGTGAGACCAAGGGGCAGACGCTGCTGCTCGACGCTCACTGCGACACCGTGGGGGTCCCCACCGAATCGGGCTGGACGCGAGACCCCTTTGATGGCGCAATCGCCGACGGCGCGCTCCACGGTCGAGGCTCCGCCGATATGAAGGGCGCGCTGGCGGCGATGGTATACGC
>JBFJVD010000255.1:0-4025 GCA_041624375.1 Anaerolineales bacterium
ATCGCCATGGCGCCGGGCGAACTCGGCGAAGGCCCAACCACTGCGCTCGGGCAATAGGGGCAGCGCGATCTCGACCAGCATCTCGTCTGCGGCCAGATCGGTGGTGAACATGCCGCGGAAGAAGTCCGGCGCCGCAACCCAACGCTCACCTGTGCTCGATTGCAGCCGCACACGCGCATCGAGCGCCAACGCGATCACCGGCAGTTCGGCTGCCGGATCGGCATGGACCAGGCTGCCGCCGGCCGTCCCGCGGTTGCGGATCTGGGGGTGGGCGATATACGGCATGGTCTCGTGCAGTAGCGGGGCGTGTTCCCGAACAAGCGGGTCGTGCTCGAGCGTTCGCTGGCGAGTCATGGCGCCGATGCGCAGCTCGCCGTCCACCGTTTGAATAAAATCCAGCGTTTCGATTCGATTGAGATCGATCAGCATCGTCGGCTGGACCACACGGAAATTCATCGCCGGCACCAGGCTCTGGCCTCCGGCCAGCAATTTCGCCTCCTCCCCGTGTTCGGCAAGCAATTCCAGGGCGGCCGCCAGTGAATCGGGCGCCGAATACGAGAATGGAGGAGGTTTCATCGAGCCATCCTTCCGGCAGCAAGTGGTGGTTTTCTGCATCCCGCGCTGGATCGCAGGCCGTTTCGAAAGCGCAGCCGCTGCTTGTGGTCCGCATCGCCTAGCGGCGAGAGCACGGCCGGCGATCCGGAGCAGCGACATCGTTTAGTATATACCCATTCATTCGACGGCTTCACGGCGGAGCTCGGCAGATCGAGTGCGGGCGCCGGCCAGGGAGGCAGCATGGACGGATCGCGGGCACTGCTGGACGGCGTCCGGGTGATCGACCTTACGCGGGTGCTGGCGGGACCCTACTGCACGATGATGCTGGGGGATTTAGGCGCCGATGTGATCAAGATCGAAGCGCCGGACCGCGGCGACGACACCCGGCATTGGGGCCCGCCGTTCACGCCGAGTGGCGAGGCCGCCTATTTCCTGAGCGCCAATCGCAACAAGCGCAGTCTAACGCTCAACCTGAAGCATGAGCAGGGGATCGAAATCCTGAAAGCGCTTGTGCGCCAGGGGGACGTCCTGGTGGAGAATTTTCGGACGGGGACCCTGGGCCGGTGGGGGCTGGATTACGAAACCCTGCAGGCCCTGCGCCCCGGGCTGATCTACTGCTCGATCACCGGCTACGGGACCACCGGGCCCTACCGCGACCGGCCCGGCTACGATTTCATGGTGCAGGCGATGGGCGGCTTCATGAGCGTCACCGGCCCGCCAGATGGGGATCCTTTCCGAGCCGGCGTGGCTATCGCCGATCTCACCGCAGGGATGTTTGCCAGCAACGCGATTCTGGCCGCGCTCTTCGCCCGAGAACGATCCGGGGATGGACAGCAGATCGACATTGCACTGCTTGATTCCCAGGTGGCGATCATGAGCTATGTCGCCAGCAATTATCTGGTTTCCGGGGAACTGCCGCGCCGCTACGGGAACGGCCATCCGAACATCGTTCCCTACCAGGAATTCAAGGCCGCCGATATCCACTTCGCTTTTGCCGCCGGCAACGACTCGCAGTGGGCCACCTTCAGCCGGGCGGTCGGCCGCCCGGAGTGGGCCAGCGACGAACGCTTCGCCAGCAACGACGCTCGCGTGCGACATCGCGAAGACGTGGTGGCGCTGCTTTCGGAGCTGTTCGGAACCCGGCCGGCGCAGGATTGGATGGATCTCTGTGAAGAAATCGGGCTGCCGGCGGCGCCGATCAACACGATCGATCGGGTGCTGGCCGACCCGCAGGTCCAGGCCCGTGAGATGCTGCTCGACGTGCCCCATCCAGCGAGCGGCACCGTTCCACAGGTGGCCTCCCCGATGAAGATTCCCACTTCGCCGGCTGTGGTCCGCCATGCGCCGCCGACTCTCGGCCAACATACTGAGGAGATCCTGCAGGGGCTGCTGGGCTATGGACCGGAGGCGGTGGAGGCGCTGCGGGAAGAAGGTGTCGTCTAGTCGTCCCCGAGGCTCGATTGCGCTTCGGTCTGCAGCATACGTTCCACCGCCGCAGTGAGTTCCTCGGCCCCGAAGAGACTCTCGAACTTCGCGGCCACCCGCCCGTCTGCATCGACAACGAACACCCACGGTTCGGTTGGCAACCCCCACTCCTGCGCGGGCGAGGCCAGCTCGAGGCGCCCTTCGTTCTGCAGCAAGTGCAGGTCGAACGGCTCGACGTGAATAAACGCGACCTGGCCCTCGAACTGCGAACGGAGGGACAGGACGAGTTCGGTGACAGGGCCGCACAGCCTGGTCTGGCAGAAGCTCGGGCTGGCGAAGACGGCGACAAACGGCCGACCGGAATCCAGTGCAGCATCAATCGAGGTCTGGTGCATATCGTCCGGAGGCTGGCGGGTGCAGATGGCGGCAAGTTCGGCGGCGGTGACCCCCGTCGGCGTCAGGCTGCGGGGGGCCTCATCGCCCACCGCCGGCGTGAAGGCGCGTTCGCGAACTTCGAAGGTGAATCCGCCAATGAGGGAGGAATCTGCGCCTTCCCCAGAAACCTCGATCTCAGCGCCCCAGGTCCCTGACGCCTCGAAGTTGACGGCAGGGACAACGTATACCCCGCGCGATTCTTCATGGTCATGGACAATCCCGTCGTCATGGATATGCGGCGTGTCGATCGTCACCTCGATATAGTCGGCCGTGGTCGTCTCACGAAGCGTCGCCAACCCATTCTCGACAGCGAAGAGCCTTACATCCACGGCGGCATCCTGGACCTGGGTGCCGTCGGGCAGCAGCAGCGCGAACGCGAATCGGTTGCTGCCGACCGCGAGGTCGCTCACCGCTGGAAGGGCGACCAGTTCGGGAGTGCGCGCAGGCTCAGAGTCCACAGTTGAGCAGGCTGAGATCGCGCCGAAGAGCAGGATCCCCAGCAGCATCCCACCGAGTGTCCCCCGGGACGGCCTGCGAAGGTTCATGCTCGAACTCTCCTGTCAGCATGTAGCTTGAGAAGCGGCTTTTGGCTGGAGCTCAATGCTCCGCTGAGGCGCCGGGCTCCGATCGGAACCCGGCACCTCCCGTGCGCCAGCGAGTGGCTAAGGCTGGTCTAATCCTTCACGCGGATCGTTCCCTGCATCCAGGGGTGCAGAGCGCAGATGTACGCCAAGGTCGTGCCTGCCGGAGCATCGATCGTCGCCTCGAATGTTTCTCCATGGAAGAAGAGGAAGGAGTCCCCTTCGCCATCGAGGACGATCGGGTCGTTGGGGTTCACCGGTACCCCATTATCGAGGACCCGGTTCCCCAGGCCCAGATGCTGGATGAGGAAATTCTCACAGGGCCCTCCCGGCTCCCCACAGAAGAAGACATCTAGGAACTCCTGCGGGAGATCGGCGGCGTTCACCACGGAAACGGTGTGCGGCGCTTCTGTCTTGTCATCGTGGATCCAGGCGACAGTATCGCCCCGGCTCACCGTGACCGGACCCGGGGAGAAGCGCAGGTTGCTCGAGATGAGCGCATTGATCTGTACGGTTTCATCGCCGCGCGTGTAGACGGTCTTCGAGGCGGCCGCGCTGACGGCGACGATCCCCACCAGCAAGACGAGCAGCCCCAGAATCAACAGGACGGTAAGTGGCTTCTTCACGTTGTTTCATGCCTCCAGCGTTACGAATCGAATGTGGATTTGCAGACGTCAATCAGGCCGCAACTGCCATCACCTCCTTTGCGACTAGGACGCTTCTTTGAAACGGGTTTGAGATAATGGGTTTCGCCCACCTGATATGCGACTGAAGCGCGGTCGGGGTGAGTCGAATCCGACCCAATGAGCTCGGCGGCTGATTGGACCGGGTGCGTGCATGGATGTTGGATGAGCAATATGCAGGCAGCCCTGGCGAGGATGGGTTGTTCCCCGTTTATCCCCACTCTACTCAGTGGGCGTCCCGAAAACGTTACGGCGGGAGCCTTTGGGTTGCGAGGAAGTTGGCAGGATGCGCTTCGATTTGCGGCTTTATCGGTGCCGTACAGCCTGGCGCCGTTTCACCGGTCGC
>JBFJVD010000256.1:0-3997 GCA_041624375.1 Anaerolineales bacterium
CCACACGGTGGTGCGCCCGATCCCCAGAACCTTCGCCATCTGGGTGACATTGGCGTTGGTGATCCGTGCGGCCTCGAGGATGGCGTCTCGCTCGAGCGCCTTGATCGACCGCATCCTGGTCAGCCGCTCGCGCTGCTTCCGATGGTTGGCCGGATGGCGGAGGAAGGCAGGCAGATGCACCGGCTCGATCGTCCGCGAGGGGCTGGCCTGGGCAGCCGCTCGCTCGAGCACCGCCTCCAATTCGGGAATGTTCCCCGGCCAGTGATAGTTCTTCATGACGTCGAGCGCGCCCGGAGCCAACTCGAGGCGGCGGTCGTACTGCTGGGAGAAGCGCTCCAGGATCCTCTCAACAATGTGAGGCAGATCTGCGGCACGGTCGCGCAGCGTTGGGACCTCGATCTCAAAGGAGCTGAGACGGTAGTAGAGATCGGCGCGCAAGCTCTCTTCGGAAACAAGCAGCTCCAGATCCGCACTCGAGCTGGCGATGATGCGGACATCAATGTCCGTCGGCCTTGAGCTGCCAATTCGCTGGAGGATTCCCAATTCCAGCACATTCACGAGCTGGGCCTGAACTTCCAGGGGCAGGGCCTCGATGTCCTGGAAGAACAGGGTGCCGTGGTGAGCGAGTTCGAACTTGCTCGGGCGGCCGCCAGAACGATCACTGTAGACCCCCTCTTCGAACCCCATCAACTCAACGATCGCCAGCTCGTTCGGAACCGAGGCACAGCTGAAGATCAGGAAGGGACCGCTGCGACGCGGGCTGGCGTTGTGTAAGGCTCGGGCGAGGTAGTTCTTGCCGGTGCCGCTTTCGCCGCGGAGCAGAATCGGGGCGCGGGCGGGCGCGGCCGTCTTGGCCAGATAGCGCATCCGCTGAATCGGTTTGGACTGCCCCACGAAATCGTCGATGCTCACGGCCACCTGTGGCCCCACCTGATGGTGGATGAGCTGGCGGACCTGATCCGCTTCGGAGAGAGTCAGGATCACCCATTCGGTCCCATTGGGTCGGGAGACGAAATTGAAGTTGACAATACAGTTGACGGGATGTTCGCCGATAGAGAGATGGGTCTCAACGTTCGCCAGCGGGCGGCCTTCCTCAAGGGCGGACTGAAGCACACCTGGAAGGCCAATGTAGTCGTCCAGAGATCGACCCACAAAGGGAGCGGAGGGTGCACCGACGATGCGCTCCGCCGCGGCGTTGGCATGGAGCAATACGCCCTCGTTGTTCCATACCAGGATGCCTTCCTCGATCGAGGTGAGGATTGCATTCAGCTCCGCCACATGTTCAATCTGTCCGTGCAGGAGCAGGGCAGACTGCAGTTGGCCCTCAATGGCCCGCGCCCCGGCCACGACGAGGCCCAGCGCGTGAGGATGGAAGTCCTGCGCCTTTGTGAGGATTCCGAGCGCGCCGAGTGGGCGCCCGGCCGGGTTGAAGATAGGGGCCGCGGAGGTCGCGAGTCTGTGGAACTGGCGCAGGAAGTGTTCGGGGCCAATGACGGCCGCCGGCATGCGATCGAGGATCGCCAGTGCGAACGCGTTGGTGCCGATTTGCTGCTCGGAGATCAGGGCTGATGGTTGGATCTGATGCTGTTCTGCCAGTGCGATCATCGAGGAGTCGCCCAGCCATTCAAGGATGCAGCCGGCGCTATTGACCAGCAGAACGACCGAATCCGACTCTTCGATGAACTGATAAATGTCTTCCATGATCGGCTGGGCGACGGAAATGAGGTCGAACTGAGCGGCTTGGGCTGCCAGCAGGTTCTCCGGGGACAGCTTCTTCAGGTCCACGCGGTCATTCGGGTTCAGGCGCGGCAGACACCGCTGCCAGGACTGCACGATCATGGGGTCGACATCGGGCTGTAGGTTCTGCCGTGAGGTGAACCTCTGCCAGATCATAAGTCGGTCCCGGAGCCAGTTGGTGAGCATAACCTCTTACCCTGGAGGTGGGCTGAAGCCTTCGAGGGCCTGCTATGTGTCTTGCCGGGGTCTGTGCTACGGCCGATCGCTGTGTCTTGTGGAGATTCGAGTTCCCAAGAAAAGTGTACGGAGTTCGATTTCGAGAGTCAAATCATAAGGGGCTCAGGCTGAGATCAACCTCCTGGCCAGCCGTTATGGACCAGTGACTCCTGAAGCAGCTCAGCGATCAGGCGCTCCATCCGCCCCACCCGCGCAGCGATGACCCTTGCCAGGCCTTCGAGCATGTGCACCCCGGATTCAGCGTGGGTGACGCAGAAGGTGTGCAGATCTCGGCCGGTGATGCTGAGCACCTGGCTGCCCCGGGTGCAGACGGCGCCTGAGGTGTAGCGCTCGCGGGCGAGCGCCGCCGACCAGCCAAAGATCTCTCCCGGCTCAATGGTCGCCACAAGCAGCCGCTCACCGTCCTCCGGCTTGAAGATGACTCTCACCTGGCCTTTGAGAAGCAGGTAGAGCTTCTTCGCCCGGGCGCCCTGCTTGAAGACCATCTCCTCGGGACCGAACGTTTCGAGCTTGAACCGCCGGTACAGGTCCGGAAGATCATCCGGATGCAACTCACGCAAGAAGGGCAGCGCCCTGAAATCTTCGTAGATCATGAGGTTCGGTCCACTCGACTGCTCCCCAGCCTAGCGAGTGCCCGAACCCGCTTCCAGTGACGATGCTCCCTTCTGAATCAGCCGGACGTCCCATCGCGCGGTGGGTGTGCAGCGCACGTCTCAAACCTGCTAGGCGGGCTGCAGTTATGGGGGATGGGGCGCAGAAGATGATCGGGTGCGGAGGAGCGGATCAGGCGCCGCCGGCGCCGTACAGCGAGGGATCGGTCGGGGTTTCGCCCGAGGGATCGTAGACGTGGACCCAGGTGCCTTCGTCGGCGAAATTGAAGAACCAGCTGGCGTCGGCCGGGGTGAGATTGACGCAGCCGCGCGAGGTTGGGGTGCCGAAGCGGTTGTGCCAGTAGGTGCCGTGCAAGGCACGCGCCTGGTCAAAGTACAGCACCCAGGGGACATCTTCGAGGTAGTAGTAGCTGCCCTCCGCGCCGCCGGTCATATTGTCGCGTTCGAGCTTGGCCCACACCTGGAAGGTGCCCGGCTGGGTCCAGAACCCGTTGCGGCCGGAGGAGATCGCGGTGGCGAAGACCAGCTCGCCGCGATCGTACGCCACAACCGTCTGCTCATACAAATTGACCGAGATCCAGCGGTCGCCTTCGACGCCTTCCGGCGGCGTCGGGTCGGGCTCCACCATCGAGATCAGGCGCTGCTCGACCCACTCCCCCGGTGCGATCATGTACCAGTCCAGCTCCCCGACGCGCTCCGTCGCATAGATCTGGATCGGGGTATAGCGGGTGTAGCAGCGGCCGGTGCGCTGCTCGCTGCCGGCGGCGGTCACCGTGCAGGTGCCGCCCTCGATGATCCAGCCAAACGGCCGGCTCGGTGTGCGGTAGAAGAGCATCCCGCTGAATTCCGGCGGGATGACGCGTGAGACGTTGTCGCCGCGCACATAGCCCAGCTGTGTCTGGAAGACCAGGCCGCCGCTGGTTTCAACCTCGTTGTAGTAGGAGAGATAGACAAAGCCGTCCTGAACGCTGGCGCTGTTCCCGCCGGCGCCAGCCGCGCTATCGGCGCTCGGGTAGATCGGTACGCCGCCATCGCCCACCCGCAGGTAATCGAAGGGCAGGTACTGGAAGGCCCAGTTGAAGCGGATGGTCGGAAGGGGGCTGCCGGGGTAGAGCCCCTGGCGCGCCATCCGGACCGCCTCGCCGCCCGGGCCATGCGCGCTGCAGCGGCCCGGGGCGCGCAGGGCCTGGCGGGGCGTGCACAGCGCGCTCGCTTGCGAGGCGACGGCGCGCGCCGGCTCTTCGGTCGGCGCAGCAGAAGCGGGGGCCGCCGACGCAAGCACGATCGTGAAAAGGAAAACGGCGAGCAGACGAATTCCCAGCCTATTCGCCGTCCGTAGGATCTTACGCATTGTGTGCATTATACGCGACCTGAAGAACTTGTGAAGCCCTTCCTGGCGACATTCCGATCCC
>JBFJVD010000257.1:0-3984 GCA_041624375.1 Anaerolineales bacterium
AGCGTTCGCTCAACTGGCGCAGTGCTTCTCCGACTGTCGCGCTCGGCACCTCGATCTCCTTCTGTCCCTGCGTATACGGCCGCAGGGGAGTCGGCACGCGCACAATACTCATGAGAGATTCTCCGTTGATGCCGCGCGGATTCGAATTTCCTGAGGTTCGAACCGGTCCCGCTGGTCGCGGAGCTTCCAGGCGAGTGTCTCCCTGGCATGACCCTGGACGACGCTCGTGATGAGGTAGCTGTACCAGGGAAGCGCCCACTCCAGGTCGAAATCCGAGGGACGCGCTGGATGATCTGGGTGTGAGTGAAACACCCCGAGGATGTCCAGCCCGCGCGCTTCCGCCTGATCCTCCGCCGCGAGCATGTCACGCGCATCGATCTGATACCTGCGGGTGCGGGATTCGGGCGCGTAGCGGTTCGGCAGCGGCAGGAGTTCGGTCACCCGCCGGTGCTCTCCGTGAACCTCCCCCAGAAGCAGGCCGGCGCCCTCCTCCGGATAGGCCGACTCCGCGTGGCCTTCGATCGCCTCCAGGAGATCGGGGGTCAGCCTAATCGTCATCGACCGAACTCCAGAACGGCAAATCCAGGTATTTCGATGCTGAATCTGGGAAGAGGGCGACGATGACCCCGCGTTTGAGCCCTTCTGCGACTCCAAGCGCGGCAACCATCGCCGCAGCGGACGAAATGCCGGCCAGCAAGCCTTCCTCGCGAGCCAGTCGCCGGGCCATTGCGTAAGCATCTTCGGTTCGAACAGTAAGCATCTGGTCGGGGATCTGCGGATCGAAGATCCCGGGCACCGGACTTGTCTCCAGATGCTTCAGTCCATCCAGGCCGTGGAGCGGCCCGTCCGGCTGGACCGCCACCAGCCGGGCCTGTGGCGTGTGCAATTGAAGGTAGCGCCCGACACCGGTCATCGTGCCGGTCGTCCCGAGGCCGGCGACGAGATGGCTGATGCGGCCTTTAGTTTGGCGAAGCAGCTCCGGGCCCGTTGTCTCGTAGTGCGCTCTCCAGTTGGCCGAATTGTCGTACTGGTCGGCGTAGTAGTAGCGCGCCGGGTCTGAAGCGGCGATCTCGGCGGCCACGTCGCGTGCACCGTCCGACCCTTCGAGCGGGTCGGTGAGGGTCAGTTCAGCACCGAGCGCCTCCAAGATGCCCAACCGCTGCGGGCCGGCATTTGCGGGGACCGCGAGGTGGAGGGGGATGCCCAGGGCGGCGCAGAAGGTGGCATAGGCGATCCCCATGTTGCCCGAGGTCGAGTCGAGGAGCACCCGGCCGGCGCCAAGCTGGCCTTCCAGAACGGCCTGCCGGATGATCCGGGCTGCCGCCCGGTCTTTCACTGATCCGGCCGGGTTGTACCACTCCGCCTTGGCGTAGACGGCTACCTCGCGCGGCAGGTGGGCACCGACCCGGCGCAAGCGAATCAGCGGGGTGTCCCCGATCCGCGCAAACAAGGGATGGGTCAGATCGATTGAGGGCGATGTGGTTGAAGGTAGCAGTGTCGCTGCTCGCATGGACAGTGCTCCAAAAGTCGAAACGGCCGAAAACAAAGCAAAAGGCTCGCGCCAGGCGCAGTCGATCCATTCAGATCGTCTTGCGGGGGCGAGCCGTCGTTCGTCGTCAGGCCGTCTGTTTGGCGGTGAAACCGCTGGGGTGGTGACGTTCGGTCGAAGACGAGGTGGCTAGCGCCCCCGCCTCAGACATGTGCAAGGCACCTTCATGGAGTCCGTTCCTTGAGCCTGAAGCACCGAATTTTTATGAAAAACTTGAGCAATATTATACCCCTGGGTCCCCGCTTGTCAATGATCTCACTCTGTTTCTTGGGACGCAGCCTGTGAGCATTCGCACGCCCAGCCTAGGTTGGGGGACTGCGTCGAACAATGGCGTCGGTCATTCGGGCCACCCGCGCCATCTCGCGCACATCGTGGATGCGCACAATATCGGCGCCGCGCGCGATGCCGATGGCGACGGTCGCGGCCGTGCCCTCGAGACGCTGATCGGCTGGTAGATCTAGGGTGTAGCCGATAAACGACTTCCGCGACGGACCCAGCAGCACCGGGTAGCCCAACGAGCGAATATCGGCCAATCGATCGAGCAACTCCAGGTTCTGCTCTACCGTCTTTCCAAAGCCGATCCCCGGATCGAGCACGATGCGATCATCGACGATCCCGGCCGCATGGGCGAGCCGGACGGAGTGGAGCAGCTCGAGCCGGATATCTTCGATCAGGTCGTCGTACTCGACGCCCACATACCGTCCCCCGAGCCGCTCGGATAAGGTGGCGTCCTTCGGTTGGCTTCGGTTGTGCATCAAGATGACAGCTGCGCTGCGCGCTGCCACCAACGGCGCCATCTCGGGATCGGCGCGGAGCCCCCATACGTCGTTCACGATCCCGGCGCCTGCCCCGAGCGCCGCCGCCGCGACCTCGGCCTTGAACGTATCGATCGAGATTGCGGTGTCGAAGCGCGCGGCGAGGGCCTCGATCACCGGGACGACCCGTTCCAGTTCCTCGCTTGCAGAGATCGGCACCGCACCGGGGCGTGTGCTCTCGCCGCCGACATCCAGGATGTCGGCGCCGGCGTCGAGGAAGCCGGCCGCCTGCTCAATGGCTGCCGCCGGAGGGTCTTCCTTGGTCAGGAGGCCGTCACCTGAAAAGCTATCCGGCGTGAGATTCAAGACCCCCATGATGTAGGTTCGCTGGCCCCATTGAAAGACACGGCTGCCGATCTTCAGGCTGGCGGCGTGCAGGTGCTGGGCTCCCATCGGCGGGGTCGGATCGCGCTGCCGCTCGGTGGCGAATGGGTGGACCCCGGAAGTATCCAGCTTCTCGAGCATTTCGCGGACGGTCCTTCCGTCTTCTGGATGACGCAGGTCGGGCGCCAGCTCGGCAAGGGGCACGAGGACAAAAGCCCGCTGAGCCAGCTGGGGGTGGGGAAGGGTCAGGCTATGGCTCTTGAGCACCCGGTTTTCATACAGGAGGATGTCGATATCAATCCTGCGCGGCCCATAGCGGAAACTGGGTTGGCGGCCGAGTGCTTGTTCGATGGACTTAAGCCGTTCGAGGAGCTGGCCCGGCTCGAGCTCGGTTTCAACATGCAGAACCTGATTGAGGAAGCGAGGCTGGTCGAGGTGCCCCCAGGGCTTGGTTTCATAGACCCTGGATGCGCGCACCAGCCGGATATCGGGCGGCAGGGCGGCGGCGGCCGCTTCAAGCTGATTCAAGCGGTCCCCGAGGTTGCTTCCGAGCGCGAGATAGGCCTGGCTGGTGGTCATGAGTCTGAGGATTCATTATACGTCCGAGGGGTGAGCGCCCCGCTCGATCACCTGCGCATAGCCAAACTCAGGTGCTTGCATCATCGCGGAGCTCATTGTAGGATCGTAGCCATTGATGGACAGCAGACAGGCATCCCTCACTGCAGCCGGATCCGGCGAACCTGCCGCGCGCCATGTGATGCGCAATTTGGGCGTGGCGCTGGGCGTGGCCGCTATGCTCGCGACCATCTTCACCGCCTGGACCCCGGCGAGCCTGAATCCGGGCGAGATCGCCGAGCAGTTGGCGCTGGCCTTTGAACGCGGGAGCGATCCTGCCGGCGAACTGGAAGGGGGCCTGGCAGCCACTGCGCGGCCGACGCTGCGGGTGGGCATCGTCGCCGGCCACCTCGGCTTGCATCCGGACACTGGCTATGAGGATCCGGGCGCCGTCTGTTCCGACGGACTCACCGAGTTGGAAATCAATCGCTCGGTCGCCGATCTGGTGGTGCGCGGCCTTGAGGCGGCAAACTTCCAGGCCGATCTGCTGGAGGAATTCGATCCCCGGCTGACTGGCTATCGCTCGATTGCGCTTGTCTCCATTCACGCGGACTCATGTGTTGCCGTCAATGACGAAGCAACGGGCTTCAAGGTGACGGCGGCGCTGGATACGGCGGTGCCCGATCGGTCGCAGCGTCTGGTGTCCTGCATCGCCGACCGCTACGCCGCGGCCACCAACCT
>JBFJVD010000258.1:0-3958 GCA_041624375.1 Anaerolineales bacterium
CATCCGGATAATCGGGAGCGCCATCATAAAATAACATGGTTGCACCGATAATGAGTGTACCAAAAACCTCCCACGGGCCCATCATCCAGCCCATATCCGACATCCAGTAGATGACATCGCCGGGGTGGACATCGGTGCCGAACGCCATATCCTGCGCCGCCTTGACCGGAAAGCCGCAATGCGTGTGGACGGCGCCCTTGGGCCGGCCGGTCGTCCCGGACGTGTAAATGATCATCAGCAGGTCTTCGGCTGAGGTGTTCTCGGTCTCGGCTGTGTCCGGCTGCGTGTCCACCAGCTCGTGCCAAAGATGATCCCGGCCGGGCGTGAGCTCAAGATTCATGGTGGTGCGCTGAAGCACGATCATGTGCTGAAGGCTTGGCACCCGTTCGGCAGCCGCGTCAGCCTTGGGCTTCATGGGGACGACCATGCCACGTCGGTAGAAGCCGTCGGCGGCGAAGAGTGCCTTCGCCTGTCCATCTTCAAGCCGGCTGGCGATCGCGCCGGCACCGTATCCGGAGAAGAGTGGAAGCACGATCCCGCCGATCTTCGCGGTTGCCAGCAGGGCGATCACCACTTCGGGCGTCATTGGCATGTAGAGGCCGACGGCGTCGCCCTTGCCCAGCCCGAGGGACCGGAGGGCGTTGGCCGCCTGATTGACTCTGCGACTCAATTGGCGGTAGGTCAGCGTGCGGCTGTCGCCTTCCTCGCCCTCCCAAATCAGGGCGGGGAGGTTTGCCGTCGTTGTGTCCAGGTACTTTTCCAGGCAGTTGTCGACGATGTTCATTTCGCCCCCGACACACCAGTGAGGCCAGGCGATCCCCCTGGACAGATCGACAACCTGTGAGTAGGGCGTGCGAAAGCGAATATCGAGGTACTGGAGGAGGGAGTCGGTGAACCAGGCGACCTCCTCACTCGAACGCTGCAGCAGCGTGGCGAAATCGTTGAGTTTGTGGAGCTGGATAAAGCGAGTGAGGTGGGCCCGGGCGATCGTTTCAGGGTCGGGTCGCCAGACGATCTCGCCGCCATAGGCCGGGTCGAAGTCCATCCTGCCTCCTGGCACGAACGAATCTAGAAGGTGCTTTGCGCCGAACCGGCTATTCCTGGATCTCCCCCGTGATTCGAGGATACCAATACCAGAGCACGTCGCGCGCCGGCTTTCCATTTACGGAGGCCGACTTGTCCTGCAGGGCGACGACCGGGTGGTAGCGGCGCACATAGAAGCCGGTGATGCCTTCTTGGCTGAAAGCTTCGAGCAGCAGAGCGTTGATCGCTCGGGCCTGCTCCTCGTGATCAACTGGAAGATCTACGTCCACCACGGCGCCTGAATCGAAATCTGAGCCGGGACGGCAGGTCTGGTCTGGATGCGGCACACAGCCGGTCGCCGTGCCATCGACCGACACATATTCGACGCTGAGCACGAGCGGGTGATCGGCGAGCGACTCTATGCCCAGCAGGCGTTCCAGATGGCCGGCTGCACCTGCCTGCATTTCTTCAACCGTCATGGTCTTGCTGTCGCCGAGTGGAGCGTGGAAGTACAGGTGGATCTCGTCCACGGCATCGAGAAACGGCGGCAGCGGGCCGAGCTCACCGTCGTACTCGATCTCAAACGCCAGGATGCCGGGGAAACGCTCTCTTACTTCTTCAATCAGTGTCGTCCAGCGTGCCGCCGCATCGGGCGGGGCGCCGGCTGGGAGGCCGTCTTCAAGCAGGCCTCCCGGGAAGGAAGGTGCGGCCTCTGGACCGCCGAGGACCAGCTTGGTCGCGCCGATCTCGGCCGCCAGACGGGCATAGGTCAGTGCGAAGGAACGGTACTCGTCGTACCAGGTAGTCCACCAGCCGGGATCGCGCGCGGCGCTGCTCCACCAATCACTCACGTCGCCATCCGCGGCCAGCAGTGTGGGTCGCACGGCGATCGCCAGTCCCAGCTGCTGGGCTTCTTGCGCCATGCGGGCCAGGTCGCGGGCAAAAGGCGCCCGCGCCGGATCAAAGACCAGATTCGGCAGCTGTTCGCCCTTCTCGAGCGTCCAGGCGGGCGTCAGCGTCACCGTGTTGCTGCCGAAGCCGTCCAGATCCGCCAGTGCCTGGGGCAGCATGGGTGCCCAGCCGGGCTGGTAGGTTGCCAGCATTTCAACGCCGACTTCGAAATCCGGACGGGGGGTGATATCGGGGGCGACGACCGAAGTCGATGGCGGGGCCGACTCCCACCACGACCAGCCGCGCACCTGATCGCGCAGATCCTGCCCGACCGTCGCGGCGGGGGCCTGGCGTCCCACCGCGTCCGGGCCGCCTGTATCCCGGTCGTCGGCCGCGCCGCACTGCAGATTCCGGCAGTAACGGTAGCCGAGCGAGCCGCTGTAGTCCAGCGGACCATGCAGCACGAAATACCACTCGTCTTCGCTCAAGCGCCACATTGGGATCGGTTCGAACCAGGTGAATGGATTGAACTGAATCGCCAAACTGCTGTCGGCCGGCGTTTCCGGCGGCGTCGTCACGTGAAATTGGATGCTGCCGCGATCGCCGGCATGCCAGCTGGCGACGGTGTCCCGAATGGTGGAATGCTGGTTGGGGACAATCAACTCGCGGATGATCATTCCCCCGCGACCCCCCCGCTCGGCATTCCAGAGCGCATCGCCGATGCTGTACTTGTAGCGCAAGTCGGTCCCAGCATGGACCTCAAGCAGCATCAGGTAGTGTGTCGGATCGACAAAGGTCAGGGTTGGCATCCGCACCGCCGAGACCCGCACGCCCCCGGGGAGTTCGGCGAAGATATTGCCCAGCTGGATGAGGTTGCCGGCCATGCGCACCGGAGTCCCGGGGATCGTATCGCCGGGAACGGTGAGTTCGAAGGTCAGCTGGACGAGCGGGGCGGATTCCATGGCCAGCACGGCAGGGGTTGTGCTGTTGGCGGCCACCAGCGCCCCTTGCTGCGCAGGTCGGTAGGCGCCGTCCGGCGCCACGGCCGTCAGGCGGTGCAGGCCCGGCGGCAGGCTCTCAAGACGAAACTCCCCATCGCCATCGGTGAAGGTTGTCTTCCCGCCGGCGGCGACGATCATCTCCCGCAAGGGCCGGTTCGAGCCCGCCTCCCGTAGCGTGCCGACGATGCGCCCCGTCGGGCCATCGTAGGGAGTGTCGGACCAGGCCGCCACGAGATCTTCAAATCCAGCGGCCCCATGGACTACCGCAAGCCGCATCTCGACCGGCCGCCCCGTAGCCGTAATCTCATCGGCGTAGCTGGGTGCGGTGCGGACATAGCGGTAGCGAAGCAGGGAGCCAATCGGCGGCGTAAGTTGGGCCTGATATCGACCATCCGGCAGCCGTGTCATCGGCATCTGGCGCTGGTTCAGCGCGAGTCCCGTCACTTCATCGAGCAGGATCAGGGTCAATTCGCTTGCCGGATCGGTCCCTTGCGGCGGAACGACCGTGAAGGTCACTTCTGCTGAGGGAAGCGGCGTGGGACTGGGCACAGGCAGCGGGCTAGGGACCGGTGCCAGAAATCCCAGGTCTGGCAGCACCGAACAGCCGGTTGCCGCAATCACGAGAACGAGCGAAGCGAAGAGCGGCAGCTTCTTCATTATCGCGGCTTGCCGAGCTTCTGGATGAGCTGCACGCATAAATCCACATTCGGGATCTGGTGCACGGGGATCTTGATTCGCTCGGAGCGTCCCCCCGGCGTCGCATCGACCCTCAGGCGGCCATCGTTCAGCGTAGCCTGGCTGATAGCGGACCAGGGCAGCACCTGCTTGCCGCGCTGCACACCTTGGGCCGATAGAACCAGCGGTCCGAACGCAAGCGGCCGGCCCTGGTTGAACGCGGCGGTGTACTCCGCCAATAGGCCCGGGTAGACATGTCGCTTCACGGTTTCGACGAGTTCCAGGAAGCCCTCGAGCATGTGCGACAGACGGATCCGGCGGCCATCGAGCAGCTCCAGCGTGATCTCAGCCTCTCGGCTGAGCGGCAG
>JBFJVD010000259.1:0-3957 GCA_041624375.1 Anaerolineales bacterium
ACGATGCGGCCGGTTTGCAGGACATAGCCGCGATCGGCGATAGAGAGGGCCATGTTGGCGTTCTGCTCGACCATAAAGATCGTGGTCCCCTGTTGATTGATTTGCTGAATGATCTCGAAGTTGTTCTCGACGAGCACCGGCGCCAGCCCCATTGAGGGTTCATCCATGAGCAGGAGTTGCGGCCGGGCCATCAAGGCGCGGCCCATCGCCAGCATCTGCTGTTCGCCCCCACTGAGCGTGCTGCCCATCTGCCGCATGCGTTCGGCGAGGCGGGGGAAGAGGCCGAAGACGCGCTCCAGGTCCTCGTCGATCCCTTGCGGATCGGTGCGCAAATAGGCTCCCATCAACAGGTTCTCGTAGACGCTCATGTCGCCGAAGATGCGCCGGTTCTCGGGCACAACCGCCATGCCGCGCTCGATGCGGTAGCTCGTCGAGCGTTCCTGCAAGATTTCGTTGCGAAATTCCACGGTCCCGCGCGCCGGCCGAACGATCCCCAAGACGGTCTTCAGGGTGGTCGACTTTCCCGAGGCGTTCCCGCCCAGCAGACAGACCAGCTCGCCGGGATAGATCTCCAGATTGATGTTCTGCAGGATCTTGATCTGACCGTAGTAGGTGTCGACATCGGTCAGGCGCAGGAGCGGTTGCGCGTTGCTACCGCCGCTCTCGGTCATCCTTGATCTGCTCGCTCTCGGTGTCGTCGGCCAAGGTAAGCCTCGATGACCCTCGTGTTGGACGTCACTTCGGAGAAGGAACCTTCCGCGATCTTCTCACCATAATCAAGGGCGATGACCCGATCCGAGATACCGGCCACCACTTCCATGTCGTGCTCGATGACGATGATCGTGTAGCCTCGCTGTTCGCGCAGCTGGCCGATCAATGCCGTCATCTCTTTGGTTTCTTTCGGGTTCATCCCGGCTGTGGGCTCATCGAGCAGGAGCAGGCGTGGGTTGGTGGCCATCGCGCGAGCGATCTCCAGCCGTCGGCGGTTGGCATACGAAAGGCTGTACGCCGGCTGCTCAAAACGGTAGCCGATGAGCCGATCGCCGAAAAACGACAGGGTTTCTTCTGCCAGGTTCCGGATGTGGGCCTCTTCGTCACGCCAGGGGCGCGTGCGAAGCACGGTGCTGATCAGTCCGGCGTGGGTATGGCTGAAAGCCGCCGCCATCACGTTCTCAATCACGCTCATATTGAGGAAGACTCGCAGGGTCTGAAATGTGCGGGCGATTCCCAGCGCGGTGATCTGGTGGCCCTCCAGGCCGATGATTGAGCGCCCCTCGTAGCGGACATCGCCGCCATCGATGGGGTTGATGCCCGTGAGGAGATTCAAGACGGTGGTCTTGCCGGCGCCATTGGGACCAATGATGCTCAGGATCTCGCCCTCCTGGACCTCAAAGGTGAGATTATTGACCACCTGCAGGCCGCCGAAATGCTTGTTAAGGGCTTCGACTTCGAGCAGCGCCATGAGTCAGACGATGGTCACCCGCAGCTTGCCGAGCAAGCCCTGCGGGCGGCGGATCATGAGCACCACAAGTGTGACGCCGATGATGAGGATGCGGGTAACTGAGGCTTCCGTCGCCAGCCGTGTCTCCCAGACGAACGCCAGCGCATAGATGGTTACGCCGAGCAGCACCATACGCCAGGGATCTTTGACCACGAACAGCAGCAGCGCCAGGATCAGGGAGAGGGCGATGACCGCGTTGCCGACGAGCGTGAAGTTTGTTGGGATCACCAGCCACAGTTGAACGAGCTGATTCAAAAGCGAACCTTGAGCCGGCGCAGTCCCGGCGTCCAGGGAGGGGGCGATGAGCATCACCAGCACTTTCAAGAGAAGGCCGGCGGCGATCGTGCCGCCCAGGACGGCTGCGAGCCGCCGCCAGGGCCGCAGCCAGATCACGAGCGAACCGATGCCGACGGTGTAGAACAAGAAGCCGGCCAATTCAGGATTCCGAAGCAGATCCGGGAGGACGGTGAAGATGAACGCGCCGATGACCGCTCCCGGCAGGCTGGCCAACCCGCCGAGCACGATCATGGCGTAGAGGTTGATCAGCAGCAGCACGTTGTAGCGAATGGGAACGACGTTTCCCTGCCAGGCGGCGAACACCGTTCCGGA
Source organism: Anaerolineales bacterium (assembly GCA_041624375.1). Taxonomy (GTDB): domain Bacteria; phylum Chloroflexota; class Anaerolineae; order Anaerolineales; family E44-bin32; genus JBFJVD01. Next base: position 2,111 of record JBFJVD010000259.1, read on the forward strand.
GAGGGCAGCAATGGCGGCGCCGATGGCAAACGCCAGCAGCTTCAGGTTGCGCGTGGGCATGCCCATCACTTCGGCGGCCAGCTCGTCCTCGCGCATCGCCCGCCAGGCCCGGCCAACCCGTGAGTTGCGGATGCGCCCGACAAGTAGATATACGACGATCAGCATCACCAAGAACAGGTAGTAATACTCCATGTTCGTGTTGAACGTGTAGCCGAAGATGCTGACGTTGTCGAGCAGGTTGATACCGTTGGGCCCACGGGTCAGGTCCACCGGCTCGTCCAGCCAGGGCAATTGGACGCGTGTGAGAGTCGAGGTGAGCTGGAAGAAGAGCAACCCGAAACCGAGGGTGACGATCGCCAGGTAGTCGCCGCGGAGACGCAGCGAGGAGGAACCGAGCACCCAGCCGAAACCAGCCGTAAAGGCGACGATCAACGGGATGCTGATAATCGACGGAACGTGGACTCCGCCGCTGATGAAATCGGAGGAGAGATAGGCGTAGGCGTAGCCGGCGATGCCAAAGAACGCGTTGAAGCCCAGGTCCAGCAGCCCCGCGTAGCCGACGACCACATTGAGACCGATGGCGAGGACAGCGAACGCCAGGAACATCGTGCCGACGCGGACGATCGCCAGATTGTTGGTGATGCCGAGGGCGGCCAGGACCGGACTCAAGCCGGTGACCAGCGGCATGAGCACCAGGAGCAGAACGATGAATCCGGCGCGCAGATTCGGTGGGGTGGTCTCCCAGCGGTTGATCAGCTGGCCCAGCCTGCCGGATCGGCGCAGCCGCCGCTCCTCAACCTGCGAAACCCATTCATCGACGCCGATACGGACGTCGCCCTGATCTTCTGCGCCCGCAGCCGGTGGATCAGGCATCGTGGGTTCGGCCATCGTGGCTCACACCTTCTGTTCCACGGCACGGCCGAGCAGGCCGCTCGGACGCAGCAGCAGGGCGATCACCAGGATGACGAAGGCGACCACATCTTTGAAGGTCACCGAGATGTAGACGCTTGCGAACGCCTCCGCCATCCCGATCAGCAGGCCGCCGAGCACCGCCCCGGGCACGCTACCGATTCCGCCAACGACCGAGGCGGTGAAGCCTTTGAGACCGGCGATGAACCCCATGGTATGGCGGATGGTGAAGAAGACGACTCCCACCAGCACGCCGGCGGCTCCTGCCAGCGCCGAGCCGATCAGGAAGGTGATCATGATCACCCGATCCACATCGACGCCCATCATCGCCGCGGCGTCGGTGTCCATCGCCACAGCGCGCATCGCTCGCCCAAGGCGGGTCCCCCGCACGATATAGGTGAGGGCAAGCATCAGGAGGATCGTCGTGCCGATGACCAGGATGCGTGAGTAGTGGATGCGGACGTCGCCGATGATCAGATTCGATTCGACCGGGATGAGCGTGCCGCTGCCGTAGTTGTAGGGGCGCGGACCGGCGATGAGCTGGACCAGGTTCTGCAGGACAAACGAAACGCCGAGGGCGCTGATCAGTGGGGCGATCCTCGGCGCGTTGCGCAGCGGCCGGTAGGCGTAGCGTTCGATGGCCACACCGAGGACGGCGGTTCCGGCCATCGCCATCAGAATCATCACCAGAATGATGACCCAGGGGTTGAGCATTCCACCTGCAAGCGGGATAAGTCCGATCAATCCAATGTAGCCGACGTAGGCGCCGACCATATAGACATCGCCATGGGCGAAGTTGAGTAGCTTCAGAATCCCGTACACCATGGAGTAGCCCAGCGCGATCAGGGCATAGACGCTTCCGAGCGTGAGCCCGTTGACGATCGTCTGGATAAGCTGTGACAGGGCAGGGTCCATGGGTGAGTCTCCCGTGCGGTGGG
>JBFJVD010000260.1:0-3952 GCA_041624375.1 Anaerolineales bacterium
GCCGCTCGTGAATCGCGTTGGCGGGCTTGAAGCGGCTCCGATTCAAACTGCCGTCATTTACACATTGCTCGTCCTCGGTGGAGCCTTGCTCTTCTTCCGCCTGGCAGGGAACTTGCTGGAGACACTCTCTCGCCGCGCGCTGCCGGCAGCGGTCTCTGTCGGCATCAGCGTGATCGGGCTGGGCTTCATCGGCGGTGTGATTGGCTACTTCCTGGGGATCGGCTTTGCGCATGGGATCCTCGGGATCGTCTACAACCCCGAGCTGGCCGACTTGCTGGCTCCGCGAACGGCGATCATCGGCGCCGTGATGCTGGCGGCCATCTTCGGAACGCAAGCGTACCGCATCGGACCCCGGGGTGAGGTGACGACGGGGCAGCTCCTTTACGGTGCGGTGCGCACTGTGCTCAACATCGTGCGCTCCATTGAGCCCCTAATCTGGGCGCTGATTGGCATCATTTGGGTGGGTCCAGGCCCATTCGCCGGATTCATCGCCCTTACCGTCCACACGGTCGCCGCACTCGGCAAGCTCTATTCGGAGGCGATCGAGAGCATCGATCCAGGGCCGATCGAAGCGCTGCAAGCAACCGGGGCCAATCGGCTGCAAACCATCGTTTATGCGGTCGTCCCCCAGGTTTTGCCCCCGTTCATTGCGTTCACAATCTACCGCTGGGATATCAATGTCCGGCTGTCCACCATCATCGGCCTGGTCGGTGGTGGTGGGATCGGATTCTTGCTGATTCAGTGGATTCGGCAGTTCCAGTATGCGAACGCGGGCATCGCCGTCTGGCTGATCACGATTACCGTGGCCGCGCTCGACTTTGTCAGCGCGGAGATTCGGGAGCGATTCGTCTAGCGCCATCCGCCGATAGGGGGCCAACTTGCACCGTCATTTGAGGATGTTATAATGCCGCGCATCATGCGCACGCTGACGATGAATACCCCGGTCCTGGTGCTTAACGCCAATTTTGAGCCCCTGAACGTCTGCCCCACGCGGCGCGCATTGGGTCTCTTGCTGACCGGCAAGGCCGAAATGGTGATGAATGGGCGAGGCTATGTCCAAACCGTGCGACAAGCCATCCCCCGCCCTTCCGTGATCCGTCTTGGCTACATGATCAAGCGGCCGCATCCCCGAGTTCGACTCAGCAAGCGCGAGGTGTTTCGCCGCGACAGCCATACCTGCCAATACTGCGGCAGCCATGCCGGGCGGCTGACCATCGATCATGTTGTTCCCCGCCACCGCGGTGGCACCCACAGTTGGAAGAATCTGGTCACGGCCTGCGCCGGCTGCAATCTCAAGAAGGGCGGGCGCACCTTGATCGAAGCCCGAATGGAGCTTCAGAAGCCTCCGGGTGAGCCCCAGGCGACCGCCATGTACCTCTTCGGGGCGCACCTGAACGAAAACGAGGTCTGGGAACCCTTCTTGCGCGGCTGGTAAGTCCTGCCGCACCGCTGTTCAGCTCGTCCGGCCCACATGTTTGTCCAAATCCTCTCACCCTGGAGCGCAATTGCCGGCAACGAGCCCTTGCTCCGCCCCGGGCGGCCCTTTGGTGAAACTGGTCGGTCCTATGTCCGTAGTCAGACTCGGCCTGTTTCGAAGCATATTGACCACATACCGGCGGGGTGGGCAAGGCTCCGGCCAATGAGAAACGGGCTGGCGCCTCATTGGCCACCAGCCCGTTTGGACGCCCGACAGGGCGGCTGCACTAACCGATCTCTGTCTCAATGAGACCCAGAGAGCGATCACGTCGCCGATAGAGAACGTTGACCTGATTGGTCTCTGCGTTCAGGAACACGAAGAAATCCTCGTGGTCCAGCAATCTCATTTGATCGATGGCCTCGCGCTCGTCCATCGGGATCAGTGAGAAGCGCTTCCGGCGGGCGATCTCCGGCTCGGGAAGCTCGGCTTCCATCTCTGTGGGCGGGATGTCTGGCGCCACGTCGGCGGTAGAGCGGCCGTCGCCGCGATTGCGCCAGCGTTTCCCCTTGTAGCGCTCGATCTGCCGGCTGATCTTGTCGAGCACCGAATCGACGGAAGCGAACATATCATCCGTTCGCTCTTCAGCGCGCAGCAAAACACCTTTTCCGCGGACCGTGAGTTGGGCGACCTGGCGATCGTTGGCGTTGCGCGCCGACTCAACAAAGCGCAGGTCGACTTTCGCCTCCTCCAGGATGTTCAAGTAGCGGTCCAACTTGCCCACTTTCGAGGTGACATAGTCGTGGAGTCGATCGTTCAGTTCGAGGTTCTTGGTCGAGATCTCGACACGTAGAGTCATGGAGCCTCCTTTGACTGAACAATTGCCAGCTTCCCTCTCCCTGCACGCGCAACCGTCAGGCCATAAACTCCACCTGCGCCGGCCGCCTGCAGCGCCCGGGCGCACGCCGAGAGCGTAGCGCCGGTTGTGTAGAGGTCATCAATGAGGAGAATCCGCTGGCCGGCGACGATCCGTTCGCGCGCCTGGAAGGCAGCCTCAACGTTCGCGCGCCGTAGCTCCGGCTGGAGCCCAACCTGCGATCGAGTCTCGCGGATCCGGATCAGGGCGTCCGGAGCATAGCTCAGCTTCAATCGCTGGGAAAGAGCGCGGGCGAGAAGCGCAGCCTGATTGTAACCGCGCACCTGCTCCCGCTCCAAGCCGAGCGGCACGGCTGCCACCAGATCGGCCCGCCAGGCATGTGTGGGCAGGGCTGCTGCCAGCCAGCCAGCGAACAGGATTGCCAGGCGGCGGTCAGGACGATACTTGAGCTGGATTAACGCGCGGACCAGCGGACCTTCATAGCGGGCGGCGGATCGAACTTCGAGCCCTGCTGGGAGCGAGAGACAATCCGAGCACGGAGCGTCCCGACGCGTCAACTCGGCGCCGCAGGAACGACAGAGCGGTGGCCTGAGTTCGACCAGATCCAGCTGGCAACTTGGACACCAGATTGTTCCAGGGCGGCCGCAGCCGGCACAACGAGGGGGAAAGAGCAGGTTGAGGCCCGCCTCGACCCAGGCTGAGCCCGGGAAGATCGAGCGCTTTGAGAGGAATCCACGCACCAGGATCCACTCCCTCGACGGATCCATCCTGTGACAGCCTTTGGCGGCCTACCGTTCGACGCCGGTGATCTCCCGGGGGACGGGCGGCCAGTGCCGGGAGGACCGGCGGAAGGGCAGCTAGCGAAGAATGCCCCCCAAAGGCGAAGTAACCAGAATCATCGCTGCCGGTCCGAGGAGCACGATCAGCAACGATGGGAAGATCAGCAGTGCAATGGGGAAGACCATCTTGATGGGCGCTCGGTGGGCTTCCTCTTCCGCCATCTGACGCCGTCGGGTGCGCATCTGGTCTGACTGGATTCGAAGCACCTTGGCCATGCTCACCCCGAGCTGCTCAGATTGGATCACGGCCGCAACGAAACTTGTCATTTCGCTTACGCCAAGGCGGTCGGCCATGTCCCGCAATGCCTCGCGGCGCAGCTTTCCGAGGCGGATCTCCTGAATCACCCGGCCGAATTCAAGCGCAAGATCGTTCTCCCACTTCTCGTGGACCTTCGACATGGCCGCATCGAAGCCCAATCCGGCTTCAACGCAAATGGTGAGCAGGTCCAAAGCGTCCGGCATGGCGCGGAACACAGCTTTCTGGCGCCGCTGGATCCGACTGCTCAACCACAGATCCGGGAAGAAGAAGCCGATCACTACGAAGAGGCCGGAGAGCCCGAGACCTTGCAGCCAGTTGCGTCCGGTGATTAGGTAGACCGCGAAGACGAGCCCGCCAAACACCAGTGCCAAGACGAAGCGTGTGGCAAGGAAGAAAGCCGGGTCGATCGACATCGGATTGCCGGCCATCTCCAACCTGCGCCGCGCATTCTCAAGCGTGGCCTCGGGGGTGAACCGGGAGGCGATCAAGGTGGGGCATTGGACGGACGAGGACGGAGCCCACCACGAGGTCGTCTATCTGCCGTGACGCCGTGACGTCGTAAC
>JBFJVD010000261.1:0-3907 GCA_041624375.1 Anaerolineales bacterium
GGTTGAAGAACCCTTGGAACCCGAGCCGGAGGCAGAAGGGGTGCCGCTTGTTGCGTGGGCACCAGAGGTCGACACCTGGGCACGGACAGAAGGCTACAACGGTCCGCGACCCATCTCACCCTGAACCCCTCAAAGCAAGGCCCGCCTGTGGGGACGTTATAATGTGAGCTTAGGACGCGACAATCCCATGGACTCAGAGAAGAACCCCCCAGAAGTTGAAACCGCCTACCGGGCGGCCCATGACCATGCCCTGCACGTTCGGCATGCGCCGCCTGCTCTGCTGCGGCTTGCCGGCCGCGACCGGCTGGATCTGCTCCAGCGAATGTCAACCAACGACGTCTCCGGCCTGACACCGGGTGAGATTCGCACGAGCGTGCTCACGAATCCGATCGGTCGCATCATTGATGTCCTCGACATCCTGACACTTGAGGACGAGCTGCTGCTGCTGATCGAATCGGGCCATCCAGCGAAGGTTCGCTCCTGGCTGCAGAGCCACATCTTCTTCCAGGACGAAGTGCAGATTGAACCCTGGCCGGAGGGCTGGTCGTTATGGGGGATCTACGGCCCGCAGGCGGAAGCCGAGGTTCGCCGGCTCGCCCCGCTCGACCCTGCACCCCCTTTGGGCCGCTTTTTCGCCTGGGAGCATGGCTATGCCTGGCCGGTTGCCATGCCCGGCGCGGGTGGAATCCGATTGCTGCTCGATCCAGCGGCCAGCGAGGCGGCGGACCGGGCCTGGGAATCGGGCCCAGCTGAAGCAGACGCCTTTGAGACTCTTCGGATTGAGGCGGGCCTGCCGCGATCGGGACGCGAAATCTCCGAGGATTCGATTCCGCTCGAAGTGGGTCTGTGGGATGCAGTCAGCTTTCAAAAGGGCTGCTACATCGGGCAGGAGATTATCGCCAGGATGGAGAGCCGGCGGCAGCTCGCAAAGAAACTGATGCGGGTACATCTGGCCGGACCTGGCCAGGCTCCGGCTGAGATGCGCCAGGAAGGCCGGCGGATCGGTTCTCTAACCAGCGTCGCATACTCCCCGAGCCTGGGCTGGATCGGCCTGGCGATCGTGCGGCCGGATGCCGTCCGCCACGCGGGCGGCCTGGCGCTCGCGGGCGACGAAGGCACCGAAGCCCGACTGGAAGATCTACCCCCACTGCTCGGCTGAGTCGAAGCGAAGGCGTTTGCCCGCCGATCGGCGCCGGTATAATCCTGACATGTCCTCCCCCGACCGGATCCTGTTCGTCTGCCTCGGCAACATCGTCCGCAGCCCATTGGCGGAGCACCTCTTTGAAAAACTGGCGGCCGAGCGCGGGCTTGGACCGCGCTTCGAGGTGAGTTCGGCAGGCACCTCCGGCTACCACGTTGGCGAGCGGCCGGACCCACGCATGCGCAGCACCGCGGCCAAGCACGGGCTCGACTATGACGGAGCCGCCCGCCAAATCCACGCGGAAGATCTTGAGGACTTCGACCTGATCATCGCGATGGATCACAGCAATTTCAACACGCTGCGGTCCATGGCGAACTCTCCTGAGCAGGAGGCCAAACTCCGGATGCTGCGCCAGTTCGATCCCCACGGGGGACCGGCGCACGACGTCCCCGATCCGTACTATGGCGGCCTGGAGGGCTTCGAAAGCACCTACCGCATCGTGGAACGCTCACTCCGCGGCCTGCTCGATTCCATGGAAACAGGCACTGAGTGAAAGCGCCCCCTGAGGTACAGTCCTGGCTTGAGGCCCAGGGGCTTGGGCCTGTTGTCTCGCTGGAACCCGTTGCCGGAGGCTGCATCCACGACGGCGCCCGCCTCGGCGTGCAGCAGGGGGACACTTTCTTCCTCAAGCAGAACGCGGCTGTCCCGGCAGACCTGTTTCCGAAGGAAGCACACGGACTCGAAGCTCTTGCCGTTCCTGGTGGACCGCGCCTCCCGAGGCCTCTGCTTGTGGGAGCCAACTTCCTGCTCCTGGAGGACCTTCAGCCAGGCCCGCGCCGAGCCGGCTATTGGGAGGCGCTCGGTGAGCAGCTGGCCGTGTTGCACGCCACGGTAAGCGATACCTTTGGCTTTGAGCACGACAACTACCTGGGCAGCACGCCGCAGCCCAATCCGAAACTGGTGGACGGCCATGCCTTCTTCGCCGAGCACCGCTTGCGCTTTCAAGGCCGGCTTGCACTGGATCAGGGCCTGCTTGAGCCAGACGATTTCGACTGCCTCGAACGGATCCTGGAGCGCCTACCGGGGCTCATACCTGCCCAACCCGCCTCCCTCCTCCATGGAGACCTGTGGTCGGGCAATGTGAGCAGCGGCCCCACGGGTGCGCCGGCGATCATCGATCCGGCCGCCCACTATGGTTGGGCTGAAGCTGAGCTGGGCATGACCGCACTGTTCGGCGGCTTCCCCGAGCCCTTCTACGCTTCCTATGAAGCTTCGGCCGAGCTGGCACCCGGCTGGCGCTCGCGGCTCAGCCTCTACAACCTGTATCACCTGCTCAACCACCTCAACCTCTTCGGGCGCAGCTATCTGGGTCAGGTACAGAGCACGCTGCGCCGCTGGTCCTGACACGCCATGCTCAGCTCAAATGCCAACCGTGAGAGGGTGACTCCATGACCTTTCGCTACGCCATCATTGGATCCGGTCGCCAGGGAACCGCAGCTGCGTATGATTTCGGTCGTTTCGGGGAGGCCGAAGCACTCTGGATGTGCGACGCGGACTCGCGCCAAGCTGGGGCAGCTGCGGAGCGAGTCAACCAGCTGCTGGGCATGCCCCTGGCTCGGCCGCTGCAGCTCGATGCCGCCAACCACAAAGCAGTTGTAGACCTCCTTGTTCGGGAGCAGATTGACGCCTTTGTAAGCGCCGTGCCCTACTTCTACAACCTGGAGTTGACCCGCGCGGCGATTGAAGCTGGTAGCGGGATGACCGATTTGGGCGGCAACAGCGACGTGGTCTTCGCCCAGCTCGAGCTCGACGGCGACGCCGCCGCAGCCGGCTGCTCCGTCGTGCCAGACTGCGGGCAGGTTCCGGGGATGGGGACTTCGCTCATTCTGTACGCTCTCGAGCAGCTGGACCTCCCCCGAGATGTCTACATGTGGGACTGCGGCCTCCCGCAGGACCGTGAGCCGCCGTGGAACTACCGCCTGACCTTCAGCATCGAGGGGCTGACCAACGAGTATTACGGGGACTGCCTGTTTATCCGCAATGGCAAGATGGTCGGAGTCCCTGTGCTTGAGGAGCTTGAAGAGGTCGTCTTCCCCGACCCGATCGGAACGCTCGAGGGCTTCACGACCGCGGGCGGGCTGACGACGGCCGCCCGTTCCTTCGCCGGCAAACTGCGCACACTGCAGAATAAGACTCTGCGGTACCCCGGGCATTTCGCGCAGCTTAAGCTGATTCAATCGCTGGGTTTGCTCTCTCCGGATCCGATTGTCGTGGATGGCCAGGAGGTCGTCCCGCGCCAGGTTCTGCACCACCTCTGGGAACCGCAAATCCGCGCCGACGAATCGACCCGCGACCTCATCATCACGCGCATCCTCGCGCAGGGGGAGAAGGACGGCGAGGAGACCGAGGTGCACCTCGACCTGATCCATTACTACGACGAGGCCACTGGGCTGACTGCCATGGAGCAGGCCACCGGCTGGCACGCGGCCATCCTCACGGAAGCCATCGCCCGCGCGCAAGTTCGGCCTGGCGTGGTGGCTGTGGAAGAGGCCATGAGCGGCAGCGACTTCGTCGCCGAGGCCGGACACCGTGGCTTCGACGTGCAGCTCGAGGTGCGGCCGGCCGGATAGACTCGTTGGGGCAAACCGACGGGTCGCCCCGACAACAACCTCGCCACTGTAAGCCATTTGTAAGCAAAGCTGAAGGAACGCCACCGCTACACTGGAATGGCCGGTGCGAGCGGCCGCGGGTCGCCCGCACTGCGAC